>NZ_JBHWJT010000064.1:0-24124 GCF_042731325.1 Streptomyces sp. NPDC059866 | reverse complement strand
CGCGGTCGACCAGAACGCCCAACACCGTTCGGGGCGTTCGGCTGAGCATGAGTCCTGGCAACAGGACTCACTCCCGCTCAGTCTTTAGGAACGGTTGAAGGAAGCGGACGGCCTCCAGGTTGACGGCGTCGGCGGCGTCGAAGTGGCGTTGCCCGGCGTCGCGGTGCGCTTGGGCCAGCAGCCAGGCGGCGAGGTGGGTCGCCGGATTCCTGGGCGGCGACCATGCCGCGTTCGGCGACCCGCCACAGCAGGGCGGCGTCGGGCTGGTAGGCGATGAAGAACTGACTGAGGCTGTAGGCGTGGGCGAGTAGGGCCTGCGCTGCACGACGTTCGCTGCTGGATTCGGCGTGCCGGACGAGGGTCTGCGCATCCCGGATCAGGCCGGGCAGCAGCTTCCGGATGGCCTCGCGGTGATTCGGCGCCTGGTGTCGTGCCTTCCACGCGGCGTGCAGGCGCGCCTTGAGGTGGGCCACTGGGGCGGTTCAACGTCCGCTGTGAGCAAGAAATTGTCAACGGCGGCTTTGCTCGCCGTGGGTGAGCCACGTGTCCGCCCGCTCGGTGTCGGTGCGCCGGTCCATGAAGGAGTTGGCGTACGCGAGCGCTTGGCGGGCCTGCTCGGGCTGGTGGCTGGTGGCTGGTGGCTGGTGGCTGAGGGCGTAGGCGGGGGCGGCGACGGCGGCCGCCAACGTTGCTGCGGCGCTGACCCGGTGTGATCAGAGGTTGAAGGTCCGCCGGGCGTTGCCGGACAAGAACAGCTCGGTGGCCTCCTCGCCCAGTCCCAAGTCACCAAGATTTTCCAGCGCCTGGGCAGGAGTGATCATGGGGTAGTTGGTGCCGAACAGCACCTTCCTGCGGCCCCGGCCGCGCAGGTAGTCGACCAGCTCACGCGGGTAGCGGCGGGCCGTGTAGGCGCTGGTGTCGATGTAGACGTTGGCGTGCTTGTCGGCCACCGCGATCATCTCCGTGGTCCACGGGTAGCCGATGTGCCCGCACACGATGGTCAGCTCGGGGAAGTCGAGCGCGACCTGGTCGATGTAGGGGATGGGACGGCCGGTCTCGGAGGGACGCAGCGGGCCGGTGTGCCCGACCTGGGTGCAGAAGGGAATGTCGAGTTCGACACAGGCGGCATACAGCGGGTAGTACAGCCGGTCGGTGGGCGGCAGCTGCCACAGCCAGGGCACCATCCGCAGGGCCACGAAGCCGAGTTCCTCCACGGCACGGCGCAGCTCCCGCACGGCCTGCACCGGCCGGGTGAGATCTGCGCAAGCCACCCCGCGCAGCCGTCCGTCGGACTGGGCGACGAACTCGGCCACCTCGTCGTTGCTGATGAGCGGCCCCTGAGGTCCATACCAGGCAGCCGACAGTCCGATCTCGACATCAGCCGCGGCCATCGCGGCCACTGTGGCCTTGACCGGCAACGGCTCCTCCAGCAGGCCCTGCCCCGTCCATCGGCGCAACGACTCGAACATCTCGTGATTGGAGTGACGGAGCGTGGGGTGCTGCATCCACGCATCGATGACCGGCATCAGGTTCCCTACCTCTCTCCTGGCGCCGCCAGCCCATACTGCACCGCAAGCGGCTAAGCGATCGCTTATCTCAACCCTAGTGCTGAATTCCTCAAAGGAGGAACACATAGCGGCGGCGTAAGCGCCTGGTGGTTGGTGCGGGTCCCCCTCAGATCCAGGGTCGGGCGTGGGCGTTGAGCTGGTCGGTGGCGACGCGGGTGGCGTGGGTGATGTGGTCGCGGTCGCCGAAGGAGCGCCCGGCGAGAGCGGTCTTGCGGAACAGTCGCCACCAGCCTTCCTGCAGGTTGAGCCGGCACGCGCCGACCGGGATGAACGCGTGCCTGATTCGGGATGCTCCTCCAGCCAGACGCGGGTGGAGAGGCTGTTGTGTGAGGAGAGGTTGTCGCTGATCACGTAGATGTCCCCGTGCGGGTTGGCCTCCTTGACCAGCTGGAGGAACTGCTGGCAGAAGGCGCTGTTGCGGGAGGTGGCCGTCATGGTGACCTCGTGGCCGTCCCGGGGACGCAGGGCTCCGTAGACCCAGGTCTTCTCCGGGCCGCGGGAGTAGTCGATCTCGTTCTTGATGCGGTGCCCGTCCGGCGACCAGCCCGGTGCCGGCGGGACGGTGCGGGGGATCACCGGGCCGAGTTCGCCGGCGCAGACCACGGTCGCACCGTCGGGCGGGCTGGTACAGAGCGCGATGATCCTGGTCCTTTTCCCTCGAAGCCGGGGTCCTTCGACCGGGTCCAGGACCGGGTTCGGCGCCGGCGCACCCCCTCGGCCGGCAAGATCCTGCGCACCTGGGAACGGCTCACCTGGATGCCCAGCTCCCGGGCGCGCGCCACGGCGACCGAGTTCCTCGGCTCGCCGACCGTGTACCAGGGCGGCCCCCGCCGCCTGTGGCGGGAACTGCAACGGGTCCGAGCCGGCTCAACCGGGAGGGCGAACTGCCCCTGTACGGCGCCCGGGTCACCATCACGCAGGACGGGGCGACAACCCTGTCGCGAGGCGCCTGGTCCGCCACCCTGTAGCCGCCGTCCGCAATACGGCGGCCCCCGCCCGGGGCTGCCCTCTGATCGGCCCCGATCATCCGCTTGCCCCGTGGGGCGGGGCCAATGAGTTTGCTGCATCGCGACGCCCGATGGGAGGCGTTCGCTTCGGCGTCAGGTCGCGCGGAGAATCCCAGGATCAGCCGCGGTGTGTCGTGCCGTTGAGGATCTGCTCGCGAAGGATGTCGGCGTGGCCGCAGTGCTGGGCCAGTTCGCGCAGTGTGTGGAGGTAGATCCAGCGCAGCGGCAGGGGGCCCCGGCGGTTGCCCCGTACGAGGTCGTCCAGCGTCAGGCTTGTCGTGGTTCGGCGGGACGCCGCGCACGCCTGCTGGTAGGCATGCTGGACCGAGGCGATCGTGTCGCCGTCGTGGAGGTCGAACGACTCGTCGGGCGAGTCGGGAATGCCGATCTCGGGGCGGGATCGGCAGGTGATCGCCTCATCGAACCAGACCTTCTCGACGAACGTGGCGTGCTTGACCAGGCCGAGCAGCGTGGTCTTGGACGGGACCAGCGACCGGCGTGCCTGCTCTTCGGTCAGCCCGTTCAGACTGTCGTGCAGCGCGGATCGATGCTCATCGAGGAATGCCTCGAACTGATCGCGGAGCGTTGCGTGGAAGACGGCGGGTTCCGCCGACGGATGGAAGACCATGACCGCAACGATAGGCTGCTCAGCTCGTTGCTTGAGATCCCACCTGTGTGGAGCGCACCCAGGCGGCGAAGACTTCCACGGCGTTGACGACTGTCTCGAAGCGCAGGGAGTGGAACAGGTCGAAGGCATGCTGCGCTCCGGCGAGTTCCACATAGACCACCGGATTGGACGAGACGTGCTGCAGCCTCTCGGCGAAGTGCCGGGCTCCCTCGATGAGGACCGCGGTGTCGTTGTCGCCGTGGGCCATGAACAACGGTGGGGTGTCCGGGTGGAGGTGGGCCTCGGGTGATGACGGCAGCTTCTTTCCATTGTCCAGGTATCCGTAATAGGCGTTGAGGCAGATGACGGCGCAGACGGACGCGTCGACGCGCTCGAAGCCGGGTTGGAATCTCGGGTCGTTGGGTGCCTGGGCGGCCATCGCGGCCATGTGTCCGCCGCGTACACAGCGGAACAACCGGCCGGCCCGCGCCGCCGTGAACGCCGTGAGGAAGAAGGCGGCGATGAGGGCGACCGGGAGCACAAGTGCGAGCAGGAGCGCGAGCGGGAGCGGGGGCCGCGGTCGGCTCTCGGCGCAGGAAGATCACGGTTACGGCGATCGACGCGGCAACACCACCAGTCGCCAGAACGATCGGAGCTGGCACCGGCAGCCGCAGTCGGCGCGAACGTGCGGCGGCCAGGACCACCATTGCACCGACCAGGCCGGTGAAGCTCACCGCGAACACCCTCAGCCCGGGCCCACCGCGCTGACCGTCGGCCCGGCCGCCGCAACCCAGGCCACGAGCACCCCGTCACGAGGGCGAGCATCGGCCAGCCACCCGCCGGTGGCAGCCACAGCGTGGCCCGGACACTGCTGAGCGCGAACCGCCACCGGGCCGAGTGCCCCTCTACTTCGGCCAGTTCGGCGGTCATCGCCCTGCCCCAGTCGCGGCGGCGTTCGGGCAGCGCCGCCACTCAGTCCAGGTGAGCGGCCCTGGCTCCCATGAAGACCGGGAAACGACAAGTGATTGAGAATCGAGGCAGGGGTGTGACCTTTCAACTGGTGGAGAGGGAAAGTGGGTTGCGCCAGGCAGAGCGTTGTGATCACGGGCCGGTAGGGTACCCGGGTGTCCTCCGTGACCTTGCGCCATTCAGTCCGCGATCGTGCTGGACGAAGACGAACGTGTGCTGTGTGCCGATCGGCCATGCCGAGTGGAGCAGCTGATCATCCGTGGTGTCCCCGCTGAGCCAGTGCTGCTCGGCCTGTGCATTGCGACCCGTTGCATCCGCGTCGGAACATGCTGCTTGAGGCCGACAGGCCAACCGGCGAAGCCGGGCGCGCTGGTGTGGCTCCGCCTCAAGAGGGGGTATCGCCGAGGTGCTCAGGCTGACTTGGTGGAGTTCAGGTGGGTCGTGAGCCGGCCTGGTCACTGCGTGGAGGCCGGCGGGCGCATCGGGCCGGTACTGCAGCGTCTTCATGAGCTGTGCGGAGATCCGGACGGGGCTGCCCAGGGCTGATGCGTGCGACTGCCTCGGCCGCTGGCGTGAGGCGGGTCAGCGGGGGAAGGCGGCCCGCCAGAGGTCGGAGTGCCGGCCCACGCCGACGCGGGCCTGTCCTTGGTATGCCGCCTCACCGTCCGCGGTCGGGGGGAACCTGAAGTGCCAGCAGGTGTTCCCGTACCGGTTCTGGGAGAACGTGCTGCCGGTGACGGACGTGCGCTCGACCGCCAGCACTTCGTACTGTGGCGTCGGCCCATCGGGGTCCTTCAGGTGCGGATAGAAGAAGTCCTCCAGGAAGAGCACGCGTTCGGTGGTGAGGATCAGGTACCCGCTCCAGTGGGATCCCGGAGGCTGCGGAAGTTCCAGACTGGAGCATTGAAGGTGCTCCATGATCTCGGTGGGGCGCAGCCTCGCGATCAGATACGGCGCGAACTGCCGTGACCGGTTGTACGTGTAGTTGTGTTCGACATCCGACAGGGCCCCGTCCAGCTTGAGCGGTAGCTCCTGGTGCGCGCGTGCGGCTGCCGCCCCAGCGACGTCGCCGTAGTCGTCCAGCAACTGCGCAAGGAGCGCGGAGACCCCCCGGCGCTCGAAGAATGCCCTGGGGTGTCGCAGCGCCGTGCGGCACAAGGCGATCGCGGCGGCGAGGGCGTCAGACTCGGTCGCGTAGCCCAGTGCGCGAAGGTTCTCGCAGGGATCCGGCCCGACGATCCGGGGCAGGATCCGGCGCGGTTGGTCCCGGTCGTATGGCGTGGCTGGATAGCGGTCCTCGCGGGGGTTCTGGCGGGCATCGTCGATCATCTCGGCGAACTCGTGGGCGGTCTCCCCGGACAGCTGCCCCACGCGTTCGTCGATCACCGCCCGGAAGTCACGCTGGGCCTCGGCGAGGCGGCCACGTCCGCGCGACATGCGGGCCCGCGCCAGGAGCGACTTCGCCGCGGTGGTGCGGGCGGCGTCCAGGTCCGCCTCCGTCATGGCGGGGGCGTGGCAGTGCACTTCCCGCAGCACACGGTAGACCCCGCCGGTCGCCGCCACCCGCACGTCGAGGCCGTTGCCGCGCCCGTGCTTGACGACCCAGCGGTAGTTACGCAGAGCTCGGTGGTAGTCGCGCTGGTCCTCCTGCTGGATGGCCCGCGCCAACACGGCATCCACCAGGGAAGTACGCAGCCCCATGAGCACCCTCCGGTCAGGTAGACGCTGATCATTGTGGGGGTCGGGATGGCGCCTGCACATTACTCAGGTTGAACAGGTGGCCCCAAGTGGGTCGAGGGCCGGCCCGGTCGCCGCGAGGAAGCCGGCCAGCACCTCTGACTCCTGCTGCAACTGCCGCCACTGCTGCGTGGTGAGGCGCGTTCTGGGCTCGGGGTCGCTGTGTGCGACGATCCCGTGGATGTTGCGGGCGGCGGCGAGCCGGAAGGTGCGGGTCTGGATCCAGGTCTCCGTGTTCGCCGGAACCAGGTCGAGCAGCACCAGCCGGTTAAGCTCCAGCGACTCTTCGTGCGGCCGCTTCTGCGTACCGGAATAGCTCGTCGCAGCAGTTCACGGCATGCTTCACCTGTGGGTGGAAGGGCTGACTCACTGGCACGTTGGCATGAGTCAGCGGTCCATGGTTGACCCGCGTCGGCCACTCGCCGCTCGGCAGGCCGTTCTACGCGGAAAGTTGACGAGCACTCGGGCCAGTTCGTGTGCTACGACCCCGGCCGGTGACGGCCTCGAACTCCTGAAGCCACGGCCAGGGGCAAAGCAGCTATCCGTAATCAGAAGCTTCCAGTGCCCTCTCATCGTGGTCGCGGAGCATCCGCATGACGGTGGCCGCTGACGGGTGCTGGCCTTTCTTCTTCCCCGTGGAGTTGACGAGCCGCTCGGCGATCTCCCGCAGGCTCAGTTCCTGGCCGCAGAGGTGGAGCGCGACGGCGAGCATGGCGTCATCCGTGACGGGGGCCTCGCCGATCGACTGCTGCCGCCCCGATCGTCTCGTCTGAGCTGTCCGGCAGAGCGCTGAGGCTGTTCAGCACTACGGCAGCGTGCGGGGCCAAACCACCAGCTAAGGAGGCTAACACGAATCTGCGCGGGCAGTTGGCCGCTCAGGGAGGAGTCCGCGACCTGACCCGGCGACGTCGAACCTGACCCCGCGCGACGAGACGCAGGGGCAAACCCTTCGCTGGATTCGACGCCTTTGCGTGCGAAATAAGAGGTCGTCTCATTTGGTGAGTCGGCGGTAGCAGATGAGGGTGCACGCGATGCTCGTGAAGGCCAGGAAGTGCTCGGCTTTGCGTTCGTAGCGGCGGTGCAGTCGACGGCAGCCGGCAAGCCAGGCCATGGTGCGTTCGATCGTCCAGCGGTGCCGGCCCAGTCGCTGGGAAGACTCGATGCCTTTGCGGGCGATCCGGTGGGTGATTCCGCGTAAGCGGAGCCAACGTCGCAGGTGGTCGTAGTCGTAGCCCTTGTCGGCGTGCAGCTTGGCAGGCCGACGTCGGCGCGGTCCACGGCGGGAGCGGATCGGCGGGATGCCTCGCATGAGGGGTTCGAGGGCTTGGCTGTCGTGCAGGTTCGCGCCAGAGATGCCGATGGAGAGGGGCAGACCGGTCCGCTCGGTGATCAAGTGGATCTTCGACCCTTTCTTGCCCCGGTCCACAGGATTCGGACCTGTCAGCTCCCCCCTTTCAAGGCCCGCATGTTCACCGAGTCGATCGCACAGCGGGACCAGTCCAGCTCGCCGCGTGCACTCAGTTCGTCCAGGACCAGCCGGTGGAGCTTGGCCCAGACCCGGGCCTTGCTCCACTCGCTGAACCGCCGGTGGGCCGTCGCCCCCGAAGGCCCGAACGAAGGAGGTAACTGCCGCCAAGTGCAGCCCGCCGTGGCCACGAAGATGATCGCTGCCAGAACTTCGCGGTCTCCGTACCGCCGTCGGCCACCACCCTGCGGCCGCGAGGGAGCGGGCGGCACCACCCGCTCGAACAGTTCCCACAACTCATCTGGCACCAGACGCTCAACAATCCCCACGACGCCAGACTATCGAACACGCCAAATGAGACGACGTCTAAGAAGTCAAGAGGGTCCGCGAGTCTTGATCGCTGCTGAGCCTGCTGATTGGCTGGCCGACATGACTGATCTCGGACCCGTTGCCTGGCCGCCTGCACCGATCAGGACCGAGCGGCTCGTGCTCCGTGAGCCCGAGGCCCGGGACCGTGCGGCGTTCATCGAGCTGCTGGCGTCGCCAGATGTGCACACCTACCTCGGTGGACCCCGCCCGCGTGACGAGCTTGAGCGCGAGACGCCCGAGGTGCCCGAGCGGTGGCCCGGGAGCTTCGTCGTGGATCTCGACGGGGCGATGATCGGCCAGATCCTGCTCAGGAGAGCACCGGAGCACCATCGCCCGGCTGCCGCGGGGAAGGCCGATCTCGGCTACCTGTTCCTGCCACGGGCGTGGGGATTCGGGTATGCCGCCGAATCGTGCGCGGCGGCACTTGACTGGTTCGAAAGCGTCCTTCCCGGTGAGCCGGTGGTGCTCGCCACCCAGACCGCTAACGTCGGCTCGATGCGCCTCGCGGCAAAGCTGGGGTTCACCGAAGTAGAGCGGTTCCGGGCCTGGGACGCTGAGCAGTGGCTCGGCCTGCGGTCCCCGGTCCCGCCCTCCGATTGAGCTCGCGCTCGACAGCTCGGATCTGTCGACGTGCCGTTGTTCTCGTTGACGAAGCCGGGCGGGTTCGCGGGTCAGGCAGGCGCTGGAAGGAGTGGCGCGAAGGCGCGTTGTTCGTCGAACGGCTGCCGGGTCTGGAGGCAGTGGTGAAGCTGTCCGAGGAATCGGTTGAGCAGGTGGCGCTGGGCGGCGTTGTGCCAGTCGCCGTGTTCGCGTCGGCGCCGGTAGTGGGCGTTCGCTCCGGGTGAGGCCCAGAGGAAACCCGCGTGCATGAGCCGGTTGTTCTTGACGAAGCGGCGGCCGACGAAGCGTTTCTTGCCGGATGCACGGGTGATGGGAGCGGAGCCGGCGTAGGACTTGAGTGCTCTGGCGTCGGCGAAGCGGGTCCGGTCGTCACCGATCTCGGGGAGGATGCGGGCTGCGAGCTGGGGACCGAGGCCGGGGAAGCTGAGCAGGATCTCGCTGTCGGCGTGCTGGTGGAAGGCCGCTTCGGCGGCCGTGGCGAGGTCGTCCGCGGCCTGGCAGGCGGCGTCCAGCTGCTTGAGCAGGGCCAGCAGTTGCTGGCCGAAGGCGTCCTCGACGGCCGGGAGGTGGTGGGCATACTCGGCGCGGAAGACGCTCCGCAGGCGCTCGGCCTCGGTGTCGAAGGCCCGGGTGCGCCCGCTGCGTTTGAGGGTGGCCCGGAGCTGGGCGAGGGTGAGCCGGGCCGCCTTCGCCGGGGTCGGGGCCAGGGCGAGGACTACTCGGGCGTCTGCCCTGGTCAGGACGCCTTCCTTGCCCTGGAAAGCGTGCAGGCCACGTTATGCAGACCTGCCGCCTGCGGACGGCCGGGCGTTGCGCCAGGCCAGGCGGTAGTCGGACCTCTGATCAGCGTCTCCAACGGCGCCTCTCGGGCCCGGTGGCACCACCCCCAGGTCATGCGTTCGACAGGGGGGAACAGCCATGCCGGGCCCGAAGGCCAGCGGTCCTCTTGCAGGACCGCGGAAAACATAACGGGGGGGGCTGGTTGGCCGGCTTCGGTTGTGGGGGAGCGGTGGTGGGGTGGTGATGTCGAGGCCGGTGTTCGGGGCGGTTCGTCGTCGTGTGCCGTGGCTGGCGCGGCCGGTGGTGACGGCCCCGAGCACGTGTTGCTTCAGGGGGTGGTGGTGGGGTGGTTTCGGGGTTGGTTGAGCTGTGCTGCGAGGAGGTGGGAGTCGAGGAGGGCGACGTCGGCGGTGCGGTCGGCGCGCGCGTAGCCGGCCAGCATGCGCTTGGTGAGGATGAGTGCTTCTGGCGGGCGCCGGGCGAGGGTCCTGGTCCAGGCGTTGATGGTCTGGTCCAGTTCGTCGATGGGGGCGGTCTTGTGCAGGAGGCCGAGGCGGTGGGCGGTGGCCGCGTCGAATGCGTCGCTGGTGAGCATGAGTTCGCGGATTTGCGCGGCGCCGGCCTCGGAGATCAGGCGCCCCATGGCGCCTCCCCAGGCGGGCGGGAGGCCCAGGCCGACTTCGGGCATACGGAAGCGGGAGGTGTCGGCGCCGGCGCGCAGGTCGCAGAAGGAGGCGAGTGCGAGGCCGGCGCCGACGACTTTGCCGTGGAGGCGGGCGATGGTGATGGTGTGGGTATTCTCCAGGGCCTGGCACAGGCGGTGGGCCTTGTCGGCGATGCGGCGCAGGGCGGCGCCGGTCGGATCCGCGGCCAGAGCCTCCTGGTACTCGTGCCGGTCGGCTCCCAGGCAGAAGTCATCGCCCAGGGACGACAGGAGCAGGATGCGGATGTCGGGCCGCTGGTGGAGGTCGTCGAGGACGGCGATGAGGTCGTCGACGACGGCGGTGCTGAGGGTGTCGTCCTGCTGTGCGGGGTTGAGACGCACACGGAGCACCGGGCCGTCCTGCTGGACGGCCACGGTCTTGTACGTGCGGGCGGTGGGGGTGCCGATGGTTTCGGTCATGCGAGGGCGACGTCCAGGGTCAGCAGGCGCCGGAACGCTACCCGGGGCGCCGCCCACGACGGGCGGCGTACGAGGGTGAGGCGGGGCAGGCGTCTGATCAGGTGGTGGAGGAGGGTCTGGGCTTCCAGTCGGGCGAGCGGCGCTCCGAGGCAGTAGTGGATGCCGCCGCTGAAGGCGAGATGGTCTTGTCTTCGTCGGGGGTCGAACTGTTCGGGGTCAGGGTGCCGGGCCGGATCGTGGTGAGCTGCGCCCACCATGAGGTGGACCATCTCGTCCGTGCGGATCTCGGTGCCTTCGAGGACGCAGTCCTTGGCGGCTATCCGGCTGATCACGTGCGTGGGCGGGTCGTAGCGCAGCGTCTCTTCCACCAACGCCGGCACCAGGTCGGGGTGGGAGGCGACCAGGTCCCAGCGTTGCGGGTGTTCGACGAGCCGCAGTGTCATCATCGACAGCAGGCTGGAGGTGGTCTCCAGTGCTGCCAGCAGAACGAACAGGGCCAGGAAGTAGACCGCTTCGTCGGCCTTGTCGCGGTCCGGCTCGATGGCGTCCCACGTGCGTATCCATCCGGACACCGGATCGTTGCCGGGGTGGGAGCGCCGGTGGTGCACCAGGTCCGTGAAGTAGATGCGCAGTTCGGCCATGGCCGTGTCGGAGCGCGCCAACTGGCTGGCGGAGGGCAGCAGTTCCTGGGTGAACACCTGGTCGTGGGTCAACTCCCGCAGATGCGGCCAGTCGGCGGGCGGCAGCCCGAGCCACTCGCCGATGGCGGCGACCGGCAGTTCGTCGCTGACGAGGGCGGCAAAGTCGGCTTCTCCGGCGTGGAGTTGCTCTGCCAGGGAAGTAAGGAGCTGGTCGGTCACACGGCTTACGGTGCGGCCGATCCGCTGCAGGGTGGTGCGGCCGAACGTGCCGGCCGCGCGGCGTATTCGGGTGTGGTCGGGAGGGTTGAGCGCGGGCAGGGTGTTGCTCATCTCCCGGGAAGAGGGGGCATTCCAGCGGGTGCCCGGGCCTTGCTGCTCACGCCAGCGCTTGTCGGGTTCCAGCCAGTCGCGGCTGCGGAGCACTTGGTCGCAGATGTCGAAGCTGGTCACGACCCAGCCACCCCAGGGAGCTGGGGTGACTGCGCCCATGGACCTAAGCTCGTTGTAGATCGGGAAGGGATCGGCCTGCCCCTTCGCCGTCCGCAGACGGGAGAAGAGGGCAACGGCGGAACGGCGGTCGTGCGACGGGGTTGCGGCAACCACCACGGTGACGGCTCCTTCCGGAATATTCAGCCGTCATGCGTACCCGCGTGGTGGTTGAGTCATACAGTAATACCGAGATGGGCGGGGTTACCTGCGTCACTCCCCCCTTGTCCATGCCAGGAATCGGCTCCACAGGCCCTTGGGGTGCGGCGCCGCCGCCGGCCGGGAGGTCGCGGCAGTGGGACGCGGAGCGGTCGGAGCCGACGGCTGCGGCGCCTGTGGATGCGCGTTCCCGGAAGCGGCCGGTGTCGCGGGCCGGGGGGTGAACTGGACGGGGAGGGTCACCAGCGAGCGGCTCCACGGCGTCGGCACCCAGGTGAGGTCCTTGAAGGGCACGCGTACTTGGAGATCGGGAAGCCGGTTGATGAGGGTCTCGACGGCGGTGACTGCGATCATGAATGCTGGGTCCTTGGCCGGGCACGCGTGGGGGCCGGCACCGAAGGCCAAGTGTGCTTTGCCGCTGAGCTGTTCGCGGTGCTCGGTCAGCTTGGGGTCGGTGTTGGCTGCCGCGAAGGAGATCAGGACCGGGTGGTTGGCCTTGAGGGTCCTGCCGCCGAGTTCGACATCGTGGATCGGGTAGTGGCCCGCGTAGTTGGCGATCGGCGCGTAGTTCCACAACGTGTGGGAGACCGCGTCCTCGACGGGCAGGGCGGTGGGCCAGTCCTCGCTGAGGTAGATCGCGCTGCTGGTGCCGATGGCGGCCGCCAACGGCGCGGTGCCGCCGGAGAGCAGGGTGACGAGCTGGTGCAATACCTCCTCGTCGGTCAGCCCCGCGGCGTGCTCCATCAGACGCGTCGTCAGGTCGGCGCCGGGCCGTCGATGCTTGAGAGCGATCAGCTCGGCAAGCGCCGTGCCCAGTGTCTCGTCGGCGCCGGGGGTGCCGTTGAAGATGCCGCTGATGCCGGCGATCACGCGGTCGCCGATCTCGGGCGGGCAGCCGAACAGATCGCTGAAGACCAGCAGCGGCAGCGGCTGGGCGTACTCGGCCATCAGGTCTGCCTGGCCGAGACGGTCGGTACTGAAGTTGCCGATCAGGTAGGCGGCGGACTGCTGGGTCTGCCTCACGAGCTGGCGTTCGTTGACGGTGGCCAGACTGTCAGTCACCGCCTGTCGCAGGCGGGCGTGCGCCGCTCCGTCGCTGAACAGGGCGTTGGGCCGGTAGCCCATCATGGGCAGGGCCGGGCTGTCTTCGGGGACCCGCCCCTCGCGCAGCGCGCTCCAGCGACGGGAGTCACGCACGAAGGTCGCGGAGTTCTGCAGGATGCCCAGGGCGGCTTCGTAGCCGGTGACCAGGGTCACCTCGACGTCGGGGGCGACGTCGACGGGCGCGCTCGGGCCGAGTGAGCGCAGGTAGGCGTAGGTGGCCTCGGGGTTGGAACCGAACTCGGGGCCGTACAGCTTGGCGTTGCCGTGTGCGGGGCAACCGGGCGGTATCCCTTGGGTGTCGTGATGCTGTTGCATGCCGGGGCTCCTAGCCGAGTAGGGACATAAGGTGCTTCACGAGGGTGATGAGGGCCTGCGCTGCGGATTGCTGGTCGCGTACGTCGCAGTCCACGACGGGGGTGTCGGCGGGGAGGTTCAGCGCCTCGCGGACTTCCTCGAGCGGGTAGGTGGTGGTGCCGTCGAAGTGGTTGACCCCGATGGCGTACGTCAGGCCGAAGCGCTCGACCAGGTCCAGCACGGCGAAGGATTCTTCCAGCCGCAGGGGGTCGACGAGGACCAGTGCGCCAAGAGCGCCCCGGGCGAGGTCCTCCCACACTTCCTTGAAGCGCTCCTGCCCTGGCGTTCCGAAGAGGTAGAGGACCAGGTGCTCGTTGAGGGTCAGCCGGCCGAAGTCCATGGCCACGGTAGTGGTCGTCTTGCCCGGCGTGTTCGACAGGTCGTCGAAGCCGACGCTGGCCTCGGTGATCTCCTCTTCGGTCTGCAGCGGCTCGATCTCAGAGATCGACGCGATGCAGGTGGTTTTTCCGACCGCGAAGTGGCCCACGACGAGGATCTTCACCGAGTGGGAGACGTCTGGATCCAGGTACACGGGTCACGCTCCGAATTTCTTTCTCAGGCCATCGAGCACGGCGCTGACCAGTTCCTTGTCGAGTTGCTCGGCGCGCGGCACGGGCTTCCTCACGAGGATGAGGCCGCTCTCCTCCAGCTGCGCCAGGAGAACGCGCACGACACCCAGCGGCAGGTGCGTGTGGCCGGCCACTTCGGCAACGGACAAGAAGCCGTCAGCGACCAGGTCCATGACCGCCCGCGTCTCCGGCGACAGCGTGCGCGCCGCGGACGCCGCGCCCCCGCGCGCGGTAACGAGGGCGGTGCGGTCGTACTCGTGCTCCGCGGGCAGGGCACGTCCGTTCGTCATCACGAAGAACGGCACTAATGCGGACGTCAGCTCCAGCTCTTGATCCGGGTCGTCATGCATGGCCGCCGCTCCCTTCTTCCCGCGGGTTGTGCTCCGCGCTCAGACGGGGCACCACGTCGTGCAGACGCGTGGTGAACTCCTCGATGTCGGAGTCGTGTTCGGCGGCCGCCGCCAGGAGACGGCCGCGGCCGGCGTTGATCAGGAAGATCCAGGCGTGCTGGTACTCGATGACCGTCTGCCGCCACGAGGCGTTCTCCACAGCGCCCGCGAACGGTGACGTGGCACGGCTGTAGGCGTGAATGGCTGTCATGGCCGCGCAGATCGTGTCGGCCAGATCCCGGCTCATCTGCGAGGTCGCCCCGCGGGGCAGTCCGTCGGAGCCCAGCAGCACGGCGTGACGGGCGCCCTTCACATCGGCGATCACCTCATCGAGGTCGGCGAGTACGAATCCCGAACCGCCCGTGGCCTGGTGCCGGGCCGCGTCACCGGCAGTGCCCGCGGCTGCGTCCTGTGCGTTCACCCTCGGCGGTGAGGTGAGGTTACGGCTCAGGCGGGCGACCAGCCGGTGCATGCGGAAGGAGATCTGCTGCATGTCGACGTCGGGCTCGGCGGCGGCTGCCAGGTAGGCCCCTTGTCCCGCTCCGATCAGGAAGTTCCAGCCGTGCGAGAACTCGATGATCGTCTGATGCCACTGCTGCTCTTCCTCCCACCCGGCGAAACCGGCGGTGGCCCGGCTGAGCGACTGCATCCCCGCCATGGCGGCGGAGACGGTCCGTACGTCCTTGGCGGGCAGTCCCTCCGTGGCTCCGCGGGGAAGGCCGTCTGCGGACAGCAGGACGGCGTGACGCGCCTTGGGCACGTTGTCCACGATGTCCTTGAGCATCCACGACAGGGACAGGTCGGCGTCGGAGTCGGCGGTCATGCTTCTTCGGACCCTTCGGCAGACAGGGAGTCGAGCGTGCGCCCCGAGAGCGTGCCCCGCTGAAGCCCGCCCAGGCCGCGCGTGGAGGCGCGGCCGGCTTCCTCGGGCGCCGGTGACACCGGCGGGGAGTCCTCCCTGTCAGGAACGCTGGCGATGGGCGTCTGGCGCGCTCCCCGCTTGGGCAGACCGTGAGCCGTACGCTTCACCCTCACCACCGCTTCCTCTGCAGGGCGGATGCTGCTCACAGCAGCCTCCTCGGGCGGCACCGGTACCTGCTCCACGGTCCACAGCTCCTCGGGCAGCAGGACAACGGCGCGGACGCCGCCGTAGCGGGAGACACCGGTGACGTCGACCCGGAACCCGTACTGGCGGGCCAGCAGGCCGATGACGGGGAAGCCGAACTTCGGCTGGTTGCCCAGCTGCGAGAGGCGGGGGACGACGTCGCCGGACAGCAGCGCGGACGCCTTCTGGCGCTCTTCGTCGATCATGCCGACGCCGGCGTCGTCGATGACGATGCACAGGTTGTTCTGCACCCGCTGGAAGGTCACCTCGATCGGTGCGTCGTGCTGCGAGAAGCTGGCGGCGTTGTCCAGCAGCTCGGCAACGGCGAGGGCGACGGGCGAGACCGCGGTCGCCTTCAGCATGAAGCCGGTCTGCTGCATGATCTCGACGCGGCCGAAGTTGCGGATCTGCGCCTGCGCGTTGCGCACCACGTCGTAGACGCTTGCGGGCCGGTTGCGGCGCCCGACCGGCGCGCCGCACATGACGGCGATGCCCTGCGCCTTGCGCGCCATCTGTGCGTTGGCGTGGGTCACCTCAAGCAGATCGCCGAGGACAGCGTGTCCGCCGTACCTGCGCTGGATCTCCTCAAGGAGGGCCATCTGCTCGGCCGCGAGGCTCTGCAGGAAGCGGGCTGCGCCCTTGAGGACCGCCTTGGTGCTGTCCTCGGCCGCCTCCCCGGCCTCCCGGATGGTCCCGTCGAGCTCACCCTTGTACTTCTCCAACTCAGCTTGCGAGGCGCCCAGTTGGCCCTTCGCCTCGTTCAGCTGTTCGGTAAGTGCGTCCTCGCTCTGCTGTTTCTTCCTCCCGAGGGCTCTGCTGCGGAAGACGAGCACGACGACCGCGGCGACGGCGATCACCGCCACCACGCCCAGGCACCACGTCAGTGCGTTTTGATTCATGGAAAACCTTTCCGGCGCGTGGCATTCGACGGATACACCCCCGCGAGAATCCGCAACACAACCGTTCGGGACCGCTCGAACGCTGTTGCGTGGAGCAGCCCGGCCTCACATCAGCGCCTGAAGTGAGTGGATCAAGGTCGCAGATGCCGGGATGCTATCACCGCGGACCGCCCCGCCGAGCGGTACGTTTCAAGCCCGACACATCCCAACACCACTCTTGTGTACGGCAATTGGCCTGCTCCGCCGACCACGCGGGCCAAGCGGCCGCCCGCGTCCACACCAGCTTTCAGGTCTTGCCGAGCAACGTCGCAGGTGAGGCAGTTGTGATCGCTCATCTTGCCGCCACGGCTGATGCGAACAAGCCGCGCCTCGTGGCCCCGTGGGCCGCATCCGCTCCCGCAGCAGAAGCTGCGATCGGGGTCGTTGCCAGAGTCTGGTGCCGAAGCGCATCCGAGGACGTGCCCGCTCCGGGTAGCGTTGAACAGCCTCACACCGTCGTTGCCTGCCGCGGCTGGGTGGTCGTCATCATGGGCAGTATCCCTCCCCGGAGGGCGTGAGGTTCCGGACGATGGTCAATTGCAGCCGCTGCAGGCCGACCGGCGAATACGCACAGTGCCCGCTGGAACATTGCGGTGATGTCGTTGGTGCGGACGGCGAAGTGGACCAGTGCGGCCACGCGGCCGCGGTCGGCATCACTGGGATGCCTGTTGGGGTTGAAGGGCCTGCGGCGACCCGCCCGGCGGGGTCGAGACGGCGTCGAACAGCTCGGTAAGCCGGTCGTCGCCCGCTGCGGACGATGCCCCGCCGAGATTGCTGTCCATCGGGCGGGGCGTCCCGTTGCTGACGCGCCCGCGCTTGCAGCGTGCGGTAGCGCTCGAGGAGGTAGGGGATGCCGCCCTGCAGAACGTCACGCTCGGCGCGCGCCTTTGCGATGCGCTGAAGGATGTAATCTCCGGACTCCTGCACGGCGTAGCGGACCAGATCGGGGTGGGCCGCGAAATGCTGATCGAGCCAGTTCAGCCCCAACCAGCGCCGCACGAACGGGAACTCCTCCCGCAGACTGTCGAACCACCGCTGCTCGCCCGGGCTCGGGTCGATCGGGACCAGCAGATCCCAGGGCGTTGTCACGTTGTTGGGTGTGCGTGGGCTGATGACGTGCCAGGGCGTGGTCGGCTCGGGTGTCAGCCCTGGGTCAGGCCGTTGCGGCCGCGCCGACCACTCCGGTGACGTGGTCCCAGATCGCGAAGCGGACGGTCATCTCAGCTCGATGGTCGGAGGCTGTCATCAGGTGGCGGCGGGGCCGGAAGTGCGGTGAGATGCCGCTGAACGTGGACAGGAACCGCTGCGCCCCGCCGACGGAGCGGAAGCCCTTCATCGCACGTTCACGCTGCCTCGTCGGCTGATGACTGTTCTCGGCCCGGTTGTTCAGGCCCTTGTGCGAGCGGTGCTCCACCGAGGGCATGACCTCACGGTGGGCCGCGCCGTAGGAACGGAGCTTGTCCGTGACGACCACCCGCGGCACCGCACGCGTCTTCTTCATCAGCCTGCGGAAGAAGCGCCTGGCAGCGGCCTTGTCCCGCCGGTTCTGCACGAGGATGTCGAGCACGTTGCCGCCGGCGTCGACGGCCCCCCACAGATACTTCAGCTCGCCGTTGATCTTGATGAACACCTCGTCCAGATGCCACTTATCACCGGGCCGGGGCCGGCGGCGACGCAGCCCGTCGGCGTAGGCCTGCCCGAACTTGGCGCACCACCGCCGGACCGTCTCATAGGAGACGATCACGCCGCGCTGAAGCATCATCTCCTCCACCTCACGGAAGCTGAGCGGGAACCGGAAATACAGCCACACACAGTGGGAGATCACCTCGACCGGGTACCGGTGCCCCCTGTACGACGCCGACGCACTCCCCACGGACGATCCCCCCTCCCACCATGATCAACCCGAAGATCATCCCACCCGGTCAGCCAACGTGACAGTGCCGGGGGAGCACCTCCGACCAGGGAGGTGGGCGGTGGTGTGGGCACCGCATCGTTGGGCTGCCGTGAGGAAACGGAAGTGGCCCCAGTGGCCGCAAGCCCTGGGGGAGACGGCTCAGCCAACGGCGGCCTCTGAGGGACGCCGTGATCAATTGGCTTCTGCTCGGTGGCCCGCTGGTACGGCTCCGCCTTGCTCAGCTGCCGCACCTCGTACTTCCCTCCAGCAACTCGGCGCTGCACTGCTCGTACTGCCGAGCGGTCCGCCTGGTCATGCATCCAGGATGTGACCGGAGGTCCGATTGCGCGTTTGTGAATCGAGGTTCGCGTCTGCGTGCGCGGCGCACGGGCGCACCGCTGGGAGAACGGTGCAGCAGGGCGGGCGGTCCCGCAGGCTGCGGAGGGCCCGCGGGCTGCGCAGGCGCCGCCGGGGAATCGGGCCCGCCGTCCCGCCCGTCCGCGTGATCATCCTGCGGCTCAGCCGGTTGCTGGCGGGCACCACCGGTTCCCCGAACAGCTCATAGACGCCCATTCAGGGAGGTCACACACGACGACCGACACCGCCACGAGGATCACGGTGGTCACCGCGATGCCGACCATCACCGACCGTCCGTTACACGACGTCAGCCGCTCTCCCGCGTCCGCATACAGCGGCACCGCTGTGACCATCCGACTCAGAGGGGAGCCAGTAGGCCCCCCTCCATCCGAGAGGAGCAACACGTGACGATCGTCAAGGAGTTCCTGGAACAAGGCGCGCCCACGCGTGTCCGCGTGCTCAACGGCGAGGACACCGACGCCGGCCGGCGCGGCGACAAGAAGCCGATCGCCCGCAGCGAGTGCATGTACTACTGCCCGGACGAGGCCACCGCCCGCCGCTGCATCGACGCACTGGAGGAGTCCGACAGGCGGCTGCGTGAGCGGCGGGCCGGCACATCGTCGGGATGCCGATGTGGCTGTGGGTCCGCCAGGGCCCTACCACCTATGGCCCCGCCACCGCGACGGTCACCTCGATGAGCTGGGCCATGGGCGACGGCTCTACCGTCACCTGCGCTGGCCCCGGCACCCCCTACCAGGGGAGCGTGGGTATGGCCGACTCTCCCGACTGCGGGCACCGCTGCACCCGGACCAGCATCAACGAGCCCGGCGAGCAAGCCTGTGACCTGCCGTGGTCTGGCTCGGTCCGCGAGAAGGAGAACGGACGTCACCCGTACGTCGGCCGACGGTATGGGGCGCTCGTGGCCCTTCCCGAGCGTCCTTGTCGTGCCCGACCGATCTGCGGTCCGGGTGAAGACGAAGCGACGCCGGTTGTCGACGCCGGCAGCGGCGGGACAGGAAGGGCGCCGTGGATCAAGGAATCGCGGTCTTTCTCGCCGACATGGCACCCGGCGGCCTGGCTAATGGATCAGGGCGTTCGCAAGAATGATCACCAGGCCGATCAGCATATCCAGGCCCCCTGCCCGGCACGAGGACGGCCATCCGTGCCCGGCGGTGCGGGCGGCCGAGGCGCCCAAGCCGAACAAGGCGACGGTGTTGAACAGCAGGGCCGCGTCTACAGCCGTGGCCTCTGCCCACCACCCGGCTACCGCGGCAAGCAGTATCCCCACCGTGGGCAGCACGGCGGCGACCAGTGGCCACTCGGCGAGCACCGACCACAGTCTGCTCGTGGTGGCTGCCCCGTCGACGGACGCACGCTGGGCGATGACGTGCGCGTACCCGTGGGCGGCGCTCGACGCCAGCGCGGTGAGCAGCACCCACAGCGCGTCCGGACCGGGATCGGCCTTCTCGCCCGTCGCATCCAGCGCGGCCACCATGGCGCTGGCCAGCACCAGTCCGTAGATGCCGCTGAACAGCCACTGTTCCGGCGGCTGGTGCCGCAAGGTCCCCTTTGGTGCGACGCCCTCGCGGCGGACGTGGTCGGCGTGGTCGGGCATTGCATCGCCTCGGTGGGGGATGAGGGCTGGGTCCGCACATGCTCACCCGCGCGGCGTCAGGGAACACGACGCCACGCTGGTGAGCATGATTGTTGTGCCCTAAAGGGGGCAGGCCGGGGACTCCACGAAACCGGGGTCAGCTCAGCCGCCGGGTGGAGCAGGTAGGTAGCTCCAACCAGGCTGCGAATGGCCGTTGGCGGCGGGGTTCGGTCAGCCGCTTTCCTGGTAGTTCATGAACCAGTGGGTGTCGAAATAGCGGGCCATCGTGAACGGGTGGTGGGGGTCGGTGAGGATACGGCAGACGAACTCCGCGGCCTGGCAGTCGAAGGGGAGTTCCTCGCCGTCGAACGACTGGACCACGACGGGCCAACGGTCGGGGTCGTCGCCCTCGACCCTCCAGCAGTACAGGTTCTTGTGCTCCGTGCCCGCCCAGATGAGCAGCCCGTCCTCCCTGAGATCCGTCCACGGCTCCTGGTGCAGGTCCAGGAATCCGTCGAAGGCGCCCTCGCCGAACGTCTCGACCATGCGCTTGTAGTCGCTCGGCAGCGCGGTGCCCAGGCGCGACTCCACCTCCGCCCAGTCCACGTCCGGCCGCTGGGCGGGGTGTGTCCAGCCGGTGATCCGTATGAGCCGCTCCATCCAGTCGACGTCCTCGTCCGGAGCGACCGCCAAGGGTTCCGGCACCTCCCGGTGAGCGACCACCAGCACCGGCCGCTCGATCCCTTGGGCGTCCCGTGCCCTACCCGTGGCGACCCATTGATCCCCATACGCCCACGCCCGTATGGTCACGGCCCGGTCCTCGAGGGGGACGAGGAGAGCCGCGCCTTTGGACTCGTCGACCGTCGGATCGGTGAAGCCGTCGAGGACGAGGGTGCGTGGCGCGCCGTAAACGCCGGCGAGCAGGTCGATCAGGTCCTGCGGGTCCAGGTCGCCAGGCAGGTACATGTAGCCGTTCCCCGGGCCGAGTCGGGCCAGCAGGTCGTTGACGGTCGCGTGCGTGAGCTCCATGGCGGACAGTGAAGCGCACCGCACTGACAATGGACGTGCTCGCAGACGTACCTGACGTCAATTCGGGAGGACTTGGGCCCCATTTCATTCAGTGAGTCTGCGGTGGCATATGAGGGTCGCTGCGATGGCGGTGAAGGCGAGGAAGTGTTCGGGTTTGCGCTCGTAGCAGCGGTGGAGACGCCGACAGCCGGCCAACCAGGACAGCGTGCGCTCCACGACCACCGGTGCCGGCCCAGCCGCTGGCAGGACTCGCTTCCTTTGCGGGCGATGCGATGGCGGATGCCGCGGGAGGAGAGCCAGCGTCGGAGGTGGTGGTCGTAGCCCCTTGTCTCCGTGCAGCTTCGCGGGCCGACGACGCCGGCGGCCACGTCGGTAACGGATGGGCGGTATGCCGCGGACCAGTGGGATGAGGGCCTGGCTGTCATGGCGCTCACGAAAAGCCCGCCGCCCTGCGCATACCTCATGCAGATGGCATACCGCAGGGATCATGAACCGTCAGGCATCACGACATCCCGCTTTGAAAGGCAGTGACTGCAGGCCTTATGGCCTGTGACGACAAAGAGCCCGTCCATCCGGGGCCGCGTTGGGCACCCCGCTACGAGCCTGGCTCGCTCTTCCCGGACCGCGGCTGCGACCACGAGGTCTATTGCCGACGCGGCCCCGAACGCGACATCGTGCCGGCCATGGCCCGGCGCGGCACCTCGTGCGGCAGCCAACTGTCCGCCTGCCTCGAGGGCGGCGCCGGCAACGACACCTGCATCGTCGACTCCGACAACCTGATCGGCTGCGGGCCACCCGTCATTCGGCCCTTTGGGCAGTGCAGGCACGGTACAGGTATCCGTGCTCGTCAGCCCGCCGGAGGTCTCGGTCGCGGAGCAGCACAGACAGCTTATGGCCCCAGTGCTTGCACGTGGCGTCAAAGTCTGCGGCCCGATACTCGACGGCGAGGACGTGGGGGCCGTAAGCCTCCTCGTACACCCCGCACTCGTCGTGGCGACCGCACTCCTCGGCCACGGCGAAGTCGAATCCGATGCGCTTGTCCTGCGGGGTCAGCTCGGCGGTGTTCTTCTGGGCGACGGCCAGCCCGCTCGCATGCGCCCGGTCGGCCAGCAGCTCGGCGAAGGCCGCCGCGTCCCGTCGGTCCAGCAGGCCCTCTGACCGGGTGTACGAGTCCAGGTTGTCCGGCTCGACTGCCTGGAAGCCGTCGACGGCGCAACTGTCGATCCACTCGCCGACGATGGCCGCGAGCCGTGACCGTTTGGCGGACGTGGAGATGTCGAGCAGCGCCTCGCCCCAGTCCTGGTCGACGATCTCCGCGCCCTCTCGGTCGTGCAGCAGCAGATCGTCGTGCCGCTTGCGCCACCACGACAGCTCCTGAGGCTGGGCCTGGAAGGCGTTCACGTAGCAGACCGAGTACACCCCCTTGGCCGGGCGCGCTTCGCGATCCCGCACGACGGTGCGGGTACTCGCCGGCGGTTCGTAGGCGCCGCCCAGCTGGTAGTCGAACGCGCCGTGTGCAGGCGGCGGTTCGATGTACTCGTTCGGGGCGCTCGGTCCCTGGCAGGACAGTGAGGCGGCGGCGAGGACGAACCCCGCTGCCCATGCGCGGAACCACCGAGTTCTGCCGTTCAGTCTGTGCCCCATAAGCTCAGTCGATCATGCGCAGTTCGCTGTCGTCGAACCCGGAGGTGTGCGCCTCATGGAAGTCGGTCTCGGCTTCGTCGCGGAGGCGGGCGCGGTTGGGGGCGGTGTCGGAACGCTCGGCGCCAGCGGCTGAGGTGCAGTCTCGTGTTGTCATCAGCCCTCTCCTTCGGAACACCTCTCTCGCACGTTGTCACCGGGGGTTCGGGCCGGTACGCGGAATCCGTTGTGGGGATGGCGCCCGGAGGCCGGTCGCTCAACACTGGGGGACGGGCGACGGGGGAGGGCTTGGGCATGGCGACGCGCACAGAACCGGCGCAGGCGGCGTTACCGGAGCGGCGACCGGAGTTGGACGCCATCCGGATGCTGGTCGTGATCGGGCTGGTCTTCTTCCACTCGGCGCTGGTGTTCGCCGCCGACGACGACTACTACGTCAAGAACGCCGAGACCACCGAAGCCATCATGATCATCGCCGGATTCGGGGTCGTCTGGGCCATGCCGCTGCTGTTCCTCATCTCCGGCCTCGGCACCTGGCACTCGCTGCGGCGCCGCGGCACGGGCGGTTTCGCCAAGGAGCGGCTGCTGCGGCTCGGTGTACCGCTGGCCTTCGCGACCCTCGCCCTGAACCCGCTGCCGCAGTGGCTGCGGCTGCGCTCGGCCGACCCCGACCACCACGAGTCGTACCTCGGTTTCCTCCCCGACTTCTACGACGTGCACCTGGAGCCCGAAGAATTTCCCTTCCTCCTCCAGGGCGAGCACTTCGAGACCGGCCATCTCTGGTTCGTCGTACTCCTCCTGGCGTTCTCCCTCATGCTTGCGCCGCTTCACCGATGGCTGCCGCGCGAGCGCGTCCGCCGTATCGGCGACCGGGTGGCGCAGGCGACCCTGCGCCGACGCGGCGTCGTACTCCTGCCGGCCCTCGCCTTCGCGGCGATCTGCGCCTTCGCGGGGATGGAGGAGGACTACGCGGGCTGGCACCGCTGGTCGTACCTGCTGTTCTTCGTCGCCGGCTTCGCGCTCGCCGCCGACGACCGCTTCCGTACCGTGATGCGCCGCGACGCCGGGCCCGCATCCTGGCTCGGCGTCCTGCTGTTCGCGGCGGCCGGCCCCGGTGTCGCCCTGTCCGACGAGCCCTTCACGGAGATGACCCCCTTGGCCACCGTCTCCCGGGCGCTGTTCGGCGCGGCCGGATGGTGCCTGGTGGTTGCCATCCCGGGCCTCCTCGACCGTTGGCGGCAACAACCGCGAAAGGCACAGCAGCAACTGCAACCGCGCACGGTGCCGAACCCGGTCCCGACTACCCGCCGACGCCTCTACGGCTATCTCGCCGCCGCCGTGCTACCGCTGTACATCCTGCACCAGCCGATCGTGGTCGCCGTCGCGTACTTCGTGGTCGGCTGGTCGGCGCCGATCCTGGTCGAGTACGTCGTGCTCGTGACGATCGCCCTCGCACTCACCCTCGTCGCGTACGAATTGCTGGTTCGTCGCACCCGGGTGACCCGCTTCCTGTTCGGGATGCGGCCCTAGTGCTGTGACCGGAAACCTTTGCCGGGCCACTCGTTGTGTTGGGTGTCAGTGACGGCGTGTGGCAGGGGGCGGGTATGGCATCACCGGTGAG
>NZ_JBHWJT010000063.1:0-24737 GCF_042731325.1 Streptomyces sp. NPDC059866 | reverse complement strand
AACGGAGAACTCCGGGCGGGCAGTCGGCGGTGAAGCAGAAACCCTCACAGCGCGAGCCGTGAGAATCCCCCTCGTTCACGAGGGGGAGAAGTCAACTTTCTTGGAGGGCGGGTCAGCTGTTGGCCGGGCAGCCCAAGGTGCCATTGGCCCGCGCGGTCGGGGAGCCGCCGCGGACCCATTCCGCGCAGCTCGGCACATGCCAGTTGCGGCTGCTGTTCACCATGAGTTCGGTGTCGGAACCGGGACGCGTGTAGTTCAGGCCCATGCACGAGCTGCCGGGGTCCATGCCCGCGTCGTTGCAGTCGTTGCTCAGCTTCTGGCCCGCGAGTGCGTAGGGAGAGCTGGTCTTTGCGCCCTTTTCGGCGTGGATCCAGAAGTTGTAGGTCACACCCGCGGTGAGCTTCTTCGGGTAGCCGACTCCGACGGAGAAGTCGAGCTTCTGGCAGGAGTCGGTCGTGTCGTCCCAGTCCCAGTATGTGACAGAGCTGCTCGGGAAGTTCCAGCCGTAGTCGACGGCGTTCCACTTGAAGCCCGTCGACCAGGCCGCCCAGAACTCCGTGTACGCGCTGTTCGCGCAGTACGGGCGCGGGAAGATGTCCACGAGGTCGTAGTTGTACAGCGACAGGTTGTGCTCGTAGCCGAAGTCGTCGCCGAAGGCGGCGAGGTCAGTGGTGGAGTTCCAGCGCATGTAGTGCCGGAAGTGACGCGGCTTCGCACTCGCGGAATAGCGGTACGCCTGCATCTCCACCGAGACGGGCGCCCACGCCTTGCCGATGTTGGCTGGTGCGGTCGGCTCCTCCGCGCTCGGAGCGGGCTCCTCGCCCGGGGCGGTCGTCTGCTGTTCCGCGGCGGGCTGCTGCCGGCTCGCCTCGACGGCGGCGAGCACCGCGGCACGGCGGCCCAGCAGCGTCTCCCGGTCCCGGGTGGCATCGGCGGCCTTCTCGAGGGTGCCGAGCGGAAGCTGCTCCACCGTCGCGGCATCGGAGTCGAAGACGGTGGTCTCGGCAAGCGCCGGGGCGAGGGCCGAGAGCCGGGCCGAGGGTATCTCACCGTCCACCACCACGAGGAAGACCAGCGGCTCCACGCCGT
Organism: Streptomyces sp. NPDC059866; assembly: GCF_042731325.1. Classification (NCBI taxonomy): domain Bacteria; kingdom Bacillati; phylum Actinomycetota; class Actinomycetes; order Kitasatosporales; family Streptomycetaceae; genus Streptomyces; species Streptomyces sp. NPDC059866. The sequence continues at coordinate 23,648 of NZ_JBHWJT010000063.1, read as the reverse complement.
ACTCCGCGGTCACACTCTGGCGCATGCTCTCGATGGCCTGGTCCGCCGGGACGCCGGGACCGGGCTGGGATCCGCCGCCGAAGTCACCGGTGTAGCGCAGCAGTAGCGGGTTGAGCCCAGACAGGGAGACCTTGAGCTCGTCGAGGGTCTGGGGGGCGGCGAACAGCAGACGTGTCACCTTCGGTTGCACCTGTGCAGTGGTCGCCGAGACCGTCGTCTGTGAGTCGGGGGCCTCGGCCTGCGCCCTCGCCGTCGTGGCGGGCAGCACGGTCAGGGCCAGGCAGCCCGCCGCGACCGCGCTCCACAGGCTCAGCTGTCGAAACGTCATGTATTGCTCCGAAATCTGGGATTTTTGTCAGCTCTTGGTGCGGGAAAGGACGTCGCCAGTGCGGGCGTCGAGCTCGACGCGCTCCACATTCGGTGTCTCGGCGCCGGGCCGGCCGGTGAGTCCGCGGTCGACGGTGACCGTCCAACGGGAGGCGTTCCAGGTGTCGGGCGTCGCGATGGCGGTGCCCTGCTGGTCGCCGATCGCGGCCCGGGCGGCGGCGAGGGCCTCCTCGGCGGTGAGCGCGAAGCCCGTCGTGTCCGCGGTCCCGTGGGTGGCGGACAGGTAGGTGACGGCGCCGGTACGGCGGTCGATCTCGACCGTCACCTCGCGCGCCCCGGGGTGCCCGGCCTCGGTGGGACGCCAGCGCAGCAGCGTCACGGCGTCGCCCTCAACATGGCTGATGGCCTCCTCGGCCACCAGCTCCCAGTCCGGCCCCCAGGCAGCGACATTGCGCCCCACGAACTCCTCGGCGGCCGCACGGACCTCGGCCGCGCCGAGCAGCGCCTTACCGCTTGTCGACGGGGTCCCGACGAGATCGAACAGCGAGCCGTCCGCGGCCGTCCGGTACTCGACGCCCTCGGCGCTGCGTACCGCCGTGAGCGGCTCGCCCGCGGGACCCTGCGAGGAGGTGGTGGCGAGGGGTGTCAAGGACGCCGGGGACGAGAACGCTGGTGTGGCGACCGGCTTGCTGTTCAACGGCTCACCGGCATGGGCCGGCTTGAGCGTGACCGCGCCAGGGTTCGCCACGGCGCCACGGATCACGTACCTGTCCCAGCCGTCCGCTGATCCCTCCTTCGCGACGAGGTCGGAGCGGGACCGTGCGAGCGCGGTGGACACGCTCACGCCGGTGGTGACGTGGTATGAGAACCGGTTCCAGAAGTAGTTGCCCGAGTAATTCGTCGCGCTCGGCAGCGTGCCTGACGTGGTGGCCGGGTACATGACGAGGTCGGAGAAGCTGATGACCGAGTCGATACCGCGGGAGACGGCGACCTCGTTGAAGTTCCCGAGCTGCCCCGTCAGCGAGGTGTCGCAGCCCGCGAGGACGAGCAGACGCATGTCGTCCACATCGTTGTACGGCAGGTACTCGGTGAAGAACCGCAGGTTCGCGTAGAGCGGGAGAAGGTCCTGCGTACGACCGGCGGCGAGGATCGCGTCCTGATCGTCCGAAGGCCCCTCGTCCGTCTGGAAGATGCCGCCGTTTGCATGCCCGAACAAGGCGAAAATGCCTGAATCCAGGCCGTCCACCCAGGCGTCGTCCGCGCTGCGCCCGGCGGTGTGGCTGGTGCCCGTGTAGCCGAGCGAGCGTGCCGCGTCGCGGAACGCGGTGGCGCTGAGCCGGGTGTCGAGGCCGTCGTTGAACCGCCTGCCGAGGCTGGTCTCCTCGACTGCCCCGTGAGCGGGCGGCGCGCCGATAGTGAGGGCGCAGACGAGGGAGACCGAGAGCGCGAGCAGGGGTCCCCGCCTCCGGCGGCGTCCGCCCTTTGTTGTGTATGCCATTGACTCTCCGCTGGTGTGGCTCACCGGGCCTCGGCCCGGCGCTGTGTCACCTGCTCTACGCATGGGGGAGGTAGGTCCCTCGCGGAGAAGTCGGAAATCTTCTCGGAGATCCTTCCGAGCCTGCGGGGCGGCCGGATCAGGACAGCAGCAGGGGGACGGGCTCCTCGGACGGCGCCGGTACGGCCGGCAGGGCGGGGAGGACCGGGTCCGCCGACAGGTCGGGTGCCCCTGGCAGCGGCGGCAGGCCCGCCGCCGGAGCCTCCGGGACCACGGGCAGGTCCGGCGCCGGAGCCTCGGGCAGGGCCGGGAGGCCGGCAGCCGGCTGCGGACCGGACGGCGCCCGGGCAGGCCCGCCGTCCGTACCCTGCCCGGGAGCGGCTTCGGCCGGTACGGCACCGCCCGTCGCGCCCGCCGACCGCACCTCCTCCGGCATGCCGGGTCCGGCAGGGTCGGCGGCATTGGCCCCTCCGCCGGCCTTCGCCGAGCCCGCCTCGTCCAGGGGAAGCGAGGCCGCCGTGTCGGCAGGGCCGGACAGGGACGGCCGGGGAACCGGAGGACCCTCAACCTCCGCGGGCGCCACCAGCACGAAGCCCGCGATCGCCACGGCGACGCCCGCGGACGCCAGTGCCGTCGCGGGCGCCGCGGCCGACGATCCTCCGTCCACCCGCGGACGGCCCCGCCACAGGCCCATGACGAGGGCCAGCGTCGTCGCCAGCGCTGCGCGCAGGGTCTGCCGTGCCCGCCCCAACAGGGATTCGGTCGCCTTGTACGTCAGCCCCATCCGCTGGGCGACTTGTGTCACGTCGAGGTCCTGTGCCTTCAGGTGCAGCGCCTCCGCCTGGCGCCGGGGGAGTGCCGTGCTCTGGAGGGCGAGCCACTGTGCTTCGGCCCTGTCGCACACGGTGTCCTCGGGGGCCTCGATCTGAGGGCCGGTCAGGACGGAGCGTGCACGCAGGCCCAGCGCCGCGTCCCGGTTCAGTTGCCGGTGCCGGTCGACGCAGAGCCGTACGGTCACCGAGGTCAGCCAGGCACCCAGCCGCTCACGATCGACTTCCGGGTTCTCCACGGCGCGGACCATCGCTTCCTGGACCGCGTCCTCGGCGTCCTCGATGCTCACGGACCGGCGTCGCGCCACCTTCAGCAGCGCCTCCCGGTGGCTCCACAGCCGCTGCCACTCGGAGTCCGCGGACTCATGTGTCGACAAATGCCTGCCCCTTTCCGCGGCCAGACTCGCGCGATGCGCGCCGAAATCTAACCCACGCCCCCGGCGCCGGACGCCGTGGGGTTCGACAGAGGTAACGGGAGCGGCGAGGTCAGGGCCTCGATCCGCCGATGTGTTCTTGAAGAGGGCGTCTGCCCTGGGCGCCGCTTCTGGGGCAAGCGGGTGTCGGCGGCGGTCAAGCGGTTGCCCGCGCCAGCGCGGCGGGAGATGAGGCCAAGCCGCTGCTGGCGCGGGAGACCGACCAGAAACTGGGGCCGCCGGCGTGGAAGCGCGCGGTGTTCTCTAGCCCCGAACTGCTGCCCGGGCTGACCCAGGAGTGCTGCCGCTGCGGGCGGACCCCTCGCATCCCACCCGTCAGCCGATTTCCGTTCACGCGCCGCGCCCCCGGTCAAGGGCCGCCTCAGCACGCGGGCGGGCCCGCGCCAACACCGCAGGGGACGCGGGCCCGACAACCGCACGGTCACGGCACGCAGTGCGTCACCGTCACGCACACCTTGCTCACCGCGACCGGCACCTGAACGACCTGCTGCGCGCTGCCGGTCGCAGAGACATCCGTGGTGGAGGCGGCCACCACGAACGGGTTCCCGACGGCGTCCTTGACCTCGACAGCGACCCCGACGTGCCCCGTCGCACCGCTGCACGTCACGCCGACGACGAGGCGGGTGCTGTTCGGCGTCGGATTGGTCACCGTCGGCGCGGTGGGAGTGCACGACGCGGCCGCCGAGGCCGACTGGTGGTCCACACACGGCCTTCGGACTCGCCCCAGGCTTCAGCCGGGTCCCGCAGACTGGGGGGTGCCGGACGCGCGGTCGCCCGCCATCCTCTGACCAGCACGCCCGCACCGCCTGGCCGCAGTTGACACGGCTGCACGCCCGCCACCGCGGGGCCTTCGCTACGTCAACGGCGAGCCGCCGACGGCGAGAGCGTCAAGCTCATGCGCCTGCGCTACGGCGGACCGCCAGCAGATGGGGCTTCGCCCTCTACTACGCCAGCAGCGACCGCTGCGAAGACTCCTTGCTGCCCACCGGCGGCTTCGCCGGCGCCCCCGAAGAAGCCCTCGACTGCGCCTGCCAGCTCCACCTCGCCGCCCCGGACCTCTGACCGGCAGACACACCACACCGGATCAAGAGGCAACCCCGAAGAACTTCGAACATGGACCACTTGGGCGGGCGGAGAGCTTGGGGCGGCGGGGTCGCAGATGGTCAGTTGCGGCGGACGGTGTTGGCGCAAAGGGTGTGGATGCGGCCTGACCGTGCCGCGCCGCCGGTAGGGCTGGCAGCGTCGTACGGCAGTCACGCCTGGTCGCCCCCGATGGGCTGGTCGCAGGCCAGGCACATCGCCATGCCGGTGAGGGTGTCGTGGTGGTCGCACAGGGCCACGACGGAGCGGGCGAGCCGCTTCACCCGCTCGACCTCCCCGCTCAGCCGCGTGGTTTCCGGTTCGTTGATGCGCCGTCGGGCTTCGCCTACTGCGGCCAGGGCGACCCGCGCTGGTACGTCGTCTTCGGGCAGGCACACGGTGATCTGCTCGATCTGGGGGATCAGTTGCTGCAGGTAGCCGAGGAAGTCCTGGCCGAAGCCCTTGACGGTCTGGTGGCGGGCCAGGGTCTGCTGGTCGATGAACCAGGTTGCCTGGGCGCGGATCAGGCCGGTGGACGGCGCCGGCGCCTCGGTCCCCTGCGGGGCGGCGTTCACTGGAGAGCGTCCGCCTCGCGGTGCACGGGGCAGGCGCACGGGGCGTGCTGCGTGCTCAGGTCCTCAAGTGCGGGCTCGTAGTTGTAGGGCATGCTGACCGTGGCCCGCGGCGGGCTCACCACCCCGTGCCGGCTGACGGTGTAGACCTCGCTGGTCATCTTCACGCCGTCTGGGCGCTGTGATGTGGGGCCGATACCGTTCGTCATGTCGACGCTCCCTCACACCGTTGAGCGTGGCCGCCCCCCGGGGGGCCGTGTCCGCGGTCGCCGGGGCCTGGGCTGTAGTGCTCCTATCCGTTCCAAGGAGTGCAGGTGGCAGTCACGGGCGGCCGTGACCAACTTTTGTGGACACTGGTCACGCCGGTGACCTGGGCTGCTCGCCTTTGAATACGCAGTGTTGGGCTGTAGGGCGGGCTGATTCCGGCTGACGCTCACTCAGGGCAGTGAGCAGGGCCGCTACCGTGAGTCCACAACGCCGTGCAGGGAGCTTGCCGATGACTGCCCCCACCAAGCCCGGTTCCAAGGCCGACCGGGACGCTCTGCGACGCGACATGACCACTGCCGGATGCGCGGTCGCAGACATCGCCGTCGAGATGCGTACCCGCTACCGGATGCGCCCACGAGAAGCGTGGCGGCACGCTTGTGGGTGGACCCTCCAAGAGACGGCGGACCGCATCACTCAAGCCAGCAACCAGCATTCCGGCGAAGCAGTCGCCGCGGACGCCTCACTCGTGGGCAAGTGGGAGGGATCTGTCGGAAAGCGTGTCTGAAATTGGTGCCCAAATAGGCGGACCTCGTCAGACGGGTTCCCGGCAGTGTTGCGATGGTAGGGCTGGCCTGCAGCTGTGCCACCGCCCACAGCGTAGCGGCTGGTGCTGCGTCGGCCGGAAGGTTGGTCAGGTTGGCTACTGCGGGGCAGGTCAGATGGGGAGTTCGGTGTCGCTGGGACTGGCTGGGGGATGGGGGAGGTGCCAGGGAGGCGTCAAGCTGCGAGGTCGGCCGGCTGCTGGTTCAGGCCCCGGGCGCTCTGGGCCGCGGCTCGGGCAGTGGAGTTGTTGACCCAGGCGTATCCGATGTAGATCAGCAGGGCGGCGTTGGCGCCGTAGGCGGGAACCCTTTTATATGAGTAGAGGGTGTCTGAAAAGCCGGTCAGCGGGCTGATCTTGCAATGCGTCGCAGGAGGAGCAGGGACATGGCCAGGTAGATAGCGTTCTCCGAGTTGACGCGCAGGAATTCGTAGTCCTTCGAGAGACGGCGGCAGCGCCCCAGCCAGGCAAACGACCGCTCGACCACCCAACGGCACGGGACAACCGCGAAGCGCGGCCCCTCGCGCGCCGGCGCGTTCGCCCAAGCCCACGTGGAGCGGAAGCCGTCGTCCTGGCGCTGCACGATCTCCACGGTGCCGCCGTGGTCGACCCGAAGCCCTGGCTGTGCCTCGGGTCGGGCAGGTGCCCCCCCGGGTCGTAGGCGACACGTTCGTCTACCGCGACGAGAGCCATGTGGCGGAGTCCTACGCCGAGGCGCTGACCCCGGTGCTGCGCCAGGAGCTGCGGAAACCGGGGATGCTCGGCGGGTAGCCCTGGAGCAGCCTGCTCGTCTGCCTGGTACTGGCTTTCCTAGGGACGGCTGCCCAGGAAAAGGCCTCCCTGTATGCCCAGGCACTCCGCCACGACGATGGATCCCGCAAGGCGCCCTTCGCAGAGGAAAGCCGCCTCTGCCGCCGACGCCGGATTCCCGTCGAAAGATGGCAAGACTGATGATCGCCGACAAGCCGGCTGCCCCCGACCTGCGGGGGTACCGGCGCCCTACCGCCCCCCACCACCGGCAACACCGCCCCTGGCACTTCAAAACCGTGGTCGCGGTCGTCTTCGTGGTCATGGCCGCCAGCAGCGCACCGTCTCCGCTGTACGGTCTCTACCAGCAGCAATGGCACTTCGGCACGACCACTTCGACCGTCGTCTACGCCTGTTACGCCCTAGGCGCGATCCTGACCCTCCTGGTCGCCGGAGACCTGACCGAGCACCTGGGTACCCAGCGGACGATCGTGACGGCACTGGCCACCATCGTCGTCAGCTTCCTGACGTTCGTGCTCGCCACGGGAGCCTGGGCACTGTGCCTGGCCCGCTTGGTCCAGGGCGTCGGGGTCGGGTTGCTCACCAGCAGCGCGGGCTCAGCGCTGGCGGCTCTGCACCGGGACCGCAGTCACCAGGCCGCGGCGGCGGCCAACAGCGCGGCGACCTCGACAGGCATCGCGCTGGGCGCTGTGTTCTCCGGCCTCGCCGTTCAGTTCGCTCCCGCACCGCTGGTCACCCCGTTCGTCGTGCTGACCATCCTGTCCGTCGGCGGACTCGCCCTGGTGCGGGCCATTCCCGCTTGGCAGATCGTGCCCGAACGGCTCAGGCCCTGGCGCCCCCGGGTGCTGCGGCTGGGTGCGGAGTCACGGGGGGTCCTGCTCCGGGTGGCCCCCGTCGTGACGGCCGGCTGGGCGGTCGTCGGCCTGTACCTGGCACTGGGGGTCGACCTGGTCGCCGGCCTGCTGCACACCACTGACAGGGCACTGTCCTCGCTGGTCATCCTCGTGGTGCAGGGCTGCGGCGGCATCGCTCCGATGCTGCTGCGCAGGCTCGGGGACCGGTCGGCATCGGTGACGGGGTGTGCGCTGCTCGTAGCCGGGGTCGGGGCGTCCGTGATCGGGTACGACACCGCCCACGCCCTGCTGTTCTTCTCCGGTGCGGCGATCACCGGTGCGGGCTTCGGTCTGACCTTCATGGGGTCCACGAGCACCGTGACGGCGGCGATGATCGCCGGGGGCTATCCCCAGCTCCTGCCGGGGTTCTTCGCCCTGGCCTACCTGGCGGTGAGTGTGCCGGTGGTGGTTCTGGGCGCCGCTGCTTCCCGGTTCGGCGTCGCGGTCGCCTTCTCGGGGTTCGGACTGCTTGTGGCACTGCTGGCCGTAGCGGCAGGGGTCATTGCTGTCCGCTCGGGCCGGGCCGAGCTCCGGAAGCAATAGCTACATCCAATCCGGTTTTTCTAACATCGAACGAATGAGAGGTAGTGGCATGGCCACTTGGTTCATCACTGGTGCGTCCCGCGGTTTCGGTCTGGAGATCGCGCGCCAGGCACTGGAGCGGGGCGACAACGTCGTGGCGACGGCCCGCAGGCCTCAGGACGTACAGGACGCGCTCTCCCGGTACGGGGACAGCCTGCTCGCTGTCGCCCTGGACGTCACCGACGAGGCGCAGGCCCGTGCGGCTGTCGAGGCAGCCGTGGAGAGGTTCGGGACGATCGACGTCCTGGTCAACAACGCTGGACGCGGTGTGCTGGGCGCGGTGGAGGAGACGTCCGATGCCGCGTTCCGCTCGGTCTACGACACCAACGTCTTCGGTCTGGCCAACGTCACCCGCGCCGTGCTGCCGGTCATGCGCCGGCAGCGGTCGGGCCGCGTTCTCAACCTGAGTTCCATCGGGGGCTTCGAGAGCGCAGCGGGCTTCGGCGTCTACTGCTCCACCAAGTTCGCCGTGGAGGGCATCTCGGAGGCGATGCGCGCCGAACTGGCGCCGCTGGGGATCCAGGTCACGATTGTCGAGCCGGGATACTTCCGCACCGACTTCCTCGACGCCACCAGCCTGCTCACAGAGGGCCGGATCATCTCCGACTACGCCGAGACCGCCGGCGCCGTGCGTCAGGCCGTCCCCGGGCTCAATCGCGCCCAGCCCGGTGACCCGGTCAAGGGAGCCACGGCCATCCTCGCCCTGGCCGACGCCGCCAACCCGCCGCTGCGCGCCCAGCTCGGCAGCGACTGCGCCGCCGCCATGGACCGTAAGATCGCTCAGCTTCGCGAGGAGACCGACGCCTGGCGGGAGCTCGCCCTGTCCACGGACCATGACGACGCGAAGGTCGCCGTCTGACCCGCCGTACGAGGCGTATGGGTCGTATGAGAAGGAGGCTGCCGTGACAGAACTCGGTGAATACCTGCGCGCATGCCGCGCCCGGGTCAGTGCGGAGCAGGTGGGGCTGCCCACGTCCGGGCACCGCCGGGTGCCGGGACTGCGGCGTGAGGAACTGGCGTCGCTGGCGGGCGTCAGCGTGGACTACATCGTGCGGCTGGAACAAGGCCGCGCGAAGTCGGCGTCGCCCGCCATCCTCACGGCCCTGGCCAGGGCCCTCGAGCTGCGCCCCGACGAGGAGCAGTACCTGCTGCGGTGTGCCGCCGAGGCCGGCGTCTCCGACCGGGCGAAGCCGGCCGCACCGAGAAGCCAGCGGGTGTCGCAGGCCACCCAGGTCCTCCTGGACAGCATGGTGAATGTCCCGGCACTCGTGCTCGGCCGCCGCATGGACATCCTGGCGTGGAACCGCCTGAGCGCCGCGCTGTTCACCGACTACTCCAGGCTGCCGGCCAAGCGGCGCAACCACATATGGCTCACCTTCCTCGACCCCGAGGTCCGCGGCCTGTACGCGAACTGGGAGCAAGTCGCCCAGGAGTGTGTCGCCTACCTCCGCATGGACGCCGGCCGTTACCCGAACGATCCCGAACTCGCCCGCCTCGTCGGGGAACTGTCCTTGAAGGACCCCGACTTCCGCCGCTGGTGGTCCGACCACAGGGTGCGGTCCCAGCGGCAGGGCCGCAAGGAGTTCGTCCACACGGTCGCCGGTGAACTGAGCCTGGACTTCCAGGTGCTGGATGTGCGGGGCTCCACGGACCAGAGCCTGCTCGTCTACACGGCGGAACCGCACTCGCCGAGCGCGCAGGCCCTCACCTTCCTGGCGGGCTGGGCCGCTACCGAGCTCCCCGCCCGGCCGACGGAGGCGGCAGGATCCCCCCGGCGGCGCGGGGCAGCACCTTCGGCGGGGGAATCCGAGGACGGGGCGTAGCGCATCACCGGGACGGCCGGGCCGAAACACTTGGGGAGCAGGGTGTGCGACACCCTGCTCCCCAACGCTGTTCGTCTATACGCTCCTCACCTTCGCCCTGATCCTGAGCAGCCGGCAGATATCCGGCAACGTCTCCCGCTACCTGCTTCCCGCCTTCCCCCTGCTCTATGAGGGCACCCAGCAGATTCGGTGAGGAATCGCGCCCCTCGGACTTGGTTGAGCAGCTCAACGAGTCCACGACCAGCAGCGGGCTCCGATGCCGCGCGCGAGCGCCTCGGAGGACACTGAGGGCGTACCGAGTTCCGAAGCGAGTGAAAGCTGATGACTATGGGCGCATCTCACGCCATCAAACGCAGTGGTCCCCATGGTGGAGTCCCGGCAGAGAACAAGGCCCACATCCTTATCGACCAGCGGGGCACGGTGGTCGGGTGAAGCCCGGAGGCCGAAGGGCTGCTGGGCCACCCGGCGGATGCAATGCCGGGGCGCCCGGCACTGGACCTGCTGGCCGGCGCCGATCCCAATCGGTCACAAGAGCGAGGGCCGCTTCCGAGCCCTTCGCCCGGGTCCTTCACCTCGCCGCGGCACGCCGGGGCAGTGCGCGCCGGCGCTCAGGGCGTCCGGCAGAGGGGCAGGTGCTCGTGGTAAAGCATCCCGTCGCGGACCTCTCTCGTGGCGGTGAAGGCGGGGTTGCCGACGTAGTCGATGTGTCAGCCAGCACTCAGGGTCGTCTGAGAGGCTTGGGTCCTTTGTGACGCCAGGCGGTGGTCCACCGTGGCGATGGCCGTCAGGACGACCACAACCATGGTCATGCCGATCCAGCCGGCGATGGACGCCGTCGCTCCCAGCGGCACCGCGCACACCGCCCCGACCACGCGGTCGGCGATCCGTCCGCTTCCCAGCAGGCCCCGGTAGGCCGCGTGGCCCAGGAGGAACAGCGCGGTGCCGCAGCCCAGCCACCACCGGTGCGCATGACCGTCGAAGTGGTGGATGGCGTCGGTGATTCCCGCGGCAACCAGAATGATGCCGACGATCATCACGAGGTGTGCGCCGGTGAACGCGTAGTAGGCGAGCATTTGGCGACGGTGCTCGGTGGCCTTCTCGAACTCCGCGTCGGCCCGCGTTTCATCCCCGTCGAAGTACACCCACCACAGACCCGACGCCACGGCGATCCCCAACACCACGCCGAGCGCCAAAGGCGCATCCACCGCGTGGCTCTCCGATCCTTGGGCGCCGATCCCGATAGCGACCACCGACTCACCCAGAACCACCATCAGCAGCAGTGCATGCCGCTCCACGAAGTGATGCGGCTCGAGGACGAAGCCGCGGATGCGGCCCAGGAAGGGCGAGAGGTACAGGACCAGCACAGCGGCGGCCCAGCACACCCAGCCCCATGCTTCCGGAAGGTGCGGGGCGACGAGTACGAGAAGGCCGGCCGCGGCGTTGAACGGCATGTTGCGCAGGATGGCCTGCCGCGCCGACGGGACATTGGCGGTCAGATAGACGATCCCGTGGATGGCAACGACGGCCAGATACGCCAAGGGGAAGGCCCAGCCCTCGGGCACGAAGGCGTACGGCACATCCAGCCCCATGATGAAGAAGCCGGTCATGGCAAGCATCAGCAGCAGGCGCACCTGCACCGCGTCGGGCCGCACCGCGTTGGTGAGCCATCCGAACCCGCTGAACATCCACCACACGATGACCATCGGGAACAGCGCCTTGAGGAGGCCCTCCCACCCGGGATGGCTCTCCACCGCGTGGGTGACCTGGGTGACGACGAAGACGAACACCAAGTCGAAGAAGAGCTCGGCCGGCGTCACCCGGCCCTGGGTTCTCTCTGAAATCCACAGTCGCCTGGGAACGAGAGAAGTATCGTTCCGTACGGTTCTTCTCATGGGCGGTTCGCTTTCCCCCATCGGTACGAGCGGACAGCCGTCCGCCGGGGCACCCGGTGGCGGATCCTGCGATCGAAAGAGGCGGCAGAAACGCCACAGCGCGCCTGACCCTGCTCGCCGTGGCTGAGGGCAAAGGTCTCCTGGCAGTTGGCGGCATCCAGACTAACTGATCGTTTCTGCGTGAGATCGGCGTGCCGGCTGGGTTCGACTCGCTGCTCGGCAATGACCACGGTCGCCTCGACCCCACCGAGATGATCGACGCGATGGTGCGGATCGTGCCCAGCGACATGAGCAAGTTCTGCAACGTGGTACCGGAGTTCGTCGAGAAGATGCTGAAGCAGAGCCAGGCCGAGGCCTGGGACATCACCATCCGGGTGTTCCATCCACGGAGATCGACGACAGGGATCTTCGCTGAGACATCTCGAAACGGCTGAGGGCCTTCTGGAGCAGCGCGGATCGCCACATCCGCAGCGGAGACCGGAAGGCCCTCATCCCGCATTACCTCAGCCCCGGCAGGGGCGAATTTCCCCCAGAGGTCTGGGGCTGTTGAACAATGAGAGCGCGACAACCAGCGGATCGGCCATGCCTCGAAGGCTCCGTGAGGACGATTTTCCGTTGATCACTGCGTCATCGGCCTGGACACGGTAAGCCGAGGTCAGTGGTGTCGGTCGCCGCCGCGCTCGAGGCCGGCAGCGGCACCGCTTGCGCCTCCCGGCTCGCGCTCGGCGGCGCAGGCACCAGCCATGGCGCGGCTGACGCGGAACGGGTGCTGCTCGGCGGGCCGGCCACGGAGTCGGTTTTCCGGGAGGCAGACGTGGCCGTTCTTACGGCACTCGTGGCGATGGCCGGATCGGTGGTACGGGTGAGCCGGCGAAGGCCTGCGTCGGAGGGCGAGCCCGGGACGACGCTGTAGGTGAAGAGCATCTGATCAGGTTCGTTCGGAATGTGGAGGCGTTCGCTGTGGAGCACGATCTCGCCGGCCAGAGGATGGCGGTAGCGACGTCGGCCGTTCCTGCAGAGCTCAACCTCATGGGTGGCCCAGATTCGGCGGAATTCGGAACTCACCGCCGTGAGCTCGTCGACGAGCGCGGCGACGGCTGGATCGTGTGGATGGCGGGCGGCGTCGAAGCGCAGCATGGCGATCGCCTCGTGTGCTGCGATGTTCCAGTCCGCGTACGGTGCCTTGCCCGGAGCATCGAGGATCAGCCAGCGCAGGTAGTTTCCGTGGGCTCTCAAGCCGCGGAACAGCGCGTGCGCGGGCTCGTTCATGGCGAGGAGGTCGAGTAGCCGTCCGAGGACGAACGCCGGGGTGGAAAGGTTCTCGAGCAGCAGGCGTAGTCCGGCGCTGATCTGCTGGTCGTCGGCACACCTGGGTGCGTGGGTGGCAGACGTCCGGGCGATCTCGTACAAGTAAATTCGCTCGACAGAGGTGAGGCGCAGAATCCTGGCGACCGAGTCCAACAACGCGTCTGACACGTTGGGGCAACGACCCTGCTCGAAGCGGACGTAGTAGTCCACGCTGATGCCGGCGAGGTCGGCCACCTCTTCCCGCCGAAGGCCGGGCACACGGCGCGCTCCAGGCCCGAGCGGCAGACCCGCCTCCTCGGGTGTCACCCGGGCACGGCGTGAGCGCAGGAAATCTCGGAGCATCGTGTTGCGGCTCATTGGGGCTGCCGCAGGGCAGCGAAGGGGGGTACTGACGTATCTAGTGCTGAATTCCGCTTTTGGTGGGTATAGCTGCTGGTAGCGGGGTGGTTTCGGGTACTCGGGGGCGGGTGCTGGGTCATGGTGCTGCGGGCGCGGCCGGGCCGTGACGAGGGCGAGCAAGCGGTGGTTCGCCGCCTGGCGTCGGCGAGAAAGGCGCCGAAGGTTGTGGTGGAGCGGTGCCGGAGGGTGGAGCTGAGCTGGGACGGCTGGCTGGTCCCGCAGATCGCCGACGAGCTGAGGTGCAGTCAGAAGACGGTGCGCCGCTGGCTGCACCGCTTCAACCGCGCGGGACTGGAGGGTCTGGAGGATCTGGGCGGGCAGGGACGCAAGCGAAGGATCACCGAGGCCGAGCGCTCGAGGATCGTCGGCCTGGTCAGGCAGACCCCGCCCGGGCGGCTGGAGGTGCAGCCGTCGAACGAGATGTGGGCCGCGGACGAGACCGGGCCGGCGGAGTGGACCCTGGACGCCCTGGCCGCCGCCGCCCGGGAGCTGGGCATCGAGGTGAGCCGCTCCCAGGTGCGCAGGATCTTGCCGGCCGAGGGGGTGCGCCGGCGCCGAACCCGGTCCTGGGCCCGGTCGAAGGACCCCGGCTTCGAGGGAAAAGGACGCGGATCGTCGCGCTCTACACCAGCCCGCCCGACGGCGCGCCCGTGGTCTGCGCCGACGAGCTCGGCCCGGTGATCCCCCGCGCCGTCCCGCCGGCACCGGGCTGGTCGCCGGACGGGCACCGCATCAAGAACGAGATCGACTACTCCCGCGGCCCGGAGAAGACCTGGGTCTACGGAGCCCTGCGTCCCCGGGACGGGCAGGAGGTCACCATGACGGCCACCTCCCGCAGCAGCGCCTTCTGCCAGCAGTTCCTCCAGCTGGTCGAGGAGGCCAACCCGCACGGGGACATCTACGTGATCAGCGACAACCTCTCCTCACACAACAGCCTCTCCACCCGGACCTGGCTGGAGGAGCATCCCCGAATCCGTCACGCGTTCATCCCGGTCGGCGCGTGCTGGCTCAACCTGCAGGAAGGCTGGTGGCGACTGTTTCGCAAGACCGCTCTCGCCGGGCGCTCCTTCGGCGACCGCGACCACATCACCCACGCGACCCGCGTCGCCACCGACCAGCTCAGCGCCCGCGCCAGACCATGGATCTGGGGGAGACCCTCACCACCCACCAGGCGCTTACGCCGCCGCTATGTGTACGTCCTTTGAGGAACGCAGCAGTAGTCCGGGAAAGCCTGTCCTGCGTGTTCTGCGTCCTGGCCCCCTTCGACGTCCTCGTGCGCGCCGTCCGCCCGCTACCGCGACTTGGAAGCGAAGATCGGCCACCGCTTCAAGCAGAGCCACAGCCTCGCGGAGGTCTATGCCGAGGCCGAGCGCCTCGAGCGCGAGGAAGGCCCCCTGGTCTGGAACCGCGGCGACGCCGTCCGGCAGCACCTCGGCGCTGGCGCGGCTGACGACTACCTGGCCCGCGTCGCGCTGGCCACCTGATCCCCTCCGCCTCCCCGCCGCCCCAGAGGCCGCCGGCCACGCGGCACGACCCTGGGGCGGGCGGCCCCGGCCCACAAGGAGACCTCGGTGACGTCCACCGACGCCTCGAGCTCCCGGGAGCAGCTGTCCTTCACAGTCCAGACGGAGATCCCGACCGCATCCGATGGACCAGGCCATCCGCGACGCCCGTACGCTGCGCGCCCCTCACCGAGCAGTACGGCACGGGGTCGCCGTCGGCCTGAGCCCACTGCGACGAACCGGGCCGGAGCCCGGCGGCATGCCGGCCCGGGCCCGGCCGCAACAGGGCGTGGGCCGAGCAACAGGCCGTTCCATGGGCGCTGGACAGATCGACCGCAGCGGACCGGGCTGCCGGGGCGGCAGCGTGCGGCCGTCAGTCCATGCCCCTCGGGCGCCGGTCGGCCGGGGCGCGGCCGGGGCGCAGCCAGGCGAGTTCGGCCGAGGTCAGCGGTGGCTCGGAGGTGGGCGGCTCCGCCCGCCCGAGCAGCGTGGACAGCACCACCCGGGGGGCGGCCAGCCGCGCGAAGGAGCCGGAAAGCGTATACGCCTCGAACAGCGCCTCCGCGGCGATCTGCCGGCTGCCGGCCGTCCGCACCAGCCGGTCGGCGTACCGCTGGAGCATGCGGACGGCGAGACGGGGCCGTGGGCCGACGGCTCCCGGGTAGCGGATGTCCTGGCTGGTGGCCGTGCGCCAGGCCGAAGAGGCGGCGTCCGCGATCGCCTGCTGGACCCGTCCGGACCAACCGAACGCCGGACCGGGGGAGTCGAGGGCGTCGCGCAGCGCGCACGCGCCGCGGGCCGCGACCGACATGCCGTGGCCGTAGGTGGGGTTGAAGCAGGCGACGGCGTCGCCGAGGATCACCAGCCCGTCCGGCCAGCGGGAAAGGTCCTCGAAATACCTCCGCCGATTGCCGGTGCTCCGTGAGGAGTAGACCGGCCCGGCCGGCTCCGCGAGGGCGGCGAACTCGCCGACCACCGGGTGGCGTACTCCGCGGGCGAAGTCGATGAACTCCCGCCCGTCCGTAGGTGGTTCACCGCCGCGGGTGCCGGACAGCGTGACGAGCCACCGCCCCTCCTCGATAGGCAGCAGCGTCGCCGTACGCCCCGGGCCCGCCGAGCGCGGATCGGCCTGGACGGTGATCAGGGGGAATGCGCCGTCGAGGCCGGGGGGCGCCCGGAACACCCGCGACGCGTACGCCGCTCCGGCATCCACCTGCCGCTCCCGCACCTCGGGCAGCCCCAGGCCGGCCAGCCACCGCGGCGCCCGAGAACCGCGGCCGGTGGAGTCCACCACGAGATCCGCCCGGAGCGCGCGCCCCGAGCCGAGCGGACCCTCACCCAGTCGCACTCCGGTGACCCGCGAGGCGTCGCCTAGGAGCCCGGTGCACCGTACGCCGTCGTGCAGGGTGACGGCAGGATCGGCCAGTACGCGTCTCCGCACCACCCAGTCCAGAAGGTCCCGGCCGCAGGTGAGGATGTACTGGAACTCCTCCGTGCGCTGCATCCAGCCCTCCGCGGACAGGTACACCAGATCAGTCGGCAGGGCGATGCGGTGGGCGCCGGCGGCGACCCAGCGGTCGAGCGTGCCGGGCAGCAGCGATTCGACGGCCCGGGCTCCGCCGGACCACAGCAGATGGCCGTGCCGTGCCTGCGGCAGCCCCGGGCGGCGTCGTGGACCGGTCGGCAGCGTGTCCGCCTCGATGACGGTGACCCGGGAGAAACGCTGGCTCAGCGCGCCTGCCGCGAGCATCCCTGCCCAGCCGCCCCCCAGCACCACCGCGTGTGCTCGCCTCACACCGACACTCCCTCGCCCGGGGAACGTCTGCGGGGGCTCCGGGCCGCATCCGCCGCCGGGCCGGCGGAGAGCCGGCGCTGCAATTCGAGATGGCGGAACTGGTAGGCGGCTCCCGCCTGTCGGAGCACTCCGCGCTTCTCGTGCGCGTCCCGGAGGAATGCGAGGAAGCGCAGCGGAATCCTCCGCCGGGCGGCGAGCACGCACTTGGCGAAGAAGAAGTTGCCCCACACGGTCTTCATGCAGGCCCCGACCGCGCCCGCTCCGAGCCCCGCGACGATGCCGACGCCGAGAATCACGGCGTTGTTCACCGCGTACGCCTCGGAGAAGACCGGCCGGGTCGGGACCACGCCGATGAAGCCCGCCAGGGACGCCGCCGCTCCCATACACAGTCCCGCGATCAGGACGAAGAACAGAAACGACCTGCGGTCGCGGTCGAGCAGCGCGAACGGGTTGGTGGCCGCTTCGAGATCGACCTCGGCCGTGCCGAGACCGAGCCCGACCAGCGCCCCGATCCCCGACAGCAGCGCCACGGACACCCCCACGGTTACCGCGACCATGACGTCCACTCGCTCCGCGGCGACTAAACCCGCCCCCAGACCCGCGAGCACACCGAAGGCGGCGCCGATGACGGACCCCCGGACGGTCCACCGGAATCCAGTGGACGGGACGAGCGTCCGCTTTTCGAACACTCCGGCCCCGAAGAATCCGAGCACCCCGTTGAGGGCTCCGATCACACAGCCGAACGTGGGCGTTGTGAGCCAGGCCCCCAGCAGGGTGACGGGAACCCCGATCAGCACGCCCAGCAGCACGCCCCGGAGCGGGAAGCCGATCCGCGGATGACGCCGTGTCGCATAGGCCGCGTAGAGGAAGACGGCACCGCTGTTGACCACCCCGGCGGCGAGCCCGAAGCGGTAACCGGCCAGGGCGGTCACCCCGCAGACGACGGCCACCAGGTCGAATAGGGCCAGCGTGGCGGGCCGCAGTGCGCGCGGCGCCAGGCGCGGGAGCTCCCACCAGAAGAACTCCGGCGCCCTTCCTGGCGCGGAGTCCATGACCCGGGCCATCAGCCTGAGCGTCTTCTTCGCTCTCCCCACCGTCCAGAGAGACGGATGACCAGGCATGTCCCGGTAGACGGCGGCGACGAAGCTCTCCAGAAGGTGGGTGCGCAGCGCGGCCGGAGTGCCGAAACGCGTGGCGTCGCCCAGCTCCGCCGGGTCGGGAACGAGCGCGCTGGCCTCGCCCGGGCGCGGATTGTAGATCGTCCGGGCCAGGGAGAGCATCAGCGGATTGCGCAGCACTGCGGCGACGGCCGAATCCGTGGTCAGAGCCGCGAACACCGGCACCCATCGCGCCTGTGCGGCCGCCTCGCCCGCGTCCCGTCGCAGATAGGTGACGATGTCGTCCACGCCCAGACTCAGCAGCTCGATGCCCGCCGCGCCCCGCATCCGGTACGACACCCCCACCCCGAGCGTCGTCGCCTCCCGGTAGGCCTCGGTTCTGCAGGAGAGCACGAGGCCGTCGCCCGGACGCAGACTGTCGTTGAGCCGGCTGATGGCGGTGGCGCGGGCGGCCGCGGGCATCTCGTCCAGCCCGTCCAGCACAGGGAGGACGAGTCGCCGGTCCATCAGCGCCATCGCCAGGGTGGATCCGCCCGGCGCCGTGTTTTCCACGGCCCTCAGCGCGGGGTGCTCCGACATCAGCCGCTCGGCCATCCACTGCCGGAAGCCCTCATTCCCGGGGTCCCATGACGCGATGGGCAGCAACACCGGTACGCACCCTCCATCCGACCGGCGTTCCAGCAGGTCCAGCACCAGTCTGCTGAGCAGCACGGTCTTGCCCGAGCCCGGTTCTCCCAGCACGACCAACCGTCGGGTGGGGACGCGGGAGAGGACATCGGGCAACTCCGCTCCGCCACCAGCCAGTTCCGCCACGCCACCGGCCCACGCCTGGCGTCCGGTACCGGAGGCGCCGGCCCATCCTTCGGCTGTCAGTACGATGTAGGACCACTCCTCGGCGAGCTCACTCCCGGCAGCCGTCCAGCGCACGGGCAGCGGGTGCGGTTCGTCGATGCGCCGCAGCCGCGCCTCCGCCTCCCACTGCTGCCGTACCGCGACGGCGAGTTGGTCCGCCGTCCTCGCCAGGTCCGTGCCGTCCGCCGCCTCCACGCGGTCCGCGTGGAAGGCCTTCCACGCGAGGTAGAGGCCGGGGGCCGCGGGGACGACGGCGATCAGTGTCGCCGAGAGCCGGGCCACCTCGTAGTGCTTGGCCAGCCAGAGCACCGTGATGAAGCAGACGGCGCACAGCGCGATGTACACCAGACGGGCGCGGCGGGTTCGCACGCTCGGATGGGTCACGGTCTCATCCCCCTGCCCGGCCCGGGGCCGGGAACGCGCAGAATGAACCGCTCCATCATGCCGAAGTGCGCGCAGTCGCCGTCGCCGGACGTGCCGGGCCAGCGGACGTAGGAGGCCGTCCGCAGTGCGTCGACGCCGTAGTCCCGCCGTTTCAGCGGGCCGCCAAGAACCGTGCCGCGCCGCGGATCGCAGCCCGCGCCGGGACGGTCGACGGCCCGCCCGGCACCGTCGATCCGCGTCCCGAGACGGAGCGCGGAACCGCCCCTCCGCAGGAGCACCGCCCATATCTCGGCCCCGCACCGCCCGGACAGAACGCCCCAGCGCCATGCGGTGAAAGCCTGATGGAGCGGTGCGGCGCCCCAGTTGTGGTCCTGATACGCCCATCCCTCGACCTCATGGGTCCCGCCGGGCGTACGGACCTCGCCGTGGAAGCGGGCCAGAGGCATCGGCACGGACCAGTGGGCCGTCCCGTCCGGCCCGGTCCCCTCCAGCAGCGAGGTCCGGTCAGCGCGCCACGGGCCGCCGATGCGCGCGATGCTCAGGCTCACCCCGTAGCGGGGAAGATCGAGCGCCACCGTCCAGCCCTCCGCATGCTCCTGGAGTAACGGGGGTGCGTGGAGACGTCCATCGGGCGTCCGGATACCAGCGGGCACCGTGTGGTGCACGGGACTCTCGCCACCCAGCATCAGGGACGCCGACACATACGGGCCGGACCCCCGATTGCCGACGACATCGGTCAGATGGGCGGTGACCGTAAGAAACAGCTCCTGGGAGGCGGCATGGAGATACCACCACTCGAACCCCTCGCCGGCGGCGGCCAGAAAGCTCCCGTTGTGTCCCGTGGACCGAGATGCCACGACGCCCTCCCCCTGGTCATCCCCCGGCGCCGCCGGACGGCCCGCCCGGCTTCGAGGTGCGGAGAATGATACGGACCGTACCCGCCCCGGCACAGGCCGCGACCGGCCCGACCGCTCCAGGACCACGGATCGCCCCGCAGGGCGATGGCGGGTTCGCCTGGCCGCGGCCCAAGAGGACTCGCCGTAAGCCTGCATCAGGTCCGGCAGCCGCACGGAGGCCAGGTCCTCGCGGGTCAGCACGCCGAGGTATCCCGAGAACCGCAAGTCCCGGTACGCGCAGCTCTTCTCGCACAGGGTCCGCAGCGAGCGGCACGACGGCGAGGACGGCAGCAGCTGGCTGTGTCACTTCGTTGGGGAGTCATTTGGAGGTGCTTCCGGGAGTCACCTCGCGTGGCTCAGCAAGATCAATGTCGGTGAGTTTTGATGTCACTGGCTCGCCGTGGAAGGGGACGAGATGCGTGTTCGTCGCCAGCGAAGGTGGTCGTGGGCCGTGGCTGTTGCTGCCATGGTGTGCCGATGAATACGACACCGGATGGACGGCCTATCCCACCCGCGCATGCTGACGAGCGCGCCATGCTGGAGGCATGGCTGGAATTTCACCGTGCAACTCTTGCCCTGAAGTGTTCGGGCCTCAAGGATGATCAATTACGGCTTGCTGCAGTGTCACCTTCGTCGATGACGCTGCTCGGTCTCGTTCAGCATCTGGCTGAGGTGGAACGCAACTGGTTCCAGCGTGTATTCGCAGGTCAAGATGTGCCGCCAGTCTTCGGGGAGAACAACGCCGACGGCTATGCGCTCCGGCCGGACCGAGGGCTCGACGAGGCAATGGCTGCCTGGCAAGCCGAGGTCGCCCGAGGCCGTGAGCTGATCGCTGATGCATCGCTGGACGCTTCCGGGCGCCTGTCCGAACAGGAAGCGGGTTATGTCGGCGATCAGGGGGTCTCCCTGCGCTGGATCATGGTGCACATGATTGAGGAATACGCACGTCACAACGGTCATGCCGATCTCATTCGCGAGCAGATCGACGGAGTCACCGGCGCATGAGACGTGCTTGCGCGGGCGTAAGTACCCCGCAACCACCCCGCGCCCGCGTTGAGCCGGCGGCGGGTTGGGAGGCCCGGGCCTTGGTGTGGGCGAGGCGGTAGGACTCGGTGCCGGTCTGGATGATGGCGCCGTTGAAGGTGAGCCGGTCGACGATCGCGGCGCAGAGCCGTGGGTCGGTGAACGTCTTCGTCCCCCCGGAAAACGACTCGTTGGAGGCGATGGCGACGCTGTTCTTCTCCTCGCGTTCGGTCAGGACCTGGAACAGCAGCTCGGCGCCGCGGCGGTCGAGTTCCATGTAGCCGAGTTCATCGATGCATAAAAGATCGACACGGCCGTAGCGTGCGATCGTCTTCGACAGCTGCTTCTCGTCGGCGGCCTCGACCAGCTCGTTGACGAGCTTGGTCGCCAGCACGTAGCGGACCCTGAAACCCTGCATGGCGGCCTCGGTGCCCAGGGCTATGAGCAGGTGGGACTTGCCGGTGCCGGAGTCGCCGATCAGGCAGAGCGGTTCGCCCTTCTTGACCCACTCGCAGGTCGCGAGCGTGTTGACGGTGGCGGGGTCGACGTTGGGGTTGGCATCGAAGTCGAAGGCCCGCAGGCTCTTCTCGCGGGGGAAGGCCGCGGCCCTGATGCGGCGTTCAGACCTGCGTCGGGCCCGGTCGTCGCACTCTGCCATCAGCAGCTCAGCCAGGAAGGCCCGATACGACATCTGCTCGCGGGCGGCGCCGTCGGCCTGGTCCTTGAACTGCTGGCGGATGGTGGCCCGACGGCGGCATGCACCTGCGCAACGGCCCAGCCAGGCGGCGGAATTGTTCTAGACGTCGGCTGTCCCGACCACAGCACGAGCTCCCCGCTACCAGGGACTTGCCCGCCGACAGGCTTTTCAGACGCCTTTTAGGAGGGTCAGAGGTCGGCGCAGATTTTGCGGGCCTTGGCCAGTTCCTTTTTCACTTCGGTGTCGACTTCGAAGACTTGGCGGTGGCGGTTGTGGGCCCGGGTGATGGCCTCTGCGAGCGGCTCGTACGAGGAGTCGCCCACGGCGGCGGCCGTGGCCAGGTCGAAGGCGCCCGCGAAGCGATACAGCGCTTGCTCGCCCGCCTTGCCCTTCGTGAAGAGCTTCGATTCGTCCATGCCGGCCAGCGCATCGCACGCCCCTCGGGCGTCGTTCCCGGCGCTACTGCCTGCGTCCGACGTGCCACCGGTCAATGCCCAGGCCACGCCCACGCCTGCGCCGCCCACCAGCAGGCCGACCAGCACAGCGGTCACCAGGGGACCCCGGCTGCGGGCCGGCGTGGTGGGCGGGGATGGCGGGACGGGGGCCTGGTACGGCTGCTGTGCCTGCATGTACACGACCATAACGGGCTGTCCGTCTGGGTCATCAGTCGGGTCCCGGTGACGCTCGGAGGGGGGATCCGGTTACCAGCCGTCAGGATCAAGGGACGGTGTTGCCGACGATCTGGGCCAACTCGTCGGCCGACTCGGAGGTCAGACGGTAGAACCCCTGGAGGCTGACTGAGCGTTCGAGGCGGCCGTCCACCACGTGCTTCAGACCGCGCGTCTGGCCTCGGCGGTTACGCCAGGTGAGCCTCGACAGAAGATCGCCGGGGACCGGCATATCGAAGCGCACGGGCGTCGCGTCCACATGCACCGCCGCGGCCGCCGACACCGAGCATCGACCAGTCGCCGTGCCCGGGAAACGCCGGGTCCTGCCACGTCGCGGGGGCGGTGCCGCAGCAGTCGCGCCGCTCCATGTCGATCACCCGCATCCGGCTCACACGAACACGACGCACCGGTTGACGTGCAGCGCGTACACCTCGTCCCCGACACGGGCACCTGACCAGGCGGGCAGGGAGGAATGGACGCCGCTGAAGGCGACTGGCGGCCGCTCGCCCACGTGACCCGCCTTGCGCAGGGCACGGCAGGTGTCATGGGTCCACAAGACGGTGAAGGCGTCAGACATGCCGTGATCTTATGAACGAGGACTGACAGTCTTCTGTGGGGACAGCGCTCCTCTTCTCGACGCTCGCTCGGCGGGAACCCCACGGGGAAGCCCGTGGGGTGGTGCTGCGCCTGGCGGGGTGTTCTGCCTTGCCGTCCTTGACCGCAATGTTCGTTCGCGCCGCGCTCGATGCTGCCGGCGTGGACGCCCGTGTGCCGGGCCAGGGCCTCGACGCCCTTGGCGGTGTCGATGGCCTTCTTGACGTCGGGCTCGTTCTCGTACATCACCCGGATCCCGCCCGCCTCCGAGTAGCGCGGGTGCTGCGGGTCGGTGATGCCGGACAGCGGGATGCCCTTGCCGAGGACGGCGGCGCCGCACGGGCAGGGAGTTGCGCCGCGGGCCGCGTGGCGTCGGTGCGGGAACGCGCACGACGGTCGGCGGCATCGACGGCGATAACGTCGCCCCTCTTGCACGCCCCGGACGGACGGAGGTGTTGCGGCAGGGGACGGTGAACTGGAGGGGTGCGCCCGTGCAGTAGCCGCTGACGAGACCTTCCCGATCATTCGGATTCCGCGCCCCGTAGGTTGTCCGTCAGCAGGCCGACGTAGACGGAGAGAGCGCATGGTGATGGACAGGGACCTACGCGGGCTCGCGGCAGGAGGCGACCGAGCGGCCCAGCCGGCCGAGAACGCTTCTCCTCGACGCCGTACGGGTCCGATGCACTGGTTTCTGTGGTTTCAGTTCAACAGCGCGTGCGTAGCGGCCTCGGTGGCCCTGATGTGGTTCGCGCCGGTGGTGCCCCTGCCGGTCTTCCTCCGCGGCCCGGCCTTCGTCACCTGCGCGCTGGCGATACCGTTCCTAAAGACTGAGCGGGAGTGAGTCCTGTTGCCAGGACTCATGCTCAGCCGAACGCCCCGAACGGTGTTGGGCGTTCTGGTCGACCGCG
>NZ_JBHWJT010000062.1:0-24828 GCF_042731325.1 Streptomyces sp. NPDC059866 | reverse complement strand
TCGCACCCCGAGCCGCTCTGGCGGACACGCGGGTCACGGCAACGACTGCTCGCACTCACTCTCGCTCACCAGAACACGCTTGAGCACACTTCAGCCGCCGCAGTTCCACACCCCTACATGCGGATGCGACGGACCGACCCCAGATACGAGGACGGCCCCGACGAGACATCACCGATCAACCCGCGCGAATGGCTAGAGGTCCACCCCGCGCCTCCGGAACACCAGCAGCCCAGCGCCTAACACCTTGAACCTCCGCCGGGACGATCGCCGGGATATTGATCGCAGGAAGCGTTCTCGGCCGGGACCCGCAGGAGCAGCAGGTCGAACTCCGGCCCCCCGGGTTCGTTGCGGTACGGCCCGGCGTACTGGTAGCCGAGCCGTGCGTAGAGGTCCTGGCCACGGTGGTTGGAGGGCAGGGCGAGCAGACTGGACCAGCGGGGGTTGACGGCCTTGAGCAGCGCTACGTGCAGGCGCGTGCCGATGCCCTGCGACTGCCACGGCGGGCGGACCGTCAGCTCGCACAGGCCCATCAGCCGCTCCGTGCGCGCCCCTTCGGGCACCTGGTCGACCAGGCCCGCGCCGAACCAGTACGCCGCATCGCACGGGAAGGCGTAGCCGAACCCGACGGCCGTGCCGCCCGCGTAGGCGACCACCATCTTGAATCCTCTCCTCCCTTCGCTTGCGCTCAGGAAGGAGATTCCTGACTCAGGCTGCCTGGCCGCACGGCGTGCGGTCAGGTCTTACACCCTCAGCATCAGCCGGGTTGAGACCAGCCCGGACCAGCATCACGCGGGCGGAGTTCTTGTCCCTGGGCGAGACGGCTCCGCACACGGTGCAGGCATACGTTCTCTCCGGAAGAGGGAGTGCGTGCTTGGTTCTCGCTCCGCACTGGGCACAGTCCATGGTGGTGTGCGCGGGGTTGACCAGGTGCACGATCCGGCCGTGCTTACGGGCCATCTCCCCCAGCGCCCGTTTCGCCGCGCCGATCGAGGCGTCAGCCGCCTTGCGGGCCATGGTCGACTTCGCGAGGAAGCGCGGCCGGAAGTCCTCCACCGCCATAGCATCATGGTCGCGGGCAACGCTCTTGGCCCACTTGCGGGCGGTGTCCTCCCGCTGCCGGGCCACCTTCTCGTGCAGCTTGGCGGCCTGCCGCTTCGCCTCCCGGTAGCCCTTCGAGGCCGCCTGTCCCTTCGCCGGTCGGCGCCGGGCCATCATGCGCTGGTAGCGGGCAAGCTTCTCGGCCGCGTTCTTGCCGTGCCGCGGGTGGGGAAGGTCGTGCGCGTCGGATGTGGTGGTGGCGATCTCCTTGACGCCCCAGTCGATACCGATCACACGTCCCGTTTCGGGCAGCGTCCTGGTCACGGCCGGAACGACGAACGAGCAGTACCACGCCCCGGTGGCGTCCTGGTACACGCGCACCGAGGACGACGGTTCCTCGGGCAGCTCACGCGACCACACCACCCGCAGCACGATCCCGCCCGCGAGGTGCAGCAGGCCGTCCTTGAGGCGGAAGCCCCGCCTGGTGTAGTTCAGCGTCGGCCGCGCCTCGCGCTTCTTCCTGTACTTCGGCATCCCGGCCCGCTGCCGCTGAGGGAGCCGGTCCTTGATGTCCTTCAAGGCTTTGGCGCGGGATCTGCCGAAGTCGCGTATGAGCTGCTGCTGGGGAACGCTCGCGCCCTCGGCCGGCCACGGCGTGGTCGTGCGGCCCGCGTCAGCATCTTGTCGAGCCGGGCCGGACCGCACGTCTCCGTGCCGCCCGTGGCCTTGTTGTGCAGGTGGATGGCCTTGGACTTCGCGACGCATTCGTTCCAGATCCAGCGGCAGCGCGCCCATTCCGCCTCCAGTGCGGCACGGGCGCCGGCACACACGCGCAGGCGGAAGGTGTACCGCGCGTGCGCGGTCTCCTGCCCGTCCGTGGTGTCCGTCGTCATGACCCTGAACCTACCGGGGAGGACTGACAGTCGAGAGCTGTTGATCACGGTGGGCCGGCACACCCCGGCACGGGGTGGACGGTCTTCCGCCCAGGGGGCGAAACCCCTCCTCCTGCCCCGCTCCGCAGCAGTCCGATTCCTCCCCGGCCTGAAGCCCGGGGCCTCCTCGGAGGTTCCAGGTGAAGCCCTGCCACTTAAGGTGGCCGGTGATCTGGCGGTGGAGCGCTGGCACCGACAGACCGGCCGTCTCTGCACCGGGGTTGTCAACGAGCTCGGGGTGCGCGTCGGCCCAGATATCGCTCACCACGTCGATCATCGGCGGGGACCTGGCCCGGGCCGTAGGTGCGGATCACCACGTCGGTACCGGCAACCGACGGAATTCGCTGACCTGCTGAAACGTGGCCTCCGGGGCGTGGGCGTCCCGTGAAGGAGTGCGGAGTTTCCCGGTGAACCGCGGTACGCCGGTGTCGTCGGTATGGGTGGTCACGGCCGGTTCCCAGATTGGGAACCGGCTGGTGGAGAAGACTTCGAGTGTGGTGAGGAAGACCTCGAAGGCTCCCGGGAGGCCCCGTCAGAAGCGCCCGCCGATCCGGCTGGGGGAGATCAAGACCGGTCGGATCGTGAATCGGCTGCGGGAGTTGCACGAGTTGGGCGGGGATCCGGAGTTCGAGCGGTTCCCGGCGTCGGAAGAGCTGTTTCTCGTGCTGGACCACGCGCAGACGTGGGCTGGCAAGTTGAAGCAGCCGAAGGACAGCCTGGTCAACGTGGTGGGCGAGGCTGCGGTGTTGCGCGTGAAGTTGTGGCAGTACCTGCGCGAGCAGGCTGACACCAGGCAGTTGAAGGCGATCGAGGACGGCCGGGCCGCCGGCGTGCCCTGGGACCACTTCACCGAAGCACTGTGCGTGACCTCCAAGCAGGGCGCGTACCAGAAGGCACGGCGGCTGAAGGCCGAGCAGGTCCGTGAACCCGGCCAGCGCCGTACGCCCGAGGTCGCTCGTGACCACGAGGAGCGCGCAGTCGCCGAAGAGCGGGCCCTGCTGTTCGTGCAGGAGCGGCGCTTCTCCGTCGCCCAGCAGATCGGCCGGCTGCTCCTGGAGCATCGCGACGGCATCGTCCTGGACAGCTGGGCGACGTACTGGCTCGGCGAGATCGCCGAGACCATCGACGACCGCGACGACCCGGCCAAGCGTGCACGATTCACCGGGTGGGTCGAGAGCTTCGTCCGAGCCGTCCACGGCCACGCTCGCCAGCGCAATCAGCCCTCCACCCCTACCGATGAGGCCCGCCGAGCCCTGGCGCTGGTGAGCCGAAGCACGATAGTTGTCACCTTCCGGACGGGGCGAGCTGGCGGTTTGGGCCTCGTGAAGCAAGCTGGTTGTCACCAATGAGGAATTCCGCTTGTCACTAACGGCCATTTTGCAGCCTTTCTGTCACCGGTTTCTGCTTCATGAACCGCGAAGGCGAGTAGACCGTCCTGCCTGACTCTGGCCAGAGCGCCTCGACCGCGAACAGTTGATTGTGTCCGCGTGTCAGAGACGGCCGGGCTGTCTCGTCTCAGGTTGCGACGACAGGTTCTGAGAAGAACCCACCTCGACAACAAGGAGCTGGTCATGAGCGAGGAGACGACACATCAGAAGGTCGCGCTGGTTACCGGGGCGAACAAGGGGATCGGTCGTGGGGTTGCCGAGCAACTCGCTGCGCTGGGCATGGCGGTCCTGATCGGCGCCAGAGACCCGCGGCGCGGCGAGGAATCCGCTGCGGCGGTGCGCGCGGCCGGCGGCGACGCGCACGCGGTCACCTTGGACGTCACCGACCAGGCCACCGTCCAGGAGGCCGCGAAGCAGGTTGAGGAGCGATTCGGCTACCTCGACGTGCTGATCAACAACGCCGGCATCACTGGCTCCGGGCAGGTCTCGCCCGAAGAGGCCCACGATCAAGTCCCCAGCTCTGTCGACTTGGACATGGTCCGGGCGGTGTTCGAGACCAACGTCTTCGGAGTGATCGCGGTGACCAACGCCATGCTGCCGCTGCTGCGGCGGTCACCGGCGCCACGCGTCGTCAACGTCAGCAGTCATGCCGCGTCGTTGAGTCTCACCAGCGATCCGGACGGCCCCCTTGCGGCACTGCTGCCGTCGGCGGCGTATTCGCCATCCAAGAGCGCGCTGACCGCGCTGACCGTGCAGTACGCCAATGAGCTTAGGAAGGACGGCATCCTCGTCAACGCAGTCGCCCCCGGCTTCGTCGACACGGACAGCAACAACCACACCGGATTCCTTACGGTCGCGCAGGGCGCCGCAGTAGTGGTGCGCCTGGCCACGCTCGGCGCGGACGGCCCGACCGCCGGATTCTTCAGTGAGGAGGGCTCGGTGCCCTGGTGACGGTGGCCCTGGACAGCGGCGCGTTCCACGGGCCACGGCGCCATAGCGGATCCGCAGGTGCCCCGCCCTGCTGCCAGGCCACACAACAGTCAGTGGTAATTGATGGCCGAGGGGCCCGGCTTCTCCCACTGGGAGCCGCGCCACCCCTCGTGGCGGCAGAGATTCAAGGAGGAGCCAGCATGACGAAGACCGAAGAGTTCCAGGACCTGCGGCCGCTGCTGTTCTCGATCGCCTACCGGATCCTGGGCAGTGTGAGCGAGGCCGAGGACGCGGTCCAGGAGACCTGGCTGCGCTACCAGGCCACCTCCACCCAGCCAGGGTCGGCCAAGGCGTTCCTGTCGACCGTGGTCACCCGGATCTCGATCGACGTGCTGCGCTCGGCCCGCGTCCGGCGGGAGGAGTATGTCGGGCCGTGGCTCCCCGAACCGCTGCTGACCGACCCGTACGAGGATCCGGCGCGGTCGGCGGAGCTGGCGGACTCGCTGTCGATGGCGGCCCTGCTCCTGCTGGAGAGGCTCACCCCGCTCGAGCGCGCGGTCTTCGTGTTGCGGGAGGTGTTCGCCTTCGGCTTCCCGGAGATCGCATCGGCCGTGGGGCGATCGGAGGCGGCGTGCCACCAGCTCGCGGTGCGGGCGCGCCGTCACATGGACGCGGGCCGGGCCCGGTTCAAGGCCGACCGGAAGGAGCGCGAGAAACTCGTCGAACGGTTCTTTGACGCCTTTCGGGAAGGGGATGTCGACGGGCTGGCCGAGCTGCTGGCCGCCGACGTTCAGATGATCGGCGACAGTGGCGGCAAGGCCCCGCAAATCAAGCCGGTCGTCCTCGGTGCCGGGCACGTGGTCCGGGTGCTCGCGGCGTTCGTGCCGCTGGTTATCAGGGGCGGTGGTGTCGTGGAGCCGCAGCAGGTGAACGGCCAGCCGGGCGCGATCTTCCGCGACCGGGACGGCCAGGTCCTCAGCACCTGGGCGCTCGATGTACTCGACGGGCAGATCCAGACGATCCACACGGTGAACAACCCCGATAAGCTCGGGCACGTCGGTCCCGTAGCGGACGCCTGGGTGGCTCTCCGCGAGGCGAACCAGGCACACCGGACCAAAGATTGACCGAAGAGTCGATCGCGCTCCAGGGCTGGGATGCAGGGGCCCAGGCCGACACCGGCGGGTCGGCGTAACGGAGTTGCCCGGGCTGACCTCGTCCCCTGTACGGGTTGGCCGCGATGGTCGGCACCAAGAGGCCATCTGGGTTGACACCTGCCCGGGAAGCTCGAACCGGTTGCCACCGACACTCAGGGCGTCCTCGCTGGTCACCCGAGTTGACCGAGCGCGCGTTTGGTACTCGACGGCCGTCGGTGTCAGTCGCCTCGATCAGGTGCCACTATCTCAAATAGTCGCACATCGACGGACCCACCAGCGGCTCATGGTGACAACTATCGCGCTTCGGCTCAGCTGGCCACCGAGTTCACCTTTCAGGAGCGACCCAAGATTCCCGAGCAGATCCCGCGTTCCCAACCTGGGAACCCGGCACGACGCGAGCGCCGACGAACGCGCGGCGGCCGTACGACCCCTTGACCCTCTCCGCCCATTCCGTCACCTCACGAGCTGCATTTCGTCGGTAGCCCCCAGCGGGCTGGGGTGTTCGGCAGGGGCCGGGGTCCTCGCAGCAGGCGGCCGCATCCGGGTTGTCCCACCGGCAGGCCGGGCAGTGTCACAGGACGCCGGCGGCCAGGGCCGCCGCGCGGACCGCTTCCCTCTGCCCCGTCGTCGGCCGCGTTCAGCAACGCATCCAGCAGGGCGTCCCCTGCATGGTCCTCACGACCGCGCAGGGGGCCTTTCTCCATGTCCAGGGTCAGTGCAGCGCGTCGATGGCCTTCACGATGAGGGCCCACGCCTCGGCCCCGTACACGGCCATGCTCCGCAGCTGCTCGAACGCCTTGAGGTACAGGCGGATCTCGGACGGCTGAGCGATCTTCACGCGGGCCGAGACCAGTTCGACGGAGACGAGGCTGTCGTCGTACACGTGGAAGGTCTCCCGCGGCCACTGTGACCGCTGCTGCGCGGCCATGGGGATGATGCCGAGCGACACCTGCGGCAGCGCCCCGGCGGTGAGGAGGTAGCCGAGCTGTGCCGCCATCGCGTCCGCGTCGCAGACCTGGTAGCGCAGCGCCGCCTCTTCCACGACGAACACGAACTTGTGCCCCGGCTCGTGGATGACCCGCGAGCGGTCGACACGGGCCCGCGCGGCCTCCGGGCTGTCGTCGACAGGGAGGTCGCGGAAGCTGGCGCTGAGCCCGAGGACGCCGGCCGCGTACCCCTCCGTCTGGAGCAGGCCAGGCACCAGGGAGGAGGAGTAGACCCTGAACAGCTGGGTCTCGTGGAAGAACTGCACGGCGCTGTCCTGCAAGGCCTTGAGGCCGTTGCGTACCTGGGTGCGCCATTCCGTGTACATGGACTCCGCGTGCAGCGACTGGGCGATCAGGTCGTCGACCTGGTCCGAGGCGTCGCAGGCGCGGCACCACAGGCGGATGTCCGTGGCGGTCGGGGCCGTGCGCGCGTTCTCGATGCGGGAGGTCTTGGCGTGGTGCCAGCCGCACCGGCCGGCCAGATCAGTGACCGTCAGCCCGGCGCCCTTGCGCACCTCGCGCAGTCGCTGGGCTACGACCTCTCGTGCAGCCTGGGCCGACGAGGACGGAGAGATGGGCATGAGCTGGCCTGTCCGGTGCGTGCCGTCAGTGGATCTCGTACTGGTCGTGCGGGATGGCTCGCACCCAGACAGCCTCGAAGGCCTCCGCGCACAGCTTCGCCGCGGCCGGGTCGTCGCAGACCTCACCGCCGGCCGAAGCGCCGGTGCCCGTGAAGTGGTTCCAGCGGACGACACGGTCGTCGAAGAGCCAGAAGTCGTTGCCCGGCAGCGCGATGTCCGAGGCGCGTCGTCGGGGCAGCCAGCGCACCTGCTCGCCGGCGGCGATGTTGGTGAACGTGCCGTCGTACAGGAAGCGGGTGTATTCGCTGACCGGCTCGGACACGATCCGGGCCCGCCGGATCACGACGCCTCGGGACACCGTCTGCTGGACAAGGTCCAGCCAAGGCCGCCACCAGGACGCCCGGTCGGCGGGATCATACCGAAAGCCCCTGCGCCACTCGGCGAACGGCCCTTGTTCGTAGTCGACGGCGTAGGAGTCGCGCATCTCGAGATGGACAGCTGAACGCGTGGCGCTGGACAGCAGGTCAGTGAACGCGGGCGGCACGTTCGACGGCATCGCACGCCTCCCTGACCATCGGGACCATCCTCGCCGGGATACGAACCACTGCCTCGTTGTCGGGGACGCCCACCGCGTGTCCCGGCACCTCGAACGCGGCCACCTCCGCCTCGACTTCGGGGCTCGGCTTCCACCCCTGCAGGACAAGCTCTTGCCTCTCCTCGTCGACCCACACCGTGGGACTCTCGTGGTCCCCTGTTCGGGTCGATTCCGATGAACGTTAGCGACACCGCAGCCTCCATCAATCAGATGTGCAGGACTGTGCGCCACCGTCGCCGCGTCGGAGGCCTTGGTCAAGGGGGTCTGTTGCGCCACCACTCCCGCGTGTTCAGTAGTGCGCACAGATCTGCACATTCATGGCGGTGCTGCACATCACGCTCCTAGCGTCGGGCGGTACGACGAAACCCCGGCGAGGGTGAGGCCTCCCGGGGTGTGGCCGACGCCGCCAAGGAGCGCCGACATGAGCCAAGCTACAACCCGGCCGCCCAGGTCCGAAGCCGAAGACCGGCGTCCGCTGGACGTCACGGTGATGCGGGCCAGTGCGCGCCGTCTGTTCGCCGAGGACGCCGAACTGCCCAGCCCCAAAGAGCTGGAGACGCTCACCTTGCAGCTGCGCGGGCACATCATGCTGGCGATCCCGGAAGTGGCGACGGTGGCGGCCAAGCTGCCCGAGGACGACATCCCTCGCGCGTGCGCACTGGCGTGCATCGGCGAGGCCCGGATGCGCCTGGGTCTTGAGCCTGGCCGCACGCTGCCTGCCGGTATCGCACACGCGCAGCGTCTCGCACGCTCGGTGAACGCCCTCGTCGACCACTTCGAGAACCTCGGCGGCGGGCGCGAGACGGCTGTGCAAGCGGCGCTCCGACGTCTCGGTGAGCACTGTGCTTCCTGCCGGACCTGCATGACTGTGAACGAGGCCGGCGAGAACGCCAACGTTCCGTGCGAGGTGGGCGCCCGGCTGTACGAGGAATGGCGGCAGGCGCGGCGCGGAGGTGCCGCGACGGTACCCCTGCACCGGTGAGATCCCGCCCGTCCCCATCCCCGTTGGGGGCGGGCGGCCACCAGAGCCCCGGCCGGTGGGTGCATCCCGGCCGGGGCTCTTCTATGCCGGCCCGAGTCACGGAACGGCCACACAGACCTTGCAGTACCTCCGCAAGGCGCATGATGCTGCCGCACATCCGCACCACTGGGTGGAACCATGCGTACCCGCACAGCCGCCGCCTGCCTGCTACTCGCCGGCCTCACAGCCAGCTGCTCCTCCAGCGACACTGACAATCGGTGGATGGCGCGTGCGGTGCCCAAGCCGAAGGCCCCGGTCGGGGTCGACCGGAGCCCTGGCGTGTAGGTCAGGTCCGCACCCAGCACTAGTGCCAGCGGGCGCCTACCTGGCCTTGGCTCAGCTGTGGAACTTGATGTAGCCGTTGCCGTCAGGGTCGTTCGCGCTCTTGGTGTAGGCGTGGACGTCTGCGCGGTTGCCGGACGGCTTGTACAGGTAGATCGTGTCCTTGTCGTTGTTCCACATGAAGTTGCAGTTGTCGCGGTAGACGACGTTGTTGCTGTCGGAGTCGGTGCCGTTACCACCGCGGAGCTTCACGTAGTCGCCGGGCTGGAGGTAGTGGTTGGCGGTGAAGGCGAAGCGGTTGCCGGCGGCGTCCTTGACGACGTAGCCCTTGAGGTTGATGGTCGCCGTGGACGAGTAGTTCTTGATGGTCAGGTATTCCTCGTCGGTGTTGCCGGTGGAGCAGTTGTTGGAGTCCCGGCCGGGGGCGTCGTACTGGGCTCCGCGGATCTTGAGTGCTGAGGAGTACTCGGCGGCCTGAGCCGGGGCGGCGACGGCCGCCAGGGTGCCTGCCGTGATGGCGGCAGCGACGGCGGTGGCGGCGAGTCTGCGGGTCATGTGGATCCTTCGGCAGTTGTGACTGACGTGTGAAGGACCCACGAGCGCGCCGCGCGGTTGTACGGCGAACGGAAGTGATCTGAGCTGATCATTTGTGTGCGATCTTCTGCCCCTCGTCGGCCACGTTCAGCAACTCGTCCAGCAGGGGCGGTCGTGGAGCGCCTTCTTCCCCGCTGTCGTCGAGCACGACCGTGTCTTCGACCTTGACCCGCAGCGGTACCGTGCCGTCGGGCCGGACGAGCCAATCCGCGGCGCTGTCGAGGTGGACAGACACCCGGACGGGCCGAGGTAGGTGAACACCACGACGCCGTCGACCTCCACGCACGGCAGACCGTCGTGGGTTGCCGAGTGGAAGATGGCGCCGCGATTGGCCCGCGCGCAGGCGTCTGCCTCTGGTCGGCGGGGCGGAGGATGACGAAGAACCGCTCCTGAAGGGGCTGGCCGCAGATCTGGCACAGGCGGTTCAGGAAGGCGCGGCGGGCGCGGTCGGCGTCGAGGCTGCCGAATGCGGCGTGTCCGTTGTGGATCAGGGAGACCCAGGGCACGACCAGTCCGCCGGCCAGCGGCCGGGTGTGGCAGCGCACGGGTATCGCTGGGCTCATGGAAGTCACGGTCCCTTCGGGGGAGTTGCAGCTGCTCGGTGGAGTCCTCGTCCAGCACGAAGTCGAAGCGGCTGCCCGTCTTGTTGGGCTGTCCGACGGTGCCGGTCAGGCGGCGTAGGCAGGCCGGGGTGATCGTGGTGTTGATCCGCCCGATGCGGCCCGGGAAGATGACCGGGCGGGCGGCGGCGTCGAGTTCGACCAGGCGGGCGGCGGCCGCCTCCTGGACTGCGACCAGGGTTCCGACCTCGGACAGTCCGCCGACGAAGGCGCGGATCTCGGCAAGGGTGGGCATAGGTGTGTCCCCTTTCTGCTTTCGTGGGTTGGGTCGGGCGTCTCGTCGCCCGGTGGAGGAAACCGGCCGCCGGACGGCGGGCCGGGGGTGGGCGCCGGATGCGCGGCGCCCACCGGGTACACGTCGGTCAGCCGAGCGGGTACAGCACCAGGGCGGCGACAGCGTTGTCGGGGACCTGCGGGAACAGGCCTCGCAGTTCGGGGGCTCGCGCGAGTTCGCTCTCCAGCGGGTAGACCGCGCCGGTCTGCTCGTAGACGGGCGCGTAGCGGCCGATCGCGTAAGTGCTGAACGGCGAGTAGAGGTTGCCCTCGGCATCCCGGGACAGGACGACCAGGGTCTTGCCCGGAAGGCGGGCCCAGTCGTTGCCGACCAGGCGGCGCAGGACGTCGAGGGTGAGCGGCTGATCTCCCTTGATCGGCTGTGCGGACTCAGCAGAGCCGGAGTTGGACATGACGGACTCCCTGCGGTCTTGACTGGTGGTTGCGGGGGCCGGGCACCGCCGGTGCCCGGCCGTCGTCCGCGTGCAGTTCAGGCGTCCGCGTCGTCGGTGGCGTCGGCGTCCTCGCCCCCGTGCGGGGCGAGGGCCTGCTCCTCGACCTCCGACAGCCGGTAGGAGCCCTTGTCGTCCTGACCGAGCTTCTCCAGGGGCACTGTTACGTTGGCTAACGGTGTGAGGTGGTCTCCAAGTTGATAACCCTCGGGAGGGGGTCGTGTATGGCGGGCACGCGGCCGTCGTACCAGGGCCACCGGTACCCGGTGGGGATCATCTCCCACTGCGTGTGGCTGTACTTCCGGTTCCCGCTCAGCTTCCGCGGGGTCGAGGAGCTGATGCTCGAGCGCGGCGTCGTCGTCTCCTATGAGACGGTCCGCCGGTGGTGCCGGAAATTCGGGCGGTCCTACGCCGACGCGCTGTGCCGACGCCGCCCCAGGCCAGGCGATGAATGGCATCTGGACGAGGTCTTCGTCAAGATCAACGGCAAGCGGAAGTACCTGTGGCGCGCGGTGGACCAGGACGGCAACGTCCTGGACATCCTGGTCCAGAGCCGTCGCGACAAGGATGCGGCCAGGCGTTTCTTCCGGAGACTGATGAAGAAGACCCGGTCGGTGCCCCGCGTGATCGTGACCGACAAGCTCCGGTCCTGCGGTGCCGCCCACCGCGAGGTGATGCCCTCGGTCGGGCACCGCTCCCACAAGGGCCTGAACCACCGGGCCGGGAACTCCCACCAGCCCACCCGGCAGCGCGAACGCGCGAGGAAGGGATTTTGCAGCGCCGGCGCAGCCCAACGGTGCCTGTCCGCCTTCAGCGGCATCTCACCCCCCTTCCGACCCTCACGCCGCCTGATGACCGCCCCCGGACACCGCCTCGAGATGACCATCCGCTTCACCCTCTGGGACCGGACCACCGGCGTCGTCGGCCAGCCCACCAGGGCCTGACCCCGGGACTGCCACCCGGCCCGACCCGCGCTGACGCGACCTCAGACACCTCACACCCTCAACAACGTGACAACGCCCCGCTGGCGCCTGTGCCTGATCCCCGAACAGATCGAGTCGGCCGCGTACGCCTTCTCTCTCCATGCGGCGGCCGGGGGCGTCGGTGGCCGAGGCTGACCGGTTCGCCCGCGACTACGGGATGTCTTCTTCCGGCCGGGTCTGTCCACTGGTGAGCCCCGCCCGGTATGGCTGCGCTGAATCCTTCTGGCGGGCAACGGCGCGTAGGGGCCCCCGTCGTAGCGACGCGGCGGGGGCTGGCGTGCCAGCTACGGGGCAGGCTCGTACGTCACGGTCTGCAGCGGGCAGCCCAGCGCGATGTCGTGCAGCGCGGCCAGTTCCGTGTCGTCGGCGGCCAGGCCCCACCGGAGTTTGGTGCCCACCCATTCCGCGGCGTAGCGGCAGTGCACGTCGGCGGCGAGCGGCAGCCACTCGGCAGGGTCCTGGTCGGCCTTGCTGCGGTTCGAAACGCGCGGGTTCGCGGAATCTCGGATGACTGAAGGCAAGAACCCGCACGCGAGGTAGCCGTTGGACGGCTTCTGGCGAGCGGGTTCGGGAGATTGGAAGCCGAGGAGTCTTCTCGTTGAGTTCGGCACATACGCGGTGGGATGGGTTCGGCCTCATCCGCGGAGCGAGCCCGGCAGAAGACCGAGGGCGTCGGCGGGCGGCGTAGATAATCGGTTGCCTGTTGACGATGGTGGTGGATGCAATGTCCGGCATGATCACTCAGGTGCGCCCGCCTCGGCGAGATGAGTTGAACACGCACCACCGGGCCTTGCCGCTCGGCGACCTGGGCTAACTGCAAACGAATCGTCATACGGGAGCGGGAGACGCCTACGCATGAATACGCCACCATCGCTACCTGGGTCGGAGCGGGCTGAAGGATCGTCCGTCCGGATCGGCGCTCTCGTTCCGCTGACCCGGCCCGGCTGGGTCGAGGCAGGCCAACACTTGCTCGCGGGGCTCGAGTTGGCGGTTGGCGAAGTCAATGAGGCAGGCGGGATCGGCGGAAGACCACTGGAGCTTGTGGTCCGAGACACTGCGGCTGATCCACAAAGGGCCGCGGCGGCCGTGGATGAATTGGCCGGCCTGGGCGTGGCCGCGTTGGCGGGGGAGTATCACAGCGTCGTCGCTCGCGCCGCTGCCGCCAGGGCCGACGCCCTCGGCCTGCCGTTCCTCTGCTCGTCAGCGGTTCTCGACGCGCTCACCGAACAGCCAACGGAATGGGTCGCGCGCCTCTCCCCGCCGCAGTCCCGCGGCTGGCAGATCTACGCGGACTTCCTCCTCAGCGCGGGCCACCGTCGCATCGCCGTAGCAGCCCAGCCGAGTGTCTACTGGGCAACCGGGACCCGCATTCTGCGCGACTACCTCGCTGCACGCGGCGGCACCGTCACCGAACTCGACATGCGCGCGCTCACCTCCGCGGCCGTGTGCGACGCACTCGTCGACAGTCGCGCGACGGCCCTCCTTCTGCTGGTCGGCCACCCGGAGCCGGCAGTGCCGATCGTCAAGTCCGTCCGCGGCGACCAGCGGCTCGCCGAGATCATGATTGGTGCTCCGGCCGGGCAGCCGGAGTTCGCCGAATGGGCGACGTTGCTGGGCGACGACAGCGCAGCGATCCCGTTCTTGCGCTACCTGCCCGAGCGCCTCAGCCCACTCGGTGCACGAGTCGAGACGGCCCTCCGCGAGCGGCTGGCCGAAGCGCCCTCCTTCGTCGCCTTCGAGGGCTACGACACGGTCGCCGTCCTCGCCGATGTACTGCGTTCTCACGGCGCGGACCGGGCGCGTATCGCCGAATCCTGGCCGCGCGTTGCAGTCGAAGGCACCCGCGGGCAAATCCAGTTCTCCCGCACGCCGAGCATCAGCGTTTGGCAATGGGCTCGGCCGCCAATCCAAGTCGTTGATCGAGATCCTGCGGAACCCGATCGCTTCCGGATCCTTCACGCCAGCTGAGAGAGCACGGAGGTCCGACTGCCCAGATCTGTCGGACTTCCCACCGCAAGCCCCAGGGCAGGCACTTCACCTCGCCACCACCCTCAGTGCCCCCGAACGTCCCCCAAACTGAGGCCAGTTCGGGTCGTCGCGGTGGGACCGATAGTGGATGCCCTAGCCTCGATCTTGCATGAGGGTCCGTCAGCTTGCTGACGGACCCTTTCGGCTCGCTCAGGGGCGGAGATTTCTGCAGGTGGGCAGGCTGGTGGCCCGGCTGTCGCGTCGGGTGGGCGCCGGGTTCCACGTCTCCGGATGGTGGTGCTGTTCGCAGGGGCGGGGAGGTGCTGGTCAGCCGGGGTTCGGCAGGGCGTGGAGCCGGTCCAGGGCATTGGTGATCACGTGGTTCCAGGGCCAGTGCGCCGCGAGGCGGAGGTAGCGGCGGCGGCCGGTGGTGACGAGCTGGGCGGCGGTGGAGAACAGGCGGAGCCGCAGGCGGCGGGGTTCCCAGAGCCGGGCTTTACCGGTCAACGCGAGCAGGGGCATCCAGGCGAGCAGGCCGAGCGCGATCTGGACGATCTCCAGCCAGATCTGGTTCTGCGCGGCGTCGTGGAGGGGGAGGTTGCGCAGGCCGGTGGCGCGGGCGGCGCGGATGCGGTCCTCGGCCCAGGCCCGCTGGCGGTGGCGTAGTTCCAGTTCGGCGATCGGCGCGTGGATGGTGTTGGTGGCGAAGCAGGTCAGCCGCATGCCGTCGGCGTCGGTGAAGCGCAACTGGGCACCGGGGTGCGGGCGTTCCTTGCGCACGATCAGCCGCAGCCCCTTGGGCCAGCCGGTCAGGCAGTCGCTGGCGAGTTCGGCCACCCAGGCGCCGTCGCGGATGTCGCCGTCGGGTTCGACGGCCGGCGTCCAGGCTGAGGCAGGGACCTTCAGGACGGCTTGGTGGAGGGCGTCGGTGATGGTCATGCCGACCGAGTACGACAGCCACCGCCCGCGCCGGGCGAGCCAGGCGACGAACTCGTGGGTGCCGCCGCCGGAGTCGGTGCGGATCAGGGTCTGCCGTCCTCGCCGGAGCCGTTTTGGCAGCTGGGCCAGGGCCAGCGTCGTGGCTTCGATGTGATCACTCGCGGTGTTGGAGCCCGCGTTGCCGGGCCGCAGCAGGCCCGCCACCGGCTCGCCGGACCCGCCCCGGCCGTGGTCGACGAACCCCATCAGCGGGTGGTGGCCGAAGGTCTTCTTCCAGGTCGCGGTGGCGTCCTGCTTCTCGGAGTGCGCCAGGATGAGGACCCCGTCGATGTCCACGATCACCTGCCCGCCCGCGTCCGGCGCCGCATCACCGGCCAACTTCCAGACACCTTCGCGTACTTCGGCCCGGGCCGTGCGGAGCGCGGCCAGAACCTGCTTCCCGCCCGCTGCCGGCGTGTCGACCAGCCG
Organism: Streptomyces sp. NPDC059866; assembly: GCF_042731325.1. Lineage (NCBI taxonomy): Bacteria > Bacillati > Actinomycetota > Actinomycetes > Kitasatosporales > Streptomycetaceae > Streptomyces > Streptomyces sp. NPDC059866. Next base: position 9,624 of record NZ_JBHWJT010000062.1, on the reverse strand, counting down.
GGACACCGTCGGGTCGGAGGCCACCGGCCCGAACACGGCCGGTTCCGCCCGCAGCATGCCAACGTCGGCCAGGCAGTCCCCGCCCAGCGCGACCGCGAGGGCGACGTCCAGGAGGACCTTCCCCGGGTCGTGGACGGCCCGCTGTTTGCGCCACGGGGCGAGCGCGGCGGATATCGCCTGGTCAAGGCCGGTCTTGCGGATCGTTTCCACCAGCAGCACGGACCCGGCCTGGGAGACCACCCCGCGGCTGCCGCCCTCGACACGGACATGCGGGTACGACCCGATACGCTTCTTCACCTGGGAAGTGCTTCTTTCCTCGCAGCCAACAGGACCCTCAGCAAGTCCTATCGTTGCAGGTCAGGAGCACTTCCCGCGTTTTCGATCAAGCATCGGACAGTCCGCTTCGTGAAAGCGCGAGGTTAGACGGCTCCGCCAACGAAGCCGCGCTGGTGCCTGCGGACGCGCTGCCGCTGTCGACCTCGGGGCGTCGGACGGGGGCGGGGCGCTGGGCATGGCTGTCAAGGTGGGCGGCGGCTTCGTCGACGAGTCGTCCCGGACGACACCGACCACGCCGAACTCGACGGTGACAAGCAGTTGACCAGGAGCAGCGCCAGGGCCGCGCGGCTGTAGCGTAGGCAGGTGCGGCAGGTGCCGTCCGAGATGAGCCCCGGAATCTCTCGCCGGGATACGTCGATGACCAGGAACGCGCCGTCCGGGCCTTCACCCGGCACGCCGATGCGATGCCGTGGCAGTGGACGCCGCAACATGTCGAATGGTCCGCCGATCTGCGGGCCGTGCACGGATGCGTCCGCTCCACCCTGCGCAACTACCAGGGCTCCGTCCGCCCGTTCTGCGACTTCCTGACCACCCCGGCCTACGGCTGGACCGACGAGTGCCTGCGGCACTTCGGCACACACCCGGTCCAAGTGGTCTACGACTGGAACGCCGCGACGCACGCCGACGAAGCCGAGGGCGAGCCAGAACGCCGAGCGTTCACCCAGCCCGAGCTGGAAGCGTTCTTGGACCACGCCGACGAGGAGGTGCTGCGTGTCCGCGGCAAGGGCCGCAAGGGCTGGTTGCCGGCCTTCCGAGACGCCACCTTGTTCAAGGTGGCGTACGCCTACGGCCTGCGCCGCAACGAGACCCGGATACTGAATCTCACCGACTTCGGCCGCAACCCGGAGGGGCGGGAGTTCGACGAGTACGGCACCCCACTGGTCCGCTACGGCAAGGCCAAGAAGGGGTCGCCACCGAAGCGCCGCAGCGTGCTGACCGTCTGGCACTGGACACCCGGCACCATCGATGAATGGATCAGCGCGGTGCGGCCCGGGATGCGGCATTCGACCAGCCGGGCCCTCTGGCCGTCCGAGCGAGGCCCGCGGATCGGGCTCCAGCGGCTGGACTCCCGCTTCGCCGCCTACCGGGACGCGCTCGGCCTGGACCCCGCGCTGGAGTTCCACTCACTGCGCAGGTCCTACATCACCCACCTGATCGAGGACGGCCACGACCCGCTGTTCGTCCAGCAGCAGGTCGGTCACGACCACCGCGATCTACACCTGCGTCTCTTCCGGGCTCACCGACGAAATGGGGAACGCCGGAGTGACGGAATGCCGGCAGTGACGTCTACCGCTTGACCCGTCCGCGGATGGCGTCGACCGCATCGTAGGCAACTCTGTCGACCTGATGGCCGAGGCGCCCGGCCGGCTACGAAGCCTGCTTGGACCTGTACGACAAGCGCGGCGTACGGCTGGCGGACAATCCGCTGGTGGGGGGCGGCTCCGTCTGCCGCCGCAAGTCGGTCAAGGACGTCGAGGCCGTGCTCGCCACCGCGGCCGCCGCCGGCCTGCGCCTGCACGGCTTCGGCCTGAAGACCCAGGCGCTCGAAACGTGCGCCGAGTACCTGGCCTCCGCCGACTCCCTCGCGTGGTCGCGCGACGCCCGCTGGTCCGACCCGCTGCCCCGGTGCGAGGGCAAGCACAAGAGCTGCTCCAACTGCGTGCACTGGGCGATGCGCTGGCGTGAACGCGTCCTGGACGTACTGCACGCCCCTCGTCAGCTGATGCTCCCCGCCACGACCTGACCACTCGCCGGCCGTGCCGGTCCGGGCGGCAACTCCGGACCGGCGCAGCTCACCAACTCACCGCTCTGAGAGGACCCTTGTGATGTCTGCGTATGAACAGCCGCCGCTCGATCTCGGCGCCGTCTGCCAGCGGTGGAAGCCCTGTCGGCACAGTTGGAGGCCGACCAGTGAAGGCGGATTCGGCCCCCGCCCCGCTACCGCGTCCGCGAGATGCCGAACGAGCTGGTCCACACGGCGAAGGCCTTCGTCCGCGCTCACCATTACAGCGGTTCGTCGGGCCTTATCTGCATCTGTCAAGCACAACTACCGGTCGCAGGCTCGAAGTTTGTGCAGGCATGTAAGGCACGGTTCACGCCCAGACAGGCATCGCGGTGGGCGTCGCGTACGACGGTTTACGGCCCCAGAGAAGGGCTGGTTGGCGGGCCTGCTGAACCGCCAGCAGGCGGGGAAGATGCGGGTACACGGCGGTGGATGGAGAGGGGGCGGTGTCCGTGGCCGCGGCCAGCAGCACGGACTCGGCGCTCAAGCGGGCCCGGGTAGCGCGGAACATGACGCTGGAGGAGGCCGCCGACGCGCTGAATGCGATCACCGGCGGGGCTGCGGACGCGAGCCTGATGAGTGCGTGGGAGTCCGGGCGGCGCCGTACGGGCAAGCGGAACCGGGCTGGGCTCTGCCAGCTGTACCGTGAGCGGCCCGAAGTACTGTTTGCGCACCAGGACGGCGCGGCCACGAGCGTGCTGGAGTTCTCTGGGACGGCTGTGGTGGTCAAGGTGCTCGCCCGGTGGACGGACTTGGTCGAGACGATGGTCGATGTCGTCGCGGGAGCTCGGGAGCAGCTGGTGGTTACCGGTAGCCGGTCGCGGGAGAAGGCATATCTGGCGGCGATCGAGACGGCCGTGGCCCAGCGCCCCGACCTGGTCCACTACCGGGTGCTGTACGGGCCACCCCGGCACCGGGCGCTCGCCGACCACCTGACGCGGCTGCTGGAGCTGCGCGATCCGGCCGCGCGCCGCAACGGCGTCAAGACGCTGCACATCGGGATGGTGGAGCCGACCGAGGCACTGGAGCGCTTCTTCGTGGCGTCCGAGACCGCCGCGGTGGTGCCGCTGCCGTCGTTCCATGGGGCGGAGGGGTTCGACTGCGGCGTCTTACTCAGTCGCGAGGCAGCGGTGGGTCTGGTCCACCATGGGCGGGAGGCGTGCGCGTCCGCGCGGCCGGTGGAGACGATCGAGGCCGTCCGCGCACTGCCGGTACGGCACAACTAAAGGGGCGAGGGAGAAGCGTGAGCGAGGACCTTCAGCAGGCCGAGGGCCGTGCGGCGTCCGTGGTGGAGCTGGCCCAGGATCTGATCCGGCGGCCGAGCCGGGGCGGGATCGACGACTGCGGGCCTGTCCTGGGTGTGCTGGAGGACTGGCTCGCCGCGCGCGGCCTGCCGCACCGTCATCTGCACGACGGCGCCGGTGAGCTGGTGGGGCTGCTGGTGGAGATCCCCGGAGGCCGTCCGGGGAAGTGGTGGACGCTGGACGCGTGCGTGGACACCGCCCCGTACGGTGACGAGACCGCCTGGTCCTTCCCGCCCGCCTCCGGGGATGTGGTGGACGGCTGGCTGCTCGGCCGCGGGGCTGCGGATTCCAAGCTCGCCGCAGCGATGTTCTGCCACATCGCTGCCGACCTCGTGCCCCGCGCCGAGACCCTGTATGGCGGACTCGCCGTGCTGTTGGACGTCGACGAGCACACCGGCGGCTTCGGCGGCGCCCGCGCCTACCTCGCCGACCCGCATGCGGCCCGCCCCGCCGGGGTGATGATCGGCTACCCCGGCATGGAGGAGGTCGTGGTCGGCGGCCGGGGCCTGTGGCGGGCCACCATCGCCGTGCATGCCCCCTCCGGGCACTCCGGCTCCAGCAAGAACGTGGTGGGAGCGATCTCCCGTGCCGCCCATCTCGTCAGGCTCCTGGACGCCGCCGAACTGCCCGGTGCCGCCGCGGCCTCGGGATTCCCGCTGCCGCCGAAGCTGTCGGTCACGTCCTTCCACGGCGGCCAGGGCTTCTCGGTCACCCCCGACCGGTGCGACCTCAACGTCGACATCCGCACCACGCCGACCTTCGACGGCCACGACGCCGAGACGCTCGTCCGCAAGGCCGTCGCCGAGCTCGACGCGGAGCTGCCCGCCCCGGCACCCACCGAGATCACCCCGATCGCCGCGTGGCCACCCTTCCGCCTCGCCGAGAACGAGCAGCCCGCCGCCGCCCTGCTGCATGCCGCCACCGAAGCAGGGCTCAGGGTCCGCTCGAAGACCGCGGGTCCGTCGAACATCGGCAACCTGCTCGCCGGGCAGGGCATCCCGGCCACCGCCGGCTTCGGCGTGCCGTACAAGGGGCTGCACGGCATCGACGAGCGCGCCCACCTCGCCGAACTGCCCACGGTGTACGCCGTCTACCAGCGTGCTGTCCTCGAGCTCCTTGAGAGCTGACGTCCCAGGCCCGTCCCAGATTTCTCCCAGATCCACTCCCAGCAAGTGCCCAACTCCGTCTCTGGGAACAGATCTTGTCTCGCGGTGACATAGAGGCAGCACCACCTCCACATCCACCAAGACAAGGGAGGCCGGTCATGGCCGAGCAGACCATCGTCACCACCCAGCCCGCCACCGCGAACACGTCCGCCGCGGCGCCGAACACCGGCGGCTTCACGCCGCAGGTCAGCACCCACCCGGTGGCGACTCTCACCCTGGGCCGCCAATCGTTCAACGACTCAGACAAGTCCAACTACTTCGAGGGCTGACAAGCCCAGGACACCACCGAGCACCCCGGGGGCCGGCCGCTATGACGGCCGGCCCCCGGGCGCGTCACAGGGGAGACGAACAGATGGAACGGGAGTGGATGAGCGGCGGCACTGCCGCCGTGGACGGATTGACGATCGACGGGCTCGCCGGTATCCGCCGGGCCCCGGCCGCGCGAGTGCGCATGGCCGTCGAAGGGCCGGTCGCGCTCGCGGTCGTGGGCGACTGCCCGGCCGCAGACCAGGACCTCCGCGCCGCGCTCCCGGCCGTGCGGGTAGGCCGGTGGGACGAGCTCACCCGGTGGCCGGGCTCGTACTGGGTGGTCGCGGACGACGGGCGGCATCGGTTCGTGTGCGGTGACCTGGCCGGCATCCGGGCCGTCTACTACGCGCGCGGCGAGGAGGGAACGCCGTGGGCGACCGAGCCCGGCCTGCTGGGGCGTCCCCTCGTTGCGGACCTGCCGTGGCTGGCGGCCCGGCTGACGACGGGTGAGCATCACTGGCCGCACCGCAGCCCGTACGAGCAGATCCGCATGATGCCCGGCGGATTCGGGCTGCTGCTCACGCCCGCGGCACCGCCGCAGCTCGTCGACATCACCGACGTCGAGCCCGTGGACGAGCTCCGCGAAGGCGCCGAGCGGTTCGGGCGTGCGCTCACCGACGCCGTCCAGCTCCGCGTCCACGCCGCCGGCGGCGTGGTGGGGGCGGACCTGTCCGGCGGGCTGGACTCCTCGGCGGCCGTCGTGCTCGCGGCCGACGCCGGAACCGTGCACGCGGTCACCTACACCGACGGCTACACCAGCGGCGAGGACATGGCCTTCGCCGCCCGCGTCGCCGAGCACACGGGGATCGCGCACACGGTCGCCACCGGGGCCGACGAGCAGCTGCCCTTCGGCTTCGCGTCCGGACAGCCGACCGGCACCGAGCCGGTTCTGGAGGCGGCGATGTACGCCATGGACACCGCGTATCTGCACCCCGTGCGAGGGCTGCCGCTGCACCTGACCGGGCACGGCGGTGACATCGTGCTGGACGCCTCCAGCTCCTGCTGGGTCCGCCTCCTCCAGGACGGCCGACGGCGTGAGGCCCACCGCCAGGTCGTGGCGTTCACCCGGCTGCGCAACACCGCCCCGGGCCCGTACTGGAAGGCCCTCAAACAGGCCGCTGAACTGGGCCGGAGCGGCTCCCTTGAACGTGCTGCCGAGGCCCTGGAACGCGGGCCCATCACGCCGGAGACCGCCGTGGCCGGCTGGTCGTGGTGCCGCCTCGGCGCCGGCGCGTCCTGGCTCACGGCCAAAGGCCGCCACCAGGTCGCCGCGCTGCTGCGGCAGGCTGCCCGAGACCGGCAGCCGGAGCTGGCAGACGAGTTCGACCAGTGGGCCGCCCTGCGATCGGTGGGCACCTCCGCCCGCGGCTGGGCCCCGTACGCCGAGGCGCTCGGCGTGACGCCTGTGTACCCGTACCTGGACAACCAGGTCGTCCGCGCCGCGTTCGCCGTCCCGGCCCTCGCCCGGCGAGGGCTGGTCACCTACAAGCCGCTGCTGCGGGCCGCGCTGCCGCAGCTCCCGGACTGGCTGACCACTCGCCGCTCGAAGGGCTCGTTCACCGCCCAGCGCATCGCCGGACTCGCCCGGCACCGGGACCGGCTCGACGAACTGATCGCGTCGAGTCCGCTCGCGGCCGGCGGGCTGATCGACCCCGCGGCCGTGCGTGCCGCACTCGCACAGGCGGCCCGGGGTCAGAGCGCCACAGTGATCGCCGACCTGCACCAGCTGATCGTGACGTGCTGGTGGCTGACCGGTCAGACAGCCAGGAGGGATGTGGCAGCGTGCTGACCCCTGCCCCTCACGTCCACCACGCCACGGGCCCGTCCGGCACGGCGGTGCTCGACGTCCGGCGCGGGGCGTGGCTGATGCTCGATCCGGACGCCTCGAAGATCTGGCACGCCGTCACCGTCCGCGGCGGCACGGCCGGGCTCGCCGACGAGATCGCCCTCCCCACCGGCCAGGACCCACAGACCGTCGGCGGCCAGATCGACGCGTTCGTCGACAAGCTGGTGGTCGCTGGCGTGCTCGTCGACACCGACCGGCCGCGGCGAGTACACCGAAGGTGGTGGCGTCGATGACGGTCATGGTCCCCTCCGCCCGGCCCACCGCCCCAAGGCGCGACCGCCTGGTGGCCGCCGTTGCGCTCGCCCTCTCCCTGACCATGAGTCGGCTGCCCCTGCGCTGGCAGATCGCAACTGTCCGGATGCTGCGCGGCCTGCCGTACGCGCGCCTTGCCCGCCTCGACGCCCTCTACACGGCAGTGCTGGCGGTGATCCCTTCCTGGTGGCCGGGCCGGATCGCCTGCATGGAGATCAGTCTCGCCACCGTCATCGCGACCGCCCTCACCGGCCGCCGCTCCCGCTGGGTGCTCGGCGCCCGCTTCCTCCCCGACGCCGCGCACGCCTGGGCCGACGTCCCCGAGGGCGCGGTCGGCCGGGACACCGGCGACACCGTCGACCGACCGTGGATGCCGGTCCTCGCCGTGCCGTAGCGGCTCCTGGGCTGCCGTGGTCCGGGGCCGGCCCGAACCTCCCCGCCCCGGACCACGGGCTCACTCGATCGAGTGAAAACCTGGGGGTGTTGCTGACGGGTGGCGAGGCGACCAGCACCGATGCGGGGTATGCGGAACAACCCTGTTGCTCGGCCGTCTGGTTCGGTCTCTTCATGGGGCGCGTGAGTTCTTCCGTATCCTCCCCGCCCGTCGCCGCCGCGGGCCAGCCGCCCGTGATGCGTCTGGCCTCCGACCGGCACTTCGAGGCGAGCGTCAGCCTGTCCACGCGGGCGATAGCGCGCCGCCTGCCCCGCACCCTCGCCCAGGCCGCCCGGCTCGGCTGGCACACCGACCGCCGCGCCGTCCTGGCCCTGCTTACCTGCCAGATCGGCGCCGCCGCGCTCACCGCGACCGCGCTGGCGGCCACCACCCGCGTCCTGGCAGCCGTCTTCACCGGCCCCGACCTTGCCACCGGGCTCGGCGAGAACCTGACCGCCGTGGTCGTGCTCGCCCTTGCCGCGTGCGGCCGCTACCTGCTGGACGCCTCCGCACGCGCGGCCGCCGCCCGGCTCGCGCCGAAGGCCGTACGGGAAGCCGACCTGGAGGTCATCACCGCGGCGACGGCCGCCGAGCTGGTGGCCTACGAGGATCCGGATTTCGAGGACGCCCATGCCGCTGCCTCCGACGGGGCGGAGAAGACCGGCGACCTCATCCTCGACGCCCAGCTGCTGACCTCCGCCGCCGCGCAGCTGGCCGCCGCGGCGACGGTGGTCACCGTCCTGCACCCGGTGATGCTGCCCCTGCTGGTCCTGTCCGTTGTCCCGTGCGCGTGGGGCGCGGTACGGGGAGCGCGGATCGAACACGCCGCCCATCATCGCAATCTCGCCGACTCCCGGCTGCGCAACGTGTTCCGCTCCTACACCACCGAGCGGAACACCGCCGAGGAGGTCCGCGCGGGCACCATGGCCGGCTTCCTGATCCGGCAGTACCGCATCGTCTCCGGCCGCCTGGAGGCCGAGCAGCTCAAGGCCACGAGGCAGGCCCTGGTCGTGCAGGGCATCGGTGACGCGCTTACTGCCGTCGGCACCGCCGCGACCTGGGGCGTGCTCGTGCTCCTGGTGGCCACGGGCCGGATGGAGCTCGCGGTCGCGGGGACCGCCGCCTTGGCGGTGCGGACCTCCGGGGCCGCGCTGGCCACCACGGTCCGGGCGGGGGCCCGGCTGTTCCGCACCTCGCTGTCGCTGGACGACTGGGCGCGCTTTCTGGCCGTGGCCAAGCCGTGGACGACCCGCCGCGGCTCGACCCAACTCCCCGAGGACGGGCCGCGGGTGATCACCGCCACGGACGTTTCCTTCACCTACCCTGGAGCCGACCGCCCCGCACTGGACGGCATCACCCTCGGCCTCAAGCGCGGCGAAGTCATCGCCCTGGTGGGCGAGAACGGCGCTGGCAAGAGCACCCTCGCCCGCGTGCTGACGGGGCTGTACCTCCCCACCGAGGGCTCGGTGCGCTGGGACGGGGTGGACCTGGCAGATGCCGACCCGGCCGGGGTGCTGTCCAAGGTGGCGCTCGTGCCGCAGGATTACACCCGCTGGCCGCTGGCCGCCCGCGAGAACATCACCCTCGGTCAGCCCCGCCCCGACGGCGACGCCGCCGTGCACGCCGCCGTCGAGGCGGCCGGTGCCGACAGCGTCATCGCCGCGCTGCCCCACGGGCTGGACACCTCGCTTGCCCGCTCCTGGTGGGGCGGACACGACCTGTCCGGCGGGCAGTGGCAGCGCATCGCGGTCGCCCGTGCCTTCCACCGCGACGCCCCCGTCCTGGTGATGGACGAGCCGACCGCCGCGCTTGACGCCCGCGCCGAACACCGCATCTACACCCGGCTCAAGGCCCTCGCCGCCGGACGGGCCACGGTCTTCATCACCCATCGCCTGGCCAACGCTCGCCTCGCCGACCGGATCATCGTCCTCGACCAGGGCCGTGTCTCCGAGATGGGTACGTATGACGAACTGATCGACCAGGCCGGTGGCTTCTTCGAGATGTTGAAGTTGCAGGAGGACAGGGACTGATCATCACTGACTTCCTCGATTGGCAGACGGTGCCGAGATCGAGCGGCTGTTGTTCGAACGCGGACATCTCAGTGGACGTTAAGTCCGATCTTCCTCGGTTCGTGATCGCTCGATCGTGGTACTGATCGTCACGCAGGGCGCCTGCCGGGCATGTCCATGTTGAGA
>NZ_JBHWJT010000061.1:0-25068 GCF_042731325.1 Streptomyces sp. NPDC059866 | reverse complement strand
CCTGATAACTCAGACACGCTCGCAGACACCCGAACCACCCCCCCGGGGACCACCACTGGGCAGCCTACGCCCGTGACCTAAAGCAACGGCATTGAGTCTAGGGTCGGATCCCGTCGCAGGCGATGGGCAGATGCCGCGGCCCGCGCAGCACGGCGTTCTGCCGGTACGGGGGCGGGTCCTCCAGCAGACGTGGGTTGTCCAGCCTGCGGGCCAGTTCCGACAGGGCGAGCTGGGCCTCCACCCGGGCGAGCGGTGCGCCGAAGCAGCTGTGGATGCCGCTGCCGAAGCCGAGGTGCTGGATGTCCTGGCGGTCGGGGTCGAAGCGGTCCGGGTCCTCGAAGCGCTGGGGGTCGCGGTTGCCGGACGCCAGAACCAGCCAGAGGGAGGCGCCTTTGGGGATGGTGACGCCGCGAACCTGGATGTCGGCGAGGGTGGTGCGCTGCGGCATCAGTTGCACCGGCGGCTCGAAGCGCAGCAGCTCCTCGACGATGGGCGCGGCGAGCCGCGGATCCGCACGCAGCCGCTGGAGGACGTCGGGGTTGCGCAGCAGGGTCAGCATTCCGTTGGTGATGAGGTTGACGGTGGTCTCGTGCCCCGCGATGAGCAGCAGCGCCGCGGTGCTGAGCAGTTCCATCGTGGTCATCGCGCCGTCCGGGCCCTTGGCCGTCGCCAGCTGGGAGAGCATGTCGTCGCCGGGCCTCTTGCGGCGCTCCTCGATCAGGCCGGCCAGGTACATGCCCAGCTGCAGACGGGCGTCGTGCGACTCCTTGCCCCGCTCGGTGGGATCCGCGTCCGGATCGGGGTCCAGGCTCGCTGCGATGGTGTCCGCCCAGGTGTGGAAGCGCGGCTCGTCCTCGCGCGGCACTCCGAGCAGCCGGCAGATCACCGTCACCGGGAAGGGGTACGAGAAATGGTCCACCAGGTCGATCCGGCCCGGGTCGCCGATGCCGTCGATGAGGCCGGTGACGACGTCGTGCAGCTCTCCGCGCATCCCGTCGATCCGGCGGGGGGAGTGCGGCGGGCCGAAGGGCCGGTTCGTCATGCGTCGCAGCCGGTCGTGTTCCGGCGGGTCGAGCCGGATGAAGCTCGGCGGCAGGACGCCCTCCTCTTCCTGGGCCGACTCGGCCAGCGGGTCGCGGGCGGGCGAGGCCAGATTGTGGACGTCGGAGCTGATGCGAGGGTCGTGCAGGAGGCTGCGGATCTCGTAGTAGGTGCTGACTACGTGCGGCCCGTCGTCTTCGTGGTGGACCGGCGTCTTCCGGAGCTCTTCGTAGATCGGGTACGGGTTGGCGCGGTTGGCGTAGTCCAGGATCTGGTGCAGCAGGGATCGCGTCATGGCGGGTCCTCGTGGCCGTGCGGGTCAGTGCGCGGGGGTGAACGTCATCCGGCGGTCGGCCGGCGAGTATCCGCTGAGGGTCACAGTGGGGCCGTGGGTGGGTACCGACGGGTCGGGGAAGTCCGCGTCCATCGGCCGCTGTCCGTCCGGACGCCGGTCGACCATTGGGAAAGGCGGCGGGAACGGCGCGGTGGTCTCGATCAGCTCCTGGTAGAACGGCAGCCACCGGGCATGGTCGAAGGCGACCGCGCCGATGACGCGCCCCTGGTACCCGTAGACGCCGATGAACCGGTGATCCGTGAGCGAGCCCTGCGAGATGAGGATTTCCGTTCCCAGCGACGGCACCCCGACCGACTTGATGTTCACGCCGAACTGCGAGGACCAGAACGCCGGTACCCACATGTGCGGGAGGCGGTCGGCGCTCTCGCTGAGCATGTTGTGCGCCGCGATCTCGGCCTGGGAGACGGCGTTGCCCCAGTGCTCCAGGGACAGGAACTGGTAACCGAACAACGGGTGCGGGGAGCGGGCGACATCGCCCGCGACAAAGATGTCGTCGGTCACGATTCCGCGGATGTCGAAGGCGCGGCAGCCGGCGTCGCAGGCGATGCCGCGTGGGCCGGCCCCCAGCCCGGACCCGGCGAGCCATTCCGTGTTGCGGGTGGCACCGAGCGAGACGATCACGACGTCGGTCTCGACGGTGGAGCCGTCGGACAGATGTGCGACGCGCACCCGTCCCGAGGAGTCGCCCTCCAGAGCGGTCACCATGACCCCGCACCGCAGGTCCACGCCCTGCTCGCGCTGGAGCTCGGCGGCCACCGCGCCGACCACCCCGCCGAGCGCGCCGACCAGGGGCGCCGCGGCGCGCTCGGCGACGGTGACGGGGAGGCCGCGTTCGCGGCAGGCGGAGGCGATCTCCGAGCCGGTGAACCCGGCGCCGATGACGAAGACCCGCTTGGGACCCTCGGCCAGCCGCCGCGCGAGCGCGGCGCCGTCGTCGCGGGTCCGCAGCACGAAAACGCCGTCGAGTTCCGCTTCGGTCTCGCGCGGCCACGGTCGCGCCCGCACACCGGTGGCGATCAGCAGCCGGTCGTACGGCACCTCGTCGCCGTCGGCCAGCCGCACCCGCTTGGCGGCCATGTCCAGGCCGGTGGCCGAAACGCCGAGCCGCCAGGTCGCGTCGAGGGCTTGGCGCCTGGGCAGTGCGGTGCGGTCAGCGGTGGCCATGCCCAGCAGCACCTGCTTGGACAGCGGGGGTCGGTCGTACGGTTCGTAGGGCTCGTCGCCGATCATCGTCAGGGAACCGGCGAAGCCCTTGTCGCGCAGGGTCTCCGCAGCCCGCAGGCCTGCCAGCGAGGCGCCGACGATGACGATGCGGCCCTCGCGTTTGAGTCTTTCCAGGGAGCCGTCACCGTTCATGGGACACCGCCTCGGCCGGTACGTCCACCGCATCGACCTGGATGGCCTGGACGGGGCAGGCTGCGGCGGCCTGTGCCAATTTCTCGCGCCGTGCCTCGTCGGCCTCCGGGTGGTACAGCAGCGCCTCCTCGCCGTGCATGACGAAGACTTCGGGCGCGAGGAACGCGCACTGCGCGTATCCCTGACAGCGGTTCAGGTCGACTGCAAGCCTCACCAAGGGATAGGTCCTCTCCAACGGCCCGGTCCCCCCTGCGACCATCCTCTGCAGCCGGACGGGATGCGGCGACGAGGAGGAGACCGTTGGAGTGAGTGCTGTGGCCGGCTCAGGCCGGGGCGGCGGGACGCCGGCCCCACAGCATGTGCAGGCTGACGATCAGCGCCCAGGCTGGGAAGACGAGTTCGGACCAGGGCAGGTCCGCTCCCGCCACGAGCAGCGTCAGGCCCGCGAGGTAGCCGAAGACGACGAGTGGGCGAGGGAAGGCGCCGATGCGGCGGCCGATGGTCGAGGTCGTGAAGATGAACACCGCCGCCATGCGCAGAGCGTACGTGGTCAGCAGGACGTAGGCGAAGTGGCGGCCGAACGGCGGGTGCTGCTGACTCTCGTCGAGCACGGTCCCTGCCGCCGCGGCACTGCCGAACAGGGTGGCGACGAAGACCAGTCCGCTGCCCAGGAACACGGTGGACACGAACCGGTCCTCTCCCTCACCGGCCTGAGCGCGCAGGGCTCCCATGAACCACAGGAAGGCGATCCCGGCGAACGGGAGCAGCGCCAGCGCCGTCTGCACGGCGCTCCGCTGCCCGGCATCGACGGCGATGTCGTCCCCGCCGGCCCCGCCGGGTAGGGCGATGCGCACCAGGACGATCGCCGCGGCCATCAGGACCGCGAAGACGACCCCGGCAATCCCGGTGGCCCGGGGTGTCCAGAGGCGCTCGTGCTTCTGCCACATGGTCCCTCGCTTTCTGCCTGCACTTCTTGCGTACAGACAGCAGCAATCCACGAACTCGCGCCACCGGGCCGCTCGGGAGACGTGATCACCACCCACTACCGTGCGGCCATAAGGAGGTCGCGGCAGACGGTCCAGGCGGGCGGCCGCTGGCTGAGCGAGGGGTTCGTTCGGAGGCACTGCTGTGGCGGCAGCCGTGGCAGGGCCAGAGGATGGACGCCGATGCGCCGCTGTGAACGTCACGGTGGTGGGGGTTTTACGGGAGGACCGTGTGACCGCTTCGTCATCCGCCGCCGACGTACCGCCGGCTCGCTATGACGACCTACGTGCCCTGGTAGTCAACTGCACCCTCAAGCGGTCACCGGAGCCGAGCAACACCCAGGGACTGATCGACCGCAGCACCGCCATCATGGACGCACAGGGCGTGCGGGTCGACGTCCTGCGGGCCGTCGATCACGACATCGCCACCGGCGTCTGGCCCGACATGACGGAGCACGGCTGGCGGACCGATGCGTGGCCGCAGCTGTACGAGCAGGTCATGGCGGCCGACATCCTCGTGCTGGCCGGCCCCATCTGGCTCGGTGACAACAGCTCGGTGATGAAGAAGGTGATCGAGCGCCTCTATGCGTGTTCCAGCCTTCTCAACGACCGGGGCCAGTACGCGTATTACGGACGTGTCGGCGGCTGTCTGATCACGGGGAACGAGGACGGCGTCAAGCACTGCGCCATGAACGTCCTCTACAGCATGCAGCACCTGGGCTACACGATCCCTCCCCAGGCGGACGCCGGATGGATCGGCGAGGCGGGGCCCGGTCCCTCCTATCTCGACCCCGGCTCGGGCGGCCCGCAGAACGACTTCACCAATCGCAACACCACCTTCATGACCTGGAACCTTCTGCACCTGGCCCGGGCGCTGAAGGACCTCGGCGGCATCCCCGCCTACGGCAACCAACGCACCGCCTGGGACGCCGGCTGCCGCCGCGACTACGAAAACCCCGAGCACCGGTAGGCGGGCCCCGGCGACGGCATCGCCCTAATCGGTCTGCGTGGCTTGTGCGATCAGGCGCTGCAGATGCAGTCCGCGGTGGGCGCTGAGTTCGGTGCTGGTGCCCGTGCGGACGGCGGTGGCGAATTCGCGGCGCAGCACGGGCCAGCATTCGTCATGGTCGAGTTCGGCCGTGTCGTAGACGAGTCCGGGGTGCGGGCCGAAGAGTTCGATCCGGGTGATCACCTGGGGGAGACGGACCGATCCGGACAACGACGCCTGGCTGACGGCGCCGTTGGTGTGTTCACAGGTGAGTTCGATCCACCGGCGAGGGTCTCCGGTGCCGCGGACGTGGGCGATGGGACCGACGGCGGCGTCCAGGAGATCCAGGAGGTGTGGGCCGAGATCGAGCAGCGCGCCCTGTTCGAGGCGCCACGTGGTGGCGAAGTCGCCGCCCAGGAATGCGCCGTGCAGGTAGCAGGAGCGTGCTCCGGCGACGTCCACCTGGCGGGCGGCACTGATGAACTCGCGCGTGAGGGGGTGGTAGCGCTTGGTCAGCACGAGCTGGGAGACCACGCCGGCTTCGTCGATCGCATCGGCGAGCCGCTGAGCCGAGGGCAGGTCGGGTCCGAGGGGCTTCTCCAGGAGCAGCGCCTTGCCCCTCTTGGCGGCACGTGGGGCGAGTTCGGCCTGGACGGCCGGCGGCACCGCGAAGGCGACCGCCTCGCAGTTGTCGAGCAGTTCCTCGAAACTCGCCACGGCACGAGCTCCGTACGGCGCGGCTGTCTCACGTGCGGCATCGAAGCGGCGCGCCCAGACCGCGGTGAGACGCGTTTCGGGGCCGGCGGCGAGCATACGGGCATGCATGGCCCGGGCCCACGGTCCGGCGCCCACGAGTCCGACCTGGACCGGGCTGTCATTCCACGCTGCTGGTGCGGCGATCACGGGATGTCCTGTCTGTGCGGGGGCGGGCGCTCTCAGCCGATGTGCGCGTTGAGGCGGGCGTCGGCCCGGGCGGGGGAGTAGAGGATTTCGACGACCATGGCCGCGGCGCCGATGAGGCCCGCGTGGTCGCCGAGGCGGGAGGTGACGATCTGCAGGTTGGCGGTGGTGCGGGGCATCGCGCGCTGGTAGAGCAGTTCACGTACGCCGGTCATGAAGGGCACGCCGGACAGGTCACCGGCGAGCATCAGGACACCGGGATTGAGGAGGGTGACGACGGTGACGAGCACTTCTCCGGCGCGCCGGCCGGCGTCCCGGGCGAGCCGGATGGCGTCGGGGTGGCCCTCGGTCAGCAGCCGTCGGACGTCGGACCCGGAGGTGGTTTCCAGACCGAGGGCGGACAGTTCCCTGGCCAGCGCCCGGCCGCTCGCGACGGCGGCCAGACAGCCGTAGGAGCCGCACATGCACAGGGCGTCGGGCCGGTCGTGCAGGCGGATGTGGCCGATGTCGCCGGCGCCTCCGTCGACGCCGCGGTAGACGCCGTTGCCGACGACGACGCCGGCGCCGATGCCGGTGGAGACCTTGACCAGGACGAAGGCGGAGCAGTCCGGGTGGTTGGCCTGGTGCTCGGCGAGTGCCATGAGGTTGGCGTCGTTGTCGACGAAGACGGGTACGGGGCCGTCCTCCATGCTGGGCCCGACGTGGTCGGCGTAGGCCTTCTGGAGCCGTTCCCGGATGGGGTACTGGTGCCATCCGGGCATGATGGGCGGCTCGACGACCCGGCCGGTCTCCCAGTCGACCGGGCCCGGTACGGACAGTCCGATGCCGCAGACGTGGGTCGGCTCGATGCCGGCGGCGATGATCAGGTCCGGGAACCAGGTGGCGAGATGGTCCAGTACCTGGTCCGGGCCCTCGTTGATGTTCAGGGGTGCGGTGTGCTCGGCGAGGATGGTGCCGGCGAGGTCGAGGACGGCGGCACGGGCGTGCCGGGTCTCCAGATCGACGGCGATGACCGAGGCGTGGCCCGGGTCGAAGACGATGCGGTGGGAGGGACGGCCGCCGGTGGAGTTGCCGGTGGTGTGCCGCAGCCACCCGGCGCGATTGAGCAGGTCCAGGCGCTGGCCGACGGTCGACCGGGACAGCCCGGTGGCGCTTTGCAGGTCGGCGCGGGTGTTGGCGCGGCCACTGCGGATCAGTTGCAGCAGTTCGCCCGCGCTGACCTGGTTCGGCGTCATCAAGTGTTCCCCCATGGACTCAGCTCTTGTCGGCGCCGCTGGTCAGGCCCTCGGTGAGCAGGCGTTCGGCGGCGAAGAACAGAAGTACCACGGGGATCGTCAGCACCACGGAACCGGCCATCAGGATCGTCTTGGGGACCTCGATGCCGTTGGACAGCTGGGCCAGCCCCAGGGAGACGGTCCACTTGCCGGGTTCGGCGGCCAGGAAGAGCAGCGCGAACAGGAACTCGTTCCAGGCGATCATGAAGACGTACAGGCCGGTCGCCATGATGGAGGGCAGGGCCAGCGGCAGAATGACCTTGCGGACGGTCTGGAGCCGGGTGGCGCCGTCGATGGCCGCCGCCTCCTCGATGGAGTAGGGGATGGTGACCAGGTAGTTCCGCAGCATGTAGATCGACACCGGCACGGTCTGGGCGACGTAGACGATGGCGAGTCCGACCAGGCTGGAAGACAGTCCCAGCTTGGCGAAGATGACGAACAGCGGGACGGCCAGCAGGGTCGCCGGGAACATGTAGACGGCCAGGAAGAGCGCGCTGACCTGGCGGTGGCCGAAGAACTTCAGCCGGCTGATGGCGTAGGCGCCGGGCACGGCGGCCAGCAGGGTCAGCAGGACCGTCCCCAGGGACACCAGCGCGGAGTTGAGCAGGAACCTCACGAAGCCCTGACCGCCGGAGTCGGTGGAGCGCAGCACGTCGCGGTAGGTCGACACGGTGAAGTCCTTCGCCGAGACCCACAGGGATCCCGGGTCGAGCAGAAGGGCGTCGATGGGCTTCACCGACAGCAACACCATGTAGTAGAAGGGGAGGACGGTGATCACTGCGAGGAACGCGATGACGAACCAGCGCAGGACGCCGAAGAACCTCTCCTCGAACTGGGCCCGGGACAGGGCGGCCTTGCGGGTCACGATTCCTCCTGGACCTTGTTGCCGAAGAACTTGAAGTAGAAGCCCAGCAGGATCATCAGTGAGACGGCCAGAACGAGCGCCTGGGCGGCCGCCGCTCCCACGTCGTAGCGGGCGGTGAGGAAGTCGTAGACCCGCACGGCGGCGATGTCGGTGCCCGCGCCGCCTCCTGTCAGCAGGTAGACGTCGTCGAACTTGTTGAAGGTCAGGATGAAGCGCAGCACGCACAGCAGGGCGATGACGGGCATCAGCTGGGGCAGCAGGACGTACCGGAAGCGCTGGGTGTGGGTGGCGCCGTCCACCAGGGCGGCCTCCTCGAGGCCGTGGGGGACCGCCTGGAGCCGGGCGAGGATGAACAGGAAGGCGAAGGGGAAGTAGCGCCAGCACTCGAAGGCGATGACGGTCAGCAGGGCCAGCGGGATGTCGAAGTGCATGCCGAGCAGGCTGACTTCGTACTCGCGGGTGGAGAGGAAGGCGATGGGGTCGTCCCAGCCGAACAGGCGTCGGCCCCAGTCGTTGACCACGCCGTACTGCGGGCTGAGGGCGACCTCCCAGACGAAGGCCACGGCGACGACGGGGGCGACGTAGGGCAGCAGCATCGCGGCACGCAGCAGGCCGCGGCCGCGGAAGGGCTTGCGCAGTGCGAGTGCGGCGATGAGTCCGAGGACGACGGAGCCCGCGGTGGCGCCGGCGGTGTAGATCAGGGTGGTGCCCAGGCTGGACCAGAAGCCGGCGGAGCCGAAGATCTGGGCGAAGTTGTCCAGGGACCAGTTGCCGAACAGGCCCATGCCCTGGATGTCGACGAGCTTGGCGTCCTGGAACGCCAGCAGCACGGTCCACAGGATGGGCAGGATGACCACCACGAGGACCACGAGGAAGGTGGGGGAGACGAACGCGAGGCCTGCGCGGTTGGCGCGGCGGCTGGCGGTCATCGGACGGCGGTCCCGGGGGGCGGGCCGGTCCTTGGACCGGGGGCTGGTTCCGCGGCGCTGCGGTGCGCCGACTGGGGCTGTTGTCATGAGGAGACCTTTGTGACGTGCATGCGGGCGGCTACTGCAGGGACTTCTTCAGGGCGGCGACTTCGTCGTCGGCTTCGCGGGCCGCCTCGGCGGGGGAGAGCTGTCCGCTGGTCATGGCGCCGATGGCCTTGGGAACGGGCAGTTCGCCGTTGGTGGCGCCGACGAGGGCTCCTTCGCCCTGGGTGATGCCCCAGCGCCGCATGTTGCTGACACCGTCGGCGAGCTGGTTGAGCAGGCTCGCGGGGAACACCTGGTCGAACGGCTTACGGGTGTCGACGCCGATGTCGCTGTGGCGCCAGGCCTCCAGATAGCGGTCGGGCTCGGCGGCCGTGCCCGTGCGGACGGGGATCTTGCCCTCGGGTGCCAGGCCGAACCAGGACTCGTAGCCGGTGCCCATCATGTACTCGATGAACTCGCGGGAGGCGGCCGTCTCGGCCGTCTTCGTCGTCACCCACGAGGTGATCTCGCCGAACTGTGCGGCCTCGGAGGCGTCGGGGCCCTTCAGGGCGGTGACGATGCCGCTGTTGTCCGACAGATACTGCGAGTCGTCTTTGCACTCGGCGCAGCTGGGCAGGGCGTCCTGGCGCAGGCCGGCGAGCTCGTCGAGCAGGAACGAGGACCAGATGATCATGGAGGACCGGCCCGCGAAATAGGTGGCGCGGGTGGAGTCCACGGTCTGGGTGCCCGGGGCGCCGTAGTCGCGGGCGAGCCGGTCGTAGGTGCTGAAGGCGGTCTCGCACCGGGGCGACTGCAGTGCCACCTCGTGCCGGTCGTCGACGAGCTGGCAGTCGTTGGCCAGGGCCAGGCTTTCGAAGCTCTGCGAGGTGAAGGCGTCGCTTGGGTCGGTGGCGGCCGAGATGCCGTCGTTGCTCTTGGTGGTGAGCGCCTCGGCGGCGGCCAGGGCCCGCGCGTAGGTGTCGGGGGCCGCCAGGTTCTTCTGGTCGA
The DNA here is from genome assembly GCF_042731325.1 of Streptomyces sp. NPDC059866. Taxonomy (NCBI): domain Bacteria; kingdom Bacillati; phylum Actinomycetota; class Actinomycetes; order Kitasatosporales; family Streptomycetaceae; genus Streptomyces; species Streptomyces sp. NPDC059866. Next base: position 15,345 of record NZ_JBHWJT010000061.1, on the reverse strand, counting down.
ACTGGTCCTTGCGGTAGACCAGCAGCTGGAGCCAGGCGTCGGAGGGCACCCCGAGGCTGGTGCCGCCGTCGGATGTCAGCTCCAGCGCGTTGGCGTTGAAGGTGTCGCGTCCCAGCTCGCCGATGATCTCCTTGGGGATGTCGGTGTTGAGCAGGCCGTTGGTATACATCTGCCAGACCTGGCCCATGGGGGCCGCGCCGATGACGTCGGGCAGCGTGCCCGAGGCCGCGGCCGACATGATGAGCTGGGGCATCTGGGCCTCGTCGACTCCGACGAGGTTGACCTTGATGCCGGTCTCCTTCTCGAAGCCGTCGATGACCTTCTGCGTCGCGGTGACGCGGTCAGGGAGGTTCTCCTGGGACCAGACCGTGATCTCCCGGTCCGGTGTGCCGGGCCCGGTGCCGTTGGCACAGCCCGCCAGCAGCCCGATACCCAGGGCTGTGGTGACGCCGACCGCGGTCATCCTCGACCGCAGGGTCTTGGTGCGCATTGCGTGTCCTCGTTCCGACTTACGTCTACTGAACACGCATCTCAGCATCAGTTTTGTCTGTTGACAAGACATAAGTTGCGACTATTGTCGACGCAACCGAAACGCAACCGAAACCCACACCCCCCCTCCGGAGCCATCCGTGGAACGCGTCGTCCAATTCACCGGCCCTCGCCAGGTGGAGGTAGCCGAGCAGGTCAGAGCCGATCTGCCCCCCGGCCATCTGAGAATCCGCACCCGCTACTCGGGCATCTCGGCGGGCACCGAGCTCACCGCCTACCGCGGCACCAACCCTTATCTGACGCGCACCTGGGACGCCGAGGCACGGCTGTTCCGCGAGGGCTCGGCCGGCATCGCCTACCCCGTGGCCGGCTGGGGCTACTCCGAGGTGGGAGAAGTCACAGAGGTGTCGCCGGAGCTGGCGGGTACCGCCGATCTGCCGGCCGTCGGCGACCTGGTGTGGGGCATCTGGGGACATCGCAGCGAGGGCATCGTCCCCGCGGAACGCATGATCGGCCATACCCTGCCAGCCGGCCTGGAGCCCCTCGCCGGGGCCTTCGCCCGAGTGGGAGCCATCGCCTACAACGCGGTGCTCGCCGGTGACATCCACGTCGGCGAAGACGTCGTAGTGTTTGGACAGGGCGTCATCGGGCTGCTGACCACCCGGCTCGCCCAGCTCAACGGCGGCCGCGTCACCGCCGTCGACGCCCTCGACGGCCGTCTCGACACGGCGAAGCAGTACGGCGCCCACCGCACCCTCAACGCCCGGTCCGACTCCGTCGCCGAGAGCATCCGCGAAGCCACCGCGGGCAGGGGCGCCGACCTGGCCATCGAGATCAGCGGCGCCTACCCCGCCCTGCACGAAGCGCTGCGCTCGGTCGCCGTCGGCGGCCGCGTGGTGGCGTCCGGCTTCTACCAGGGCGACGGTATCGGCCTGCGCCTGGGCGACGAGTTCCACCACAACCGCGTCCAGCTCATCTGCTCGCAGATCGGCGGGGTGCCCCCGCAGCTGTCCGGCCGCTGGACCGTCGAGCGTCTCCAGCAGACCTTCCTGCGGCTGGTGGCGGAAGGCCAGGTCGACGTGGCGTCGCTGGTCAGCCATGTCGTACCGGCTGCCGATGCCGCAGATGCCTACCTGCTGCTGGACGAACGCCCTGGTGACGCCCTCCAGGTCGTCCTGGAATTCTGAAAGGCCCCCGATGCTCAAGACCGCCGCACAAGAACAACTCCTGCCCGGCAAGAGCCTGCAGGAGAAGTGGGAGTTCGCCCAGAACGCCGGCTACGACGCCATCGAACTGCGCGCCAAGGGCGACTTCCACTTCGCCTCGCGTCTGCCCGAGCTCAAGCAGGCGCTCAAGGACGGCGTGGTCATGCCGACCGTGTGCGTGGAGATGCTGCACTTCTTCGGCGCGTTCGACGACGAACTGCGTCGCGACGCACTCGCCCAGATGAAGTCGCAGCTCACCGTGATCGCGGAGATCGGTGGCCTGGGCGCCCAGACACCCGCCTCCTACGGGATGTTCTCGCGCCGCCTTCCCCCCTTCGAACCGCCCCGCACCGAGGAACAGGACCGCGAGGTCCTGCTCTCCGGGCTGGCCGAACTGGGCGAACACGCCCGCAAGGAAGGCGTCACCCTCTTCCTCGAGCCGCTCAACCGCTACGAGGACCACATGGTCAACCGCCTGGAGCAGGCCGCCGACCTGATCCGCGAGACCGGACTCGACTCCGTCAAGATCGGTATCGACAGCTACCACATGAACATCGAGGAGAGCGACCCGGCTGCCTCGATCCTGGCGAACGCCGACTGCATCGGGCACGCCCAGGTGTCGGACTCCAACCGCTTCCAGCCCGGCGCGGGACACCTCGACTGGCCCGCCTGGCTGGGAGCCCTGCACACCATCGGCTACGACGGCTACCTGGCCGCGGAATGCCGGCTGACCGGCGATCCCGTCGACGCCGTCCGCTCCATCCCCGCCTTCCTGCAGAGGTCCGGCGCGTGAGGGAAGTTCTGGACCGGCCCGTGCCCACCGCCGCCGCAGACCTGACCCTGCGGCGCGGTGCGGCGCGGGTCCTCATCACCAACTGGACCGGCACCTCCACCGTCCCCTCCCGCACGCTCTACCCGCACCAGTGGAGCTGGGACTCCGCCTTCATCGCCATCGGTCTGCGGCACCTGTCGGTGCGCCGCGCGCAGCGTGAACTCGAGTCGCTGCTGGCAGGCCAGTGGGCGGACGGCCGTATCCCGCACATCGTCTTCAATCCCGACCTGCCGTACGGCGCCTACTTCCCCAGCCCGGACTTCTGGCAGTCCTCGCGCGCGGGCCGGAACGCCGGAGCACCGGAGACCGCCGAGACATCGGGAATCGTGCAGCCGCCCGTCCACGCCCTCGCAGCCTGGCTCGTCCATCGGGCCGACACCGCGGAATCCCGGCGCCGTGAGTTCCTCACCCGTCTCTACCCGCAGCTCGCCGCCTGGCACCGCTACCTGATGACCCGGCGCGACCTGGCAGGCGCCGGCCTGGCAGCGGTCGTACACCCGTGGGAGCCGGGCATGGACAACAGCCCCTGCTGGGACGGGCCTCTGAGCCGCATCACCCCCGCCGCGCCCGACACCTTCCACCGCGCGGACCTCAACCACGGTCACCCCGCCGACCGGCCCACCGACCTCGACTACGGCCGCTATGTCCACCTGGCCGCCGACTACCGCAGCGCCGGTTACGACGATGCCGTTCCCCACCAATTCGCCGTCGAGGACCCCTGCTTCAACGCCCTTCTGATCGTCAGCGAGCTGGCCCTCGCCCGGATCGCCGACCAGGTGGGCGCCGACCCCGGACTCCACGAGGCACGCGCCGCCGACCTCACCCGCACCCTGGTGGCGCGGCTGTGGGACGAGGACACGGGACTGTTCCTCGCACGTGACCTGGTGGACGACCGGCTGATCCCGGAACTCAGCGTGGCCGGACTCATTCCCCTCCTCGTCCCCGACCTGCCGGAACCCGTTGTCGAGCGGCTGATCCAGACCCTGGACGGACCGCACTTCCATACCAAGTCCACAGCCCTGGTTCCCAGTTACGACCTCGACGGGCACGCCTTCGACAGCACCCGCTACTGGCGCGGCCCGGCCTGGTTCAACACCGCCTGGCTGATCGAACGCGGTCTGCGGGCCCACGGCCGCGACACCCGGGCGGACCGTCTCCGCGACGCCATCCTCACCACGGCGGGCACCTCACAGTTCGCCGAGTACGTCGACCCGACCACCGGCACCGGCCGCGGCACCCGCGACTTCTCCTGGACCGCCGCCCTCACTCTCGATCTGCTGTGCGCCGACGACAAGGAGCCACCGCTGTGACCGGGGCCGCCCACCGCGTCCAACTCGTGCGGGACGCCACCTTCGCCATCCTGAACAACGACGGCAGCGTGACCGGTGCCCGCGGCGCCACTCCGGACGGACTCTTCGTACGGGACGCCCGGCACCTCAGCCACTGGCAACTCACCGTCGACGGCGACACCCCAGGCGTCCTGGTGCCCTCCGTCGCACAGCCGGACGGCACCGCCGAGTGCGTCCTCACACCGGCGGGCACGCGCGACGAACCACCCGCCTACACGGTCTTTCGTCGCCAGGCCGTCATGGCAGGCGGCTTCACCGAGCACCTGCGCCTGGTCAGCAACCGTCCCGATCCGGTGACCGCGCAGGTCGAGGTCACCGTGGACGCCGATTTCGCCGACCTGTTCGAGCTGCGGGCCGACAACCGCCACTATCCGAAGCCGGACGGCGTCCACCAGGCCCACATCACCGCGGACGGTGCGCAGTTCGACTACCGGCGCGCGGACTGGCACTCACGCACCACCGTCACCAGCAACCCCCGACCGGATGCCGTGCGCGCCGACGAAGCGGACGCCGACCGAAGCACACACCGGATGCTGTGGACCCTGCCCCTCGCACCGCACGGCGAGGCCGAACTCCGGCTGAGCGTCGAGGCCCGTCCGCACGGAGCGCCCGATCCCGCCGCCGGCGCGGCCGTCGCCACCCACCCCGCCCCACTGCCCGCCGACACGGACCAGACCCTTGCACAGGCATGCGAACAGGGCCTGGCCGACCTCGATCTGCTCACCATCCCCGCAACCGGCGCAGACGGCGAACAGGTCAGCGTGCCCGCAGCAGGCATCCCCTGGTTCCTCACCCTCTTCGGCCGGGATTCGCTGCTCACCTCCTACTTCCTCCTGCCGTACCGGCCGACGGCAGCGGCCGGGACTCTCAGCGCCCTCGCCGCGACCCAGGGCCGGCGACACGACGCCTTCAGCGGTGAACAACCCGGACGCATCGTCCACGAGATACGGCACGGCGAACTCGCCCACTTCCGTCAGATTCCCTACGGCCGCTACTACGGCGCGGTCGACGCCACGCCTCTCTTCCTCGTCCTGCTGCACGCCCACTACGAGACGACCCAGGATCCCGCCCTCGCCGTCCGGCTCGAACAGCACGCCCGGTCGGCAGTCGACTGGATGCTCGACGACGGCGGACTGACCAAGCACGGATACCTCGTCTACACGCCCGACCCCAACGGGTTGGTCAACCAGAACTGGAAGGACTCGGCGGGCGCCGTCTGCTTCAGCGACGGAACCCAGGCAAAGGGCCCCATCGCCGTCTCGGAGGCACAGGGTTACGCTTACGACGCGCTCCTGCGCACCGCCCACCTGGCACAAGAGGTCTGGCGCGACGAGCCCTACGCCGAGCAGTTGCGCCGGTACGCCACCGACTTGCGATCACGGTTCACCGAGGACTTCTGGATGGCCGAGGCCGACTTCCCCGCCCTGGCCCTCGACGGCGACGGCCGGCAGGTGGACGCGCTGGCCTCGGACGCCGGGCATCTGCTCTGGTCGGGCATCCTCGACGAACAGCACGCCCGACGTGTCGGCCGACGACTGCTGCAGCCGGACTTCTTCTCGGGCTGGGCCATCCGCACCCTCGCGGCGGGACAGAAGCCCTACCACCCGCTCTCCTATCACCGAGGCAGCGCCTGGCCCCACGACAACGCCGTCATCGTCCTCGGCCTGGCCCGCAACGGGCTGCACGACGAAGCACGCACCGTGGCGGAAGGGCTGATCGCGGCGGCAGCGCGGCACGGATACCGGCTGCCCGAGGTCCTGGCCGGCTACGACCGTTCACGCTCCGCAGACCCGGTTCCCTACCCGCACGCCTGCTCGCCACAGGCATGGGCGGCAGCGACTCCGCTGGCCTTGCTCACCGCCTTGGGGCTGCGGACGGATTGATCGGACACCGACCGCCGGCCCCGCGTGCCCGTCCTCGGACCACCCGAAGCCCACGTGGTCCACGAGCACCGTGCCCTTCAAGGACGGCAGGGCGCGGGCCAGTTCGCGGGAGGCGGTGCGGCGGTCGTGTGCGGTGCCGTTGAAGAGGCAGCCGTCCGCGGTGATGAGCACCGTCGGTTCGAGCTGGGCGAAGCGGTCATGGTGTGGTGCTCCTCGGCAGAGGGACGTTCCGGGCGTCGTCGGGGCGGTGGGCCGTGTGCAGCAGGGGGGCCCAGGCGGCGGTGTCCGTGAAGTCGCCGGTGCCCGCGGGGACGGTGTCGAGGACGACGCGGTCGGGGCGCAGCAGGGCGGCGTCCGCCCGGCCGGCTGCCAGCCAGCCGGCCAGGGTGCCGTCGTCGTCCAGGTCGTCGATACGGATCGTGGGTGCGCCCAGTGCCGTGGCCACGGCGGTCGTCCGCGCGCTGGGCGGGACGGCGGTCAGGACGGCGAAGGAGTCGCCGAGGACGTCGTCGAGGCGCACCCGCCTGCCGTCGACGGTCACCCAGGGCTGGGGGCAGATGGTGCCGGGCAGTACACGGCCGGTCAGCCGGGGGCGGCGCCGTACCAGCGGGCCGGCGGTCAGGGCGGGGCTGAGGTCGCGGCTCACCGCGGCGGTCACGCCGGGGATGCGGCAGGCTGCGCCCACGAGGGCCCGGCGGATCGCCGCGGCGCGGTCCTGTCCGCCGGTCATGGCCCAGCCGACGGCGACCGCGATGCGGATCACGTGACGGGCGTGCGGCTTGCGCTCACGCTCGTACGTGTCCAGCAGTGCGTCGTCCGCGCCCTGTTGGAGTACGCGGGCGAGCTTCCAGGTCAGGTTGTGGGCGTCGCGCAGGCCCGAGCACAGACCCTGCCCGACGAAGGGCGGGGTGAGGTGGGCCGCGTCGCCCAGCAGGAAGACACGACCTCGGCGCCACCGGTCCGCGAGGCGGGCGCGGAAGGTGTACTGCGCCTGCCGGATCACCTCGAAGTCCGCCGCGGTCGAGGCATCATGCGGCAGATCGACCCAGGGGGCGACCAGCTCCCGCAGGCGCTCGAGCCCGTCCGGTCCGTCCAGGGACTCGTCGGTGGCCAGCCGGAACTCCCAGCGGTAGCGGTCCTCGCCGACGCGCATGAAGGTGGCCGGCCGGGTCGGGCAGCAGATCTGCTCGGCGCCCTCCCAGGTGCGCACCCGGCGGCTGGTGCGCACGTCGATGACCCGCCAGCTCTCCTCGAAGTGCAGGTCCTCCCATACGGCGCCGATGGCGTCGCGGGTGAGGCCGCCCGCGCCGTCGCAGCCGAGGACGGCATCGGCCCACACATGCTCCTCCTCGTCGCTGCCGTCGCCCCGGAGGGTGACCCGGACGGGTTCCGTACCGTCAGTGGGCTGGTTGACGGACACGACCTCCACCCCGCCCCGCAGCTCGCACTCCGGGCGGCGTGCCAGGGCGTCGCGCAGGAGGCGCTCCAGCTCGGGCTGGTCGAACATGCTGGTCTGCGGAAAGCCGTGGTGTCCTTCCAGGGACCGCGCGAATTCGGCGATCACACGGTGCCGGGCGTCCAGCAGCCGTAGTCCGCGCGCCGGGCGGGCGAGGGCGGCGAACTCCTCGTGAACGCCGACACTCTGCAGGATCCGGCGGACCTCGTCGTCCACCACAACGGCGCGCGGCAGCGGGTAGACGTCCCGGTGGCGTTCCAGGAGGAGGCTGGGCACGCCGCGCCGGGCGAGCAGGAGGGCGGCCGTGACGCCCACCGGTCCGGCACCGATGATCACCACCGGTACCCGCGACACCGCGCTCACGTGGCGTCCGCCACGGGGGTGCGCTGCTCGCCGAGGTCGATCCGCCCGTCCGGGGTGGCGATCGTGGCGGTGATGAGGTCACCGTTGTGCAGATAACGCGGGTTCTTGGCCTGGCTGTTGAAGAACGCCTTCCACTTCATGGCGGGCGGCAGCAGCGCACCGATCTTCTCGACCGGCTTGGGCGGGGCCTTCAGGGCCGTGCCCCCGGGCGTGCCGGTCAGCAGCAGGTCACCCGGGGCGAGGGTCTGGAAACGGGCGAGCAGGGTGAGCGCCTGCGCGGGCCGTACGATCATGTCGGCCAGCGTGCGGTCCTGGCGCGGCTCGCCGTTGACCGACAGCCGCAGCCGCAGGTTGATCAGGTGGGCGAAGTCCTCGGGTTCCAGCAGGGCCAGGTACGGGCCGGTCGGCGTGAAGGTCGGGTAGGACTTGCTCTCGTAGAACTGGGTCTTGGTCAGCTGGACGTCGCGGGCGCTGACGTCGTTGGTCAGGACCAGACCGGCGACGTGGCGCGGCAGGTCCCGCTCCTCCACGACGGTCCCCACGGGCAGGGTTTCGCCCATGACGAGGCCGAGTTCCACCTCGTAGTCGAGGAACTTCACGTGGGCGGGGCGGACGATCGTGTCGTGCGGGCCGCTGACCGAGCCGGAGGCCTTGCGGAAGAAGGTGGGCGGAATCTCGCCGGTGAAGCCTGAATCGCGGGCGTGGCTGCGGTAGTTGACCATCTGGGCGACCACCCGGCAGGGGGTGGTGACCGGAGGCAGGGCCACCAGGTCGGCGACGGGAGTGCCGCTCTCGGCGGAGGCGGCGGCCGCGCGGACCGCGGCCCGGTCGGCGAGCAGCTCGGCGGTGGTGACCGCCTTGGTCTCGATGCGGAGGGCGCGATCGTCCCGGACGACCCACCAGCCGTCGGTGGTGCGCAGAACGTTGGTGCTCATGAGTTCATCGCTTTCATCAGGCCCAGCAGGCGGGCGGGGTCGAGTTCGTTGTCGCCGCGCAGGGCCGTCATGACCTCGCGGAGCTTGGCGGGGGACGGGCTCGTGCCCAGGAAGTCGCGGGTGACCGGCGGGCCCCACTGGGCCAGGCCGCTCGCCGACATCGGCGCCCAGCCGGGCTCGAGGTCGCAGGAGAACAGGTCGCCGTCGGCGAAGTGCTCCAGCATGAAGCGCTCGGGGTCGCGCCAGTAGTCGAAGAGCTGGCTGCCCTGGATGTGCCGGCCGATGCCCCAGCTGCGCTGGTAACCGCGCTCGGCGAGGTACTCCCCACCGGCGGCGATCGCGTCGAGGTCGGTGACCTGGTAGGCGGAGTGGACGTAGCCGGTTCCGGCCCCCAGGTGCAGGGCGAGGGTGTGGTGGTCCACGGGCGTGCTGCCCTGGTCGCAGCGGATGAACGCCATGGTCGGCCCGCGCCCGCGCTGCCCGTCCAGGAACAGGAAGTCGGACACGATCATCCCGAGGGTGTCCAGGTACCAGTCCAGGGTGCGGCCGAACGCCCGCGTCTCCAGCACGACATGACCCAGCCGCTGAATACGGGACGGCTCGCGGGGCGGACGCTGGGTGGCGTTGGTACGACGATGCTCGGTGCCGGTGTTGAGGAGCAGCGGCGACTGCTCGGGCAGTGCGGGCAGCTGTTCGGCGCAGTGCACGACCCGGACCGGGAGGCCCGAGGGATCGAACAGGGCGACCGAACGCCCACCGCCCGGCACGTCGATGTCCCGGACGGTATGTCCGACGACGCGGGCCAGCCGGTCCACATCGGCCCGCTCGGCCGCACGGAACGCCGGCCCGATGAACCGGGACGCACGCCCACGCCGGATGACCATGCACGGTGAGCCCGCGAACGTGCCGCGCAGCCACAGCTCGTGCTCGGTGCGGGCGGCGATCGCGAAGCCGAAGTCACGCGCGAACACCTCCGCCCGGTCCAGGTCCGGCTTCTCGAACTCCAGCCAGGCCAGGTCCGCCACCTTGATCACGGGATTCCGGGCTCGCCCGGGATGCTCGCCGCGCAGGGCGCCCTGCGCGCTGTGGAGATCTTGGTGGGGTGTCTGGGGATCAGCCCTGTCAACGGGGGTCTGGGACATGGTGTCCTCCAAGCAACACTGCCGTAATGAGGAAATCGTCAACTTTGCTGTCACTCATCGTCAATAGCTGGAGCGCAAATAATTGATGATCTCATCAGTAATGGCAGACTCATCGCGACGGTTGTTACACTCGCCGTATGCCGACGTCAGCCCCGCCCAAGAACCGCTTCGAACGGCGCCGTGCCGAGACCCGTCAGGCACTCGTCCGCGCGGCCCGGCAGATCCTCGCGGAGACCGGGGACACCAGCGCCAGCATCCAGGCGATCGCCGAACGCGCGGACGTGGGTTTCGGCTCCTTCTACAACCACTTCGAGTCCAAGACGGAGCTGTTCGACGCCGCGGTGACGGACGCCCTGGAGGAGTTCGGTCAGGTCGTCGACGAGCGCGTACACGGGATCGACGACCCGGCCGAACTCGTCGCGGCGGGCTTCCGGCTCACCGCCCGGATGGCCGACTCCCACCCGGAACTCCTTCGCATCCTGCGTGATCGCGGGCTGGCCCACATCCATTCCGACCGCGGCCTCTCCCCGCGAGCCCTGCGCGACCTGGAGACCGGCATCGCCTCGGGTCGCTTCACCTGCCCCAGCGCGACCACCGCCCTGTCCGCCGTGGGCGGGACCCTGATGTCCCTCGTGGCGCTGCGGCTGTCCCGGCCCGACCTCGACGGCGACGAGGTCGCCTCGGACCTGGCCGAGATGGTCCTGCGCATGCTCGGCGTCCCTCCGGACGACGCACACGAGGTCACCCGGCGCGCCCTGCCCGACCTCGCCTGACCCCGGGTCGGCGCGCGCCGGCCGGCGGATACCCGGAAAACCGTGGGCGCCGGTGCTCCCTGGAGCACCGGCGCCCGTTCACCCCTGCCCGAGGTGGCTTCTGGACGACCTCTCAGCAGTCGTCAGGGGACGAGGACCAGACGGATCGGGTCGCCGACCTTGCGGAGGGGACGGTGGTCGGGTGGACGCAGGCCGCTCAGCAGCTTGTCGGGTGCTCGGCCAGGGAGATGGCGGGCCGCTCCGCCGCTCACGTGCTGCCGTCCTCCGAGGACGCCCTGAGGGCTACGCCCCAGCGGCACAGCACCGAGTGAGCAGGCCGGAATCTCCCTCCTCGAGGAGGGAGACCTGCAGAACTACGCGACTTCCGCCAGGATTTGCGTCAGCAGATGCGTAAACCGGCCGACGCAACCTCGCAGGCACCGTCGGCGCAATGCACCGACACCCTGCGCCGCCTGAAGATCTGCCGCAACCCCCGCTGCGAGACAGCCTTCTACGACCGAGCCCGCAACAACGGCGGTGTCCGGCGCAACGTCCGCGTGTGCGGCAACGCGGCCAACCTCCGCAACTGCCGCGCCCGTGTCGCCATTGGGACAAGGCCCATCCCTGCCACGCGAATTGAGTGACAGCTCTCCCTCGCTGACCGGATTCTGTCCAGCGCGTGAACACCTTTTCGCGCTGAGTGGAAGGGCTTGGACCGAATGAAAAGAACCCGCCTACTGGTGGCGGCGGCCTTGGGGCTCGCGCTGAGCGCCGGCGCCGTGCTGCCGGTATCGGCACGGACCGGCGCCGCGGATGCGGCGCCGTCCGGAGCTGCCGCCATGGGGAAGACCGCGACCGTGCGGCTGATCACCGGTGACCGGGTGACGGTCACCACGGATGCCGCGGGCAGGAGCACAGCGTCCGTCGAGCCCGGCACCGGGCGGCGGGGAGTGCTGTTCCGCACCATCGAGCAGGACGGGCATCTGTCGGTCATTCCGTCGGACGCCTCGGACCTGGTCGCCACCGGGCGGCTGGACCGCGAGCTGTTCGATGTGACCGCGCTCGTCTCCCAGCAGTACGACGTGGCGCACACCGACGCGCTGCCGCTGATCGTGGAGCAGGGCAAGGACGTGGCGGACGGCACCATGAGCCGGCTCACCCGTCTCGCCGACGACGGCGCACCCGCGCACCGGCTCGACAGCATCGGAGCGCTGTCGCTCCGGGTCGCCGAGAACGACCTCGGCACGTTCTGGAAGCACCTGGCTTCCGGCGGTTCGGAAGACGGCGCCCGTGCCCAGGCAACGCCCAAGGTGTGGCTGGACAGCCGCGTCCGCCCCTCCCTGGACCGCAGCACCGCCCAGATCGGCACGCCCGCCGCATGGGAGGCCGGGCTACGGGGCGAGTCCGTGAAGGTCGCCGTCCTGGACACGGGCGCCGACTCGTCCCATCCCGACCTGGCCGGCCGTATCGCCAAGGCGGAGAACTTCTCCGACAGCTCCGGCACCGGCGACGCCTTCGGCCACGGCACCCACGTGGCCTCGACCGTCGCCGGCAGCGGCGCCGCGTCCGGCGGCACGCGCAAGGGCGTGGCGCCGGCCGCCGACCTGCTGATCGGCAAGGTTCTCGGCGACGACGGCTTCGGCAGCGAGTCCCAGGTCGTCGCCGGTATGGAGTGGGCGGCGGCCCAGGGGGCCAAGGTGGTCAACATGAGCCTTGGTTCGGAGGGCGCCAGCGACGGCCAGGACCCGATGAGCCTGGCCCTGAACGCGCTGACCGAGAGCACCGGCGTGCTCTTCGTGGTGGCGGCCGGCAACGCCGGTGAGCTGGGGCAGAGCACCGTCGGCTCGCCCGGCGCCGCGTACGCGGCCCTCACCGTCGGCGCGGTCGACCGCGACGACTCTCTCGCCTCGTTCTCCAGCCGGGGCCCGCTCGTCGGGGACAAGGCCGCCGTCAAGCCGGATGTGACCGCGCCCGGAGTCGACATCGTGGCGGCACGTGCGGCCGGCACGACGATGGGTCACCCGGTCGACGAGCACTACGTGGCGGCGTCCGGTACGTCGATGGCCACCCCGCATGTCGCGGGCGCCGCGGCCCTCCTCGCCCAGCGGCACCCGGACTGGGGCCCGGAGCGGCTGAAGGACGCGCTGGTGAGCACCTCCCGCACGATCACCGGCCAGAAGGTCACCGAACAGGGCGGTGGCCGCGTCGACGTCGCCGCCGCCGTGCTGGGACCGCTGACCGCCACCGGCACCGTCGCCCTCGGCACCTACGAGACCGGTGCAGGCAGTCCTCGCTCGACGAAGATCCGCTACACCAACCACTCCGGCGAGGACCTCACCCTCGCGCTCGACGTCCGGCTGGCCACCACCGCGGGCCGCGAGGCAGCCGAGGGCGCGGTGCGCCCCGGCACGGATTCGCTGCGGGTCGCGGCGGGCCAGACCGTCGAAGTGCCCGTGACGGTCGACCCCTCCCGCCTCCAGCGGGGCGCCTACTACGGCTATGCGACCGCCACTTCCGCCGACGGCGAGGTGAAGGTCCACACCACGCTGAGCCTGCTGGTCAAGGGCCCCGTCCACCGCCTGACGGTCACCACCTACGACGACAAGGGCAACCGCTCCGGCGCACTGCCCAACATCTGGGGGACCGACGGATTCGTCCGGTACACCGACCAGGAACGGGGCATCGCCGAGGTCGAGGAAGGCACCTACCAGCTCGATCTTCCCTCCCTCACATCGGACGGCTCGGAGCTGCGCCATGTGATCCTTCCCGAGGTGAAGGTGACCAAGGACGTGGCGGTCACGCTGGACGAGCGAAAGACCACCAAGGTCGAGATCCGCACCCCGCGGCCGGCGGAACAGCGCGGCATCGTGCACTACCAGATGCACCGTGAGATCGACGGTGTCGGTCTGACCCAGGGCGTCATGTACTTCGACAGCGCCCAACGGATCTACGTCAGCCCCACCGCCGAAGTCACCGACGGAACCTTCGAGTTCGCCTCCCGCTGGCAACTCGTCGCACCGCTCCTCCGGGCGGAGGTCCCCGGGTCCGGCATCGACCTTCGGGCCTACTACATGCCGCAGTCCCCGCTCCTCGACGACCGGGGCCGGCGCCTGACCGCCGTCGACGCGGGGGATCTCTCTGCGCCGCGCTTCGACCGCGCTCGCGGCAAGCTCGCCGTGGTGACCAACCGCGACAACATCTACGAGCCGGAGATGCTGACGAAGGCCGCCGAGGCCGGGGTCGCGGCCGTGGCCCTCGTCCACTTCAGCAACCAGCCGTGGACCCGTTGGGAGCCCGCCGGCGACCGCTGGGCGCTGCCCACCGTCAGGATCGGCGCCGACGCGGGCGCCAAGCTGCTGGCCCGCATCAAGGACCGCAGGACGCAGGTGCACTTCACGGGCACGGCCCGCAGCCCGTACCTGTACGACGTCATGCAGGTCTCCTCGCAGCGCATCCCCGACAAGGTCGTGCACACCGTCACGGAGGACAACAGCGCCGTCATCCGCACGACGTACGCCGACAACGGCGGTACGCCGTGGGCCTCCGAGCAGCGGTTCGCCCGCCGTCCGTACCAGGATTTCGCCTGGCTCCAGTACTCCCGGTTCGTCCCGACGGGCTTCGAGCGCACCGAGTACGTCTCGGCGGGGGACACCGCCTGGGAGCACAAGGTGCACCATGAGACGGTCAGTCAGGACCGCGAACTGATGGTCGGGATGCGCAGCGCCCCGCGCACCTACCGTGCCGGTGAGCAGCTGCGGGAGACCTGGAACGAATCGGTCGTGCGTCCGTCGATCCCGCACGGCGCCGGTCTCGCCTCCGTCCGCGACGGGAACGTCCTCGCCCTGCGCATACCGGAGTTCACCGACTCGACGTCCGGGCACTGGTCACGCAAGCTCGCAAGCTCGGGCGGTGATGGCGGCGTCGGCGCCTCCCAGCAGGGTGACACGGCGAGGGCGGTCCTTTTCCGCGACGGCAAGGAGATCGCCGAGGCGGGCAGCGCCTGGACGGACTTCGAGGTGCCCGCCGGGGCGGCCGACTACCGGCTGGACCTGTCGACCAGCCGGGCGTCGCAGGAGTGGGCGTACGGCACCGAGACCGAGACGTCCTGGTCGTTCCGGTCCGCGGCCGGCGGCGAGGCGAAGCTGCTCCCGCTGCTCCAGGTCGACTACGACGTTCCGGTGGACGAGCGCAACGAGGTCAAGTCCGGCCGTACGCATGCCGTTCGGCTGGCGGTCCGCGCCCAGGACGGACTGGCCGCACCGAAGGGTGTGGTGATGCAGGTCCAGGCGTCGTACGACGACGGCCGGACCTGGAGCCGGGCCTCGCTGCGTGACAGAGGGGCAAACGCCTACGAGGCGACCGTCACACGGCCGTCCGGGGTGCGCGGCGACGCGTACGTGACGCTGCGGGTCACCGCCAAGGACGCCGCCGGCAACAGTGTGCGGCAGACCGTGACACGGGCCTACCTGCAGCAGGGGTCAACTACCCATCGCTAAAGCTCGCTAAAGCGATGGGCTTGCACAACGGGCGTCACTGGCGGTGACGCTGCGTTTGCGTCCAGTCCCACCGCCGCGCTGGCGTGGTGGTGGGACAGGGGCGATTGACTGCGCCCCGCTTCGCCACAACTCCCACGCTCTCGCGCGGATGTTGCGGGAGCCGTTCCGGTCCGCGTGATCAACGAATCCGCAGGACCGGCATGCGAACCAGGCCTGACTCACCCGGTTCGCCTTGTCGATGTGGCCGCACTCGGCGCAGTGCGGGAGGTGCACGCCGGATCGACGTACACCACCGGTACTCCCGCCCGGCGGGCCTTGTACGCGATGAAGCTTCCCAGCTGGGCGAAGGACCAGCTGGAGTGGGTGGCCCGTTGGGGCTTGCGAAGCCGTACCCGTTCGCGGATGCCCGTGAGGTCTTCCAGGGCGATTCCGCGTCCGGTGCG
>NZ_JBHWJT010000060.1:0-25084 GCF_042731325.1 Streptomyces sp. NPDC059866 | reverse complement strand
AGGAGCGGCCTTCGAAGTGGTCCAGGCCCAGGCCGTGCTTGAGTTCCCGGTAGTCGTGCTCGATCCGCCAGCGGATCTTTGCCAGGCGGACCAGGCCGGCGATCGGAGTGTCGTCGGGCAGGCCGGACAGTCAGAAACGGGTCGGTTCGTCCTCGCCGTCGGGCCATTGGGCCAGCAGTCGCACCTGGGGCAGGACGCCGTCCCACCGGCCGTGCTCGGCCACCGCGGCTGCCTGGGCCGGCTGGCGCGAGCGCACCCCACTTGATCCGGGCGTCGTTCCGCTATGCGGCCCGCCAGGACTGGGACAAGATCGCGAAGATACTCAAGCCGGTCTACACCGCGCCGACCGAGGAGGCCGCCACGGAGCGGTTCCTCGAGTTCGTCGAAGCATGGGGCACGAAGTACCCGGCGATCGTGAAGCTGTGGGAGAACGCCTGGGCCGAGTTCGTTCCCTTCCTTCAATTCGACACCGAAATAAGGCGAGTTGTCTGCACGACGAACGCCATCGAGTCCGTCAACGCACGCATCCGCAAGGCCGTGAGGGCTCGTGACCATTTCCCCAACGAGCAGGCGGCGTTGAAGTGCGTCTACATGGCCATCATGAGCCTGGACCCCACCGGGCAGGGCCGCAAACGCTGGTCACAACGCTGGAAAGCCGCCCTCAACGCTTTCGAGATCGCCTTCGACGGCCGACTCTCCGCCGCCCGACGCTGAACCCCAACAACCCCAGAAACACCGTTTGCTGGACAGACCCGGCAATGCAGATGACACGACCTGATCACCCGACCTGCTACCTGATAAAACAGCAGATCAGAACCCCGCCGCAGGCCCGGCACTCACACCGCTGCCCGCCGCTGAGGCGGCTGGTCCGCGGGACGACACCGTGCTCCAAACTGATCAGCCCAGGCCAGCCCACCACCCACTGATCAGAAACATCGCTCCTGGACAGCAGCTGTCCGCGATCGGGATGCGCTGGTGGTAGCGCGCAGCAGCAGTGGGCCGGGCAGGACTTCTGCCCGGCCCACGCTGTTTGGTCTCAGCGGCGGGTGGTCCAGAGATGCAGGATGTCGCCCATGGGCCCTTCCGTGCCGTCCGGGTTCTTCCGGATGGCGGGGCCGTGTTGAAGCGCAGCGTGGGCCCGCGCTTGCTCAGCTGGACCCATGGCTCCCGCCCATCACGCGGTACATGCCGATCGAGTCGTGCGTGGCGGTTTCGGCGAAGCCGAACTTTTCGTAGAGGACGCGCGCGGGGCCGTCCGCGATCAGCGAGACGTAGGCGGTGGCGGGCGCCCGGCGCTCCAGTTCCTCGGTGAGCGCGGCCATGATGCGCTTGCCCAGGCCGCGCCCCTGGTGCGTGGGGTGTACGCAGATGTCGACGATCTGGAACGCGGTACCGCCGTCACCGATGACGCGCCCCATGCCGATGGGTTCCCCCTCGTGGTGGAGGACCACGCCGTGCCAGGTGTTGGGTAGGGCGAGCGCCACCGCTTCGGGATCCTTGTCCGAGAGGCCGGCATCGGTGCGCAGGCGGCGGAAGACCTCGACGGAGGGCACACCCACGCTCAACTCGTACGGGTCGTTCAAGCTGTCCACTTCCGATCGTGCGATGTGCGCGGTGACGGCCTGCACCGGTGATCGGCTCGCTGATCAGTGGCCGGCTTCGGCGTGGTCGCCGTGGTCGCTGAGCTGCGCTTCGAACCAGTCATGCAGAGCGTCGACCAGCGCGTGCTCTTCGGTGGTGTAGGTGAGGGTGGCCCCGTCGGGACGTTCCCGGTAGCGCACCTCGATGCGTTCGTAGCCGCCTTCCAGTTCCGCCAGGCCCGGCATGCTGTCGCCGTGGATCTGGACGGGGTCGCCGAAGTCTCCCCGGCCGAACGCTTTGGCCTCCTTCTGGAGATGGGTGCGTATGAGGTCGACCTGCTTGGCGTCGTCGGCCTGATCGGCGACGACATCCTGAACCCCGCCCGTCTCGCTGGGGGTGAAGTGGTGGGTGGTCTCTTCGAGGTCGAAGGGCATCACGGTCCGGCCGCGTTCGGCGACCGCTTCCTGCCGGCCGGTTCGCCCGTCGTCGCCCTCCTGCTGGGGGCCGCCGATCAGGAGGGCTGCACCCAGTACCGCGCCGACACTTGCTGCGGTGATGCCGGCCGTCAGCAACCGGCGCTTGCCGAAATTCATCCAGTGCCTCCGTGAGCACTTCGAGGGCGTGCGGTACGCCCGTTCCGTTGTGGGTGGGATCGCTGCGATGCGGCGGCCGGCAGGATGCAGGAGGCGGGTCTTCGGCTTCGGCTGCGCCGCAGCTGTGGAGGTGCTGGGCGCGGCGCCCCTACCGGCCTTTTGGTTCTGTCGGCTTGGGCTTACTGCTGCTTGGCGGGGATCAGCCACAGGACGATGACGGCGGAGACCGCGGCCATGCCCGTGGCGACGAGGAACGCGTCGTCGAAGCCGGAGGCGGTCTGAGCCCCGGTGTGGGCGGCAATGCTCGTGGCGGCGGCGCTGGAGACGACCGCGGCACCGGCCGAGGCGCCGAACTCGTGGAAGGTGCTGACGATGCCCGACGTCACACCGGCCTCGTGGGGAGCGACGCTGGCGAGTGCGGTGGCGGAGGCGACGACGAACAGGGCGCCCAGTCCCGCCGCGGCGACGCTCACGCCGGTGACCATCGCGGTGGTTCCGGACCAGAGCACCGGTACGAGGAACCCGGCGGCTGCGACAGCCAAGGCGACCACAGCCAGCAGCCGTGCTCCCAGACGGCCGATCACGCGGCCGGCGGTTGCGGCGGCGGCCATGGTCAGCAGCGCCACCGGCAGGAACAGCACGCCGGTCATCAGAGCACCGTGGCCCTGACGGTTTTGGAGGTAGAAGGAGCCGAGGAAGAAGGCCCCCACCATCAGCGCCGTGGTGATGGCGATCACGAAGGTGCCCGCCACCACCGGGCGCCGGCCCAGCAGCCGCAGATCCATCAGCGGTGCCGCCGCCCGGCGCTGCCAGATGGCAAAAGCCGCGTAGGCGGCTGCTGACGCGGCGACCAGAGCAACGGTGACGATGTTCAGCCAGCCGCGGTCGCCGGCACGGATCAGGGCGTAGATCAGGGCACCGGTCGCGGCGGCGACCAGGAGGGCGCCGGGTATGTCGAGCGAGCCGGTGGCCGCGCGGGGCAGGCGGGGCAAGATCCGGGCGAGCGAGACGAGGACGATCAGGCCGACGGGGACGTTGACGAAGAAGACCCAGGCCCAGCCCGGACCTGCCGTGATCAGCCCGCCCAGCAGCACGCCGAGCGCGGCACCCCCGCCGCCCAGCGCCGACCAGACGCCCAGCGCGCGGTTGCGCTCGTCGCCCTCGAACAGCCGCACCACCACGGACAGAGCAGCGGGCGAGAGCAGCGCGGCGCCCACCCCTTGGGCGATTCGTGCGGCGAGCAGCAGCGAGGCGCCGGTGGCGAGTCCGGCGGCCAGCGACGCGGCGGTGAACACAGCGAGCCCGACCAGGACGACCCGCTTCGGGCCGAACAGGTCCGCGGCCCGGCCGCCGAGCAGCATCAGACTCCCGAACGTGAGGGCATATCCGCTGACCACCCAGGTCAATGCCGCGCGGCTCAGGTCCAGTTCGGCACCCATGTCAGGCAGAGCGAGCGCGACGACGGTGATGTCGAGGATCAGCATCAGCTGGGCCAGCCCCAGCAGCCCCAGGGCTGTCCAGCGCAGCGGATGCGGTGCGTCCGATGCGCGTGTGGTGGTCGTTTCCGTGTCGCTCATGACGCTCACCTCTCGCTCGCTAAGTCGTACAAGGATGTTCACTTTATACGCCCGAGGGGTATAACCCAAACAGGGTTGTACGGGGTACTGTGGGCGCATGGGCAGCAAGAACTCCACGGCCACCAAGCGCGCCGATGCTCTGCGCAGCATTGAGGCGATCGTGCAGGCCGCCGCCGAATGCCTCGGACAAAACCCGGAGGCGAGCCTGAGCGAGATCGCCCGGGCCGCGGGCGTGGGCCGGGTGACGCTGTATGCGCACTTCACCTCCCGCGCGGAGGTCGTCGACGCGGCGATGAGCCGCGCCATCGACCGGGGCAACGAAGTACTGGACACGGTCGACCTGACCGGTGACCCGCGGCTCGCCCTGGCCCGGTACATCGAGGCCGGCTGGCACCTGGTGGACCAAGCACGGGCGCTGCTCGCCGCCGCGCAACGGGAACTCCCCGCAGGGCGCATCCGCGAACTGCATGCCGGGCCCGCCGCCCGGGTCGAGGCGCTGGTCGCCCGTGGCCGCGCTGAGGGAGCCTTCCGTACGGACCTGCCGATCGCCTGGATGGTCAATGTCCTGCACGCAGTCATGCACAGCGCGGCGGAGGAGATCCGCGCCGGCCGCCTCACCTCCGACCGCGCCGCCGACCACATCACCGCCACGGTGCTCGCCGCCTTCACACCCCCGGGCACACCGGTACCCGAGACCGGCGGCGGGACGTAACGCCGACGGCATTCGCGAAGAGCTCGGCACGGGAGGGGTCGTCAGCCGCCGGAGGCTGACGGACGCTGGCGTACTGGCGGTGGCCGAGGCATGACGGCACGGGCAAGTGGGCCTGCTCAGCATGAGGTGCCTCGCGCGATGAATCCGTGCCCGCCAGGGCGTGTGCGCGGGCCCCTCAACGTCACTGGTACGGCACGCGGAGGAAGTCAGCAGGCGAGGACCACTGTTCGGCTGTTGCGTGTGCATGCGTACGATGGCGAGCATGACCAGCAGCACCCGATCGAGCCGCCCCGCTGGGCCGCTGTTCGCGCTGCTGGTGCTGACGGTGCTGGCCGGGATCCTGGGGATGCACGCACTGGCTCCCAACGGAGCGCCGGCACCCGAGCACGCCATGACCATGGCCCACAGCCATGCCACGGAGCAGGCGAGCGGGGTGTGTTCGCACACCGACGGCGGCTCCGGGCACCTCGCACACGCGGACGGTACGTGCGCGGCGGCCGGCCTCGGCTCCGCATACGCGCCGCCCGCACTGGCCAGCGCCCTGCCCGACACCCCGGCCGCTGCCGCTGTTCCAATCGCCGCGCCGTCCTCGGTCGTGCACGGCAGGGCGCCGCCTGACCTTTCCGAACTGCAACTCCTGCGGATATAGAGCGGCCCGCACGGCACCCCCGCATGCCCTGACCAAGGCGGGTGCCGCGCTGCCGTCTGCTCTCACATTCCTCTGATCCCGCGCGCCGAGACGGGCGCGCGTCAAGGAGTTGCATCACCATGATCAGCAAGCGATCCCTGATCCGCCGCGGCACCGCCGTGGCCGCCGCCGGCACAGCCGCTCTCGTCCTGGCCGCATGCGGCGGAGGCGGCGCGGCCGGGCACAACAGCCACACCGGCGCCTCCCCGTCCGCTGCCGCCTCAGCGCCCGCCTCGCAGGAGCAGCACCATGCCGCCGACATCGCCTTCGCGCAGGGGATGATCCCCCACCACCGCCAGGCCGTGGAAATGGCCGACCTGGCGCCCAGCCGGGCCCAGTCGGCTGAGGTGCAGAAGCTCGCCGCGGACATCAAGAAGGCCCAGGACCCGGAGATCAAGACGCTGTCCGGCTGGCTGACCGCCTGGGGTGAAGAGGTTCCCGCGGAAGGGGCCGACCACTCCATGCACAGCGGCAGCGGGATGATGACCGCCGAGGACATGGAGAAGCTGAAGAACGCGTCGGGCACCGTGTTCGACACCGCCTTCATGGAAATGATGATCGAGCACCATGAGGGTGCCGTCGCCATGGCCAAGACCGAGCAGGCCGACGGCTCCTACACGCCCGCCAAGAAAATGGCCGGACAGATCATCAGCTCCCAGACGGCCGAAATCCAGAAGATGAACGAGCTGCTCGGCAAGAGCTGACCCACTCCGTCAGCAGGGGTGTGGAGGGCTGACGCGGCCCGCCACACCCCTTCTTGCACCCTTCCCCGGAATACCCCTGGGGGTATATTGTTGTGGTGTGGCAACGGGAACGGGCCGACACTGGACGGGAATGGGGATGACGGTCATGGACCACACCGCACACCACACCAGCACCGCTCACGACCGCACCGCACACCAGGCGGCCACTGGTCCCGGTGGGCATGGCGGCGCGTCCTGGGGAACGGCGGCGAAGGCAACGCTGCACTGCCTGACCGGATGCGCGATCGGCGAGATCCTCGGCATGGTCATCGGCACCGCCCTGCTGTGGGGCAACGTGCCCACCATGGTCCTGGCGATCGCCCTGGCGTTCGTCTTCGGCTACTCCTTCACCCTGTTCGCCCTCCGCAGGACGGGCCTGGACTTCAAGAGCGCCGTCAAGGTGGCATTGGCGGCGGACACCGCCTCCATCGCGATCATGGAGCTCGTCGACAACGGCGTCATCGCCCTCAGCGGCGCGATGGACGCCCACCTGTCCGACGCCCTGTTCTGGACCGCGCTGCTCGGCGGCTTCGCCGTCGCCTTCGTGATCACGACCCCGGTCAACAAGTGGATGATCGGCCGGGGCAAGGGCCACGCTGTCGTCCACGCCTACCACTGACCTCTCACAGCGCAAATGCGCCGGGGCGCATCCTTTGATGGTGTGCCCCGGCGCGTTTGCGGTGGCGGGCGTCAGCTGGCGATTTCCAGCGACCTACCGGCCTCGGGGCCAGGTTCAGTGCGGCAGGAGGTTCTGCTCGCGCTGGCGGCGGCGCCCGTAGCGGGTCACACCGCGCGGCTTGAACACCGACAGGGCGGCCGCAGTGAGCAGGACCAGCAGGGCAGCGGCCGCGTCGGCGATCAGCTGGATGCGCATCCCTTCCAGCTCGCCGCCCGCCAGCGCGGCCCGGGCCGCCGCGTCGGCAAGGTGTCCGACCGGCTGCATGTGCACCAGCAGAAGCAGCGTGGCCAGCACCGTGATCAGCAGTTTCGCGATGACCCAGTAATGGCGCAGCAACCCCCAGACGGTGCCCAGCGACTGGAGAACGCCGGTCAGCAGCGAGGCGATACTGAGGGGAACGATCACGAACCACCCCACCAATTCCATCGCCTGTGCCGCTCGAGAATACGATTCGACGCTGTGCGCTGCGGCAATGCCATTCGGTCAGGCAGCGTGGCGGTACTCATTGATCAGACCGCCCAGGACGGGCCGTCGTCGGATCCGGTGGGCCCGGAGGTCGATGACGGTGGCCGGGGCGCGAGGTGTTCCTGTCAGCCTCAGTGAACTGGACGTAGGCCGCGGAGGGTTACGTCTACGAGGCGGTTCACGGCGGCTTTGGAGGCCGGGCCGGCGGCGGTCAGGGCGTGAAGGCAGTACTGCGCGAGTTCGGCGGGCGGGACATCACCCCGCAGGTCGCCCGCCGCGGCGCCTTCGGCCACGAGGGTCTCCACCATGTGGGCCAGGTGTCGCTCGGCGTGGGTGATGTGCTCGCCCTGGTGCAGGAGGGTGGCGAGCTCGCCTACGTGGCATTGCTGGGCGATGGCCGCGTATGCCTTCAGGACCGCCTCGAGCCGCTCTTGGGCTGTTCCCGCATGGTCGCGGACTTCCGCCAGATGGTGGAGGTGCTCGGCGACCTGGCGTTCGTGCCAGGCCAGGAGGACGGCCTCGACGTCGGAGAAGTACTTGTAGAGCGTGGCGCGTTCGATGCCGGTCTGCTCGGCGATCTGGGACATGGTCACCGACCGTAGGCCGCCGTCGTGAACCAGCCGGGCGGTGGTGTCCAGGATGGCCTCGCGCACGGCGTGGCGGTGCCCAGCGACTGGACCACACCGGTCACCAGCGAGGCGACACTGAGCGGCACGATCACGCACCACCCCACCAGCTCCATCGACACATAAGCACCCCGCACCGTCTGCGGCGAGCCGCTGGCCAGCCCGGCGACCGCGAGGGCCAGGAACGCGGCGACCGCGCCGAGCCAGCCGAGCGAAGCCGTGATGTGCGCGGTCAGCGTCAGCTTGCGCAGCCGCGCGCCGAACGGCTTCACGGCGTGTGCCCGACCATGCCACCGCCGGCCAGGTGCACGATCACGAACACCGCCACCAGGACCACCGCGACAACTACAGACACCTTCACCCAGCGCGGCGCACCGCCCTCGTCAGGAGCGCTCGAAGGGGTTGGTGAGCCGGTCATGGCGTTCTCCACATGTTTTTCCGTGCGGCCTCGCACCAGGCCGGACGCGGTCGCCGGGGGCGTACTCGTCCCGCGGCAACCGCGTCCACCTGCGCAGGCGCGGCATCAAGGCCGTCATCCCGGAGAAACGGGACCAGGCCGCCAACCGGAAGACGAAGGGCCGCAAAGGGGGACGCCCCGTCGACCACGACGCCGAGCTCTGCAAGGAGAGGAACACCGTCGAGCGCCTGATCAACAAGCTCAAGGCGTGGCGGGGCATCGCGACCGCTACGACAAGACCCCGGAAAGCTACCTCGCCGGGCTTCGGCTGCGCGCCTCGGTGATCTGGATCAAAGACCTCACCCGGACCAGAGCCGAAAGCCGCGCAGGTCATCGAGGGGCGTAGCTTGCCGGGATCGCAGTTGTGGGCTCTCAGCGGCAGCT
This sequence comes from Streptomyces sp. NPDC059866, assembly GCF_042731325.1. NCBI lineage: Bacteria > Bacillati > Actinomycetota > Actinomycetes > Kitasatosporales > Streptomycetaceae > Streptomyces > Streptomyces sp. NPDC059866. Next base: position 16,579 of record NZ_JBHWJT010000060.1, on the reverse strand, counting down.
GCATTCCCGGATGTCGGGATTTCGGTGGCCCGCTGCCGCCCGGGGAGTGGGGATTGTGCGCCACCGGCGCGGTGTCGGCCCGCGGGCTCAGGTGAGGGCGGCGACCAGCAGGGCGAAGGCGGCGATGATGACGGCGACGCGGACGTAGTGGTAGCGGTCCCAGCGGTTCATCTGCTGCTTCCAGTCGGCGGGCCGGTTGTCGGGGGTCCACGTCTTGCCCCGGTTGTTGATCGGGACGAGCAGCAGGATCGACATGATCACGCTGAGGATCAGCAACGCGCCGGCGGTGACGACGAGGCCGGTGCCGTGGTGGTGCCATCCGGCGATGGCCCAGACCGCGACGAGGACGAGCGAGGTGATGTACCAGACCGGCATCACGGCGCCGAGCATCCGGCCCCCGTGGGCGCGGCCGAGTTGGCCACTGTCCTCCGGGAGGGCGTTGAGGATCGGGTTGATGACGAAGGCGACGGAGAACTCCACCCCCACCATCACACCGACGACCACCGTGGTGACGACCTCGAGTGCGTTGAGCATGATGACCCTCCCGGCATCTAGCGTTGCTAGGTAATGAGGCAACGCTAGTACTACTGCCGCTCGATTGTCTAGCGATGCTAGGATCGAATCATGTCGGTACAGGAACGCAAGGAGCGCGAACGGGCGGAGCGCGAGCGCCTCATCGTGGCGACGGCCCGCGAACTCGCCGAGCAACAGGGCTGGGACGCGGTCACCACCCGCCGGCTCGCCGAGCGCATCGAATACAGCCAGCCCGTCCTCTACAGCCACTTCCGCGGCAAGCGCGAGATCATCGGCGCCGTCGCCCTCGAAGGCGCCGCCGAGATGGCCGCGGCGGTGCGCGCCGCAGCCTCCGCCGCGGACGGCCCCCGCACCCGGGTCGCCGCCCTCGCCCGCGCCTACCTCGACTTCGCCGAACGTAACCCGGCGGTCTACGACGCCATGTTCCAGCTCGACGGCGGCCTGGCGTTCGCGAACGAGGACACCCCCGAGCCTCTGAAGGACGCCTTCGTCGCGCTGCTGGAGAGCCTGGGCGAGGTCGCCGGGGACGGCGTCCATCCAGGCCTGTTCACCGAGGTGTTCTGGGCGTCCCTGCACGGGCTGGCGACCCTGACCCGGGCGGGACGGCTGCCGCCGCAGGACACCGAGCGCAGGGTGGAGCTGCTGGTGGACCGGCTCGCCATCGTCTGACGCACCGTCGCAGCGGGCAGGCAGCCGGGGTCCCCGGACCCCGACTGCCTGCCTGCGGCATCGCTTCCGGTCACTCGCGCACACGGCGCAGCCGCAGATCGCCGGGCCCCGTACCCCAGACGGGCACCCGCCCCGGAAGCTGCGAGGCTCATTGATCACGACCCCATACGCGCCCTAGCTTGATCTTTAACCTCGGGCCTCGAACAGCTCGTCGTACTTGATCACTCGCGTCGGTAACTGCCCTATGCGCAGGCGGCCTTCGGCTGACCATGTGCTCCGACCAAGGAATACACGTGATCAGCGCGAAGGCCGTGGGGATGAGTCTGTTGCACCATGCTGTCCGGCAGGAACCGTTCGCGGAACTGTCATGCTTCCGGGGCGAGTTCTACTCCTGTCTGACCAAGCGTTCGGATGCTCTGTTCGAGCTGGCCGACGCCGTGCTGTGTGCGGACGGCCCAGTCCGCTCGCTGGTGGAACTCTCACTGGTCGGCGAGCATCGCCGCGGACACGGCGGACTGTATGACGCCCTGGCCGCAGGCCGGGTGGACATCGCCCGGCTCCGGCGGGCCCTGGCTGCGGTGCCGCTGCCGAGGGCGGCGGACGGCCGGCTGGTGCTGGCCGCCGACATCACCTGCTGGCTGCGCCCCGACGCGCACACCTCACCGCAGCGGATCCTGTGTCACACCTACGGCCGCGGCAAGGACCAGCACATCCCCATCCCCGGCTGGCCCTACTCGGTGATCTGCGCGCTGGAAGCAGGCCGCAGCTCCTGGACCGCGCCGCTGGATGCCCTGCGTCTGGCGCCAGGGGACGACGCCGCCACCGTCACCGCCCGGCAGATGCGCGAGCTCATCGAGCGGCTGATGGACGCCGGGCAGTGGAAGGACGACGACCCCGACATCCTCATCGTGGTGGACGCCGGATACGACGTGCCCCGCCTGGCCCACTTGCTCAACGACTTGCCGGTGCAGGTGCTGGGCCGGATGCGCTCGGACCGAGTCCTGCGCCGGGCGGCCCCGCCCCGCGAGCCGGGCACGCGCGGCCGTCCGCCCCGCCACGGCGGCGAGTTCGTCTTCGGCGATCCGGCCACCTGGAACACTCCCGATGCGGCGACCGTGACCGAGACCCGTCTGTATGGCACGGCCACCGCCAGGGCCTGGGACCGGCTCCACCCCAGGCTGACTCACCGCTCTGCGTGGGTCTCCCAGCTGGGCGCTTTGCCGGTCATCGAGGGCACTGTGATCCGTCTGCAGGTCGAGTACCTGCCCAGCGGTGCGACCCCGAAGCCGGTGTGGCTGTGGTGGTCGGGCACCGGTGCCACCGACACCCAGGTCGACCTGCTCTGGCAGGTCTTCCTGCGACGCTTCGACATCGAGCACACGTTCCGGCTGTTCAAGCAGACGCTGGGCTGGACCTGCCCGAAGATCCGCACCCCTGAGGCGGCTGACCGGTGGACCTGGCTGATCCTCGCCGTCTACACACAGCTGCGGCTGGCCCGCCCGCTGGCGGCCGACCTGCGCCGGCCGTGGGAGAAGCCGAACCCCCCAAACAGGCTCACCCCGGCCCGCGTCCGCCGCGACTTTCGGCACCTCCGCCCGCAGGCCGCCTGCCCCGCCCAGGCACCGAAATCCTCCCGCCCCGGCCCGGGACGACCACCCGGCCGCAAGAACACCCGGCCCGCCCCGCGCCACGACGTGCACACCGTCCGCAAACCAGACACCGGGAAACAGCGAACGAAGAAGTCAACAACCCCACGACCCCGCCGTACAGGTTAAAGATCAAGCTAGTACTGGCCCGTTGGACCGGTCAGCCGTCTACCGACGACCCGGCTGTCGACGAGACATATGAGGGGCTTGTGGCCGTCACCACCTTCGGCCGTGAGGTGCTAGGGCGCGACCCACTCGCCGAACGGCCACTGATCGCCTTCGTTCACTACGGCGCCCACTACAACAACGCCTTCTGGAACGGCGAGGAACTGATACTCGGGGATGGGGACGGGGAAATCTTCGGCCGGTTCAGCCAGTGCCTCGACGTAATAGCCGGCGAGGTGTGGCACGGAGTCGAGGAGATGCTGCACTACTTCGACTGGTCAGGCGAGCATGGCGCACTGCACACCTCACTCGCTGACGTCTTCGGTCAACTGGCGAAGCAATACACCTTGAACCAGACAGTTGAGGAGGCCGACTGGATCTGTGGTGCAGGACTCCTCGCGCCCGGGATCAACGGCGTTGGCCTGCGCTCGCTGAAGGCTCCTGGCACGGCGTATGACGACCGCATCCTCGGACAAGATCCGCAGCCCACCCATATGGACGCCTACGTCCGTACCCATAAGGATCAGGGCGGCATCCACATCAACAGTGGTATCCCCAATCATGCCTTCTACTTGGTCGCTCAGAGGCTGGGCGGCAAGGCGTGGGAGGGCGCCGGGCGTATCTGGTGGGATGCGCTTACCGGGGACGGTCTGCGCGAGGGACTGCTCTTCGCCGACTGGGCACGGCTGACCGCTACAGCGGCTCGCACACGCCATGGCACGGACAGCGTCGAGTACCGCGCCGTGCTCGACGCTTGGAATCGGGTTGGAGTGCCTGTCGTCGAGTGAGCCAAGCAATTTGACCAACGGAAGGGTTGCGGCCGTGCTTCCGGACCACTACGGCGGATGTGTCGTCGGGTCGTACCTCATCGAGTCGACCCTTCACGGAAGCGTGGCCGCAACCAAGTAGCGCGCTCAGTCACAGGACCTGCGACTGAGCGCGCCAGTTGCCAGTGAGCGCTTCAGTTGGCCGCTTCGTGCTCAGCGGCCTCGATGGCAGGGAAGTGCGGAACGCGAGTACGGCGTCCAGTTTTCTGAACGTTACGCGGTGGCCGGGTCTGCGGTGGCAGGGTGCTGCTGATCACCTGACATAAGCCGAAAGCCCCCCGGAGGAGCCATGCTCAAGACCTGTGGATCGAGCTCGGGGAGCACGCGAAGGGCGTACCTTCCCGAGTGATCGACTGATGGTCATCGAGTAGGCCGGTGTTCGCAGCACCGGTCGGGAAGGCATGTCCGTGCTCAGCGTAGTCAACGACGACGGCACCACGCCGAACGGCTCCTTGATCGACGAGATCGTCCGGGAGGGCGCCCGGCGGATGCTCGCGGCGGCCCTGGATGCCGAAGTCAACGCGTATATAGCCGAGTTGGCCGACCAGCGGGACGAGACAGGCCGACGGCTCGTGGTCCGCAACGGCTACCACCAGCCCAGGAAGGTGACCACCGCGACTGGGGTGGTCGAGGTCAAGGCGCCGCGGGTGAACGACAAGCGCGTCGATGCCGAAACCGGTGAGCGCAAGCGGTTCTCCTCGGCGATCCTGCCGCCGTGGTGCCGCAAGTTCCCGAAGATCAGCGAGATGCTTCCGCTGCTCTACCTGCACGGACTGTCCTCCGGGGACTTCGTGCCCGCGCTGGAGCAGTTCCTGGGCAGCTCGGCCGGGCTCTCCCCGGCGACGGTCACCCGGCTCACGCAGCAGTGGCAGGCCGACCACGCCGCGTTCATGGACCGCGACCTCGCGGAGGTCGACTACGTCTACGTGTGGGCCGACGGTATCCATCTCAACGTCCGCCTGGAGGAGGCCAAAGCCTGCGTGCTCGTCCTGGTCGGCGTGCGCGCCGACGGCTCCAAGGAGCTGGTCGCGCTCAAGGACGGCTACCGCGAATCGGGGAGTCCTGGGCCGACCTGCTGCGCGACTGCGCCCGCCGGGGCATGCGCGCTCCCGTGCTGGCGGTCGGCGATGGGGCCCTGGGCTTCTGGAAAGCCCTGGCCGAGGTGTTCCCCGCCACCCGCGAGCAGCGGTGCTGGGTTCACAAAACCGCAAATGTGCTTGACACCATGCCCAAGTCCGCGCAACCGGGCGCGAAGAAGGCCGTCCAGGACATCTACAACGCCGAGGACAAGCAGCACGCCCAAGCGGCGATCAAGACGTTCGCCCAGCTCTACGGCGCGAAGTTCCCCAAGGCCGTCAAGAAGATCACCGACGATGAGGCCGAGCTGCTGGCGTTCTTCGACTTCCCCGCCGAGCACTGGATCCACCTGCGGACCACCAACCCGATCGAGTCCACCTTCTCCACCGTCCGCCTGCGGACCAAGGTCACCCGCGGGGCCGGCTCGCGCACCGCCGCCCTGGCCATGGTCTTCACCGCCCAGCAGCGGTGGCGGGCCGTGAACGCGCCCCACCTCGTCGCCCTCGTCCGGGCCGGTGCCCGCTTCGAACGCGGCCAGCTCGTCGAACGCTCCGAGGCGGTCGCGGCGTGAGTACCCTCGCGGCCCAGGCCATCAGCACCAGGCGGCTGGATCTGCTGCCGCTGCACGTTGCGCATGCCGAGGAGATGGCCGCGGTGCTGTCCGATCCGGCCCTGCACACCTTCATCGGCGGCACTCCGGACACCCCGCAAGCCCTGCGCTCGCGCTACCAGCGCATGACCGCAGGCTCTCCCGATCCGGCCGTGTCCTGGCTGAACTGGGTGATCCGGCTCCGTGACGAGTCCTGCCTGACGGGCACCGTCCAGGCGACGGTCAGTCCTTCTGGACACGCCCCATCGCCGAGATCGCCTGGGTGGTGGGGACCCCGTGGCAGGGTAGAGGCATCGCCACCGAAGCAGCCCGGGGACTCGTCGACTGGCTCAGCCGGCAGCCGGTGCATACCGTCATCGCCCACATCCACCCCGAACATTGGGGATCCGCTGCCGTCGCCACTGCCGCCGGGCTCACACCCACCGACGAATGGCACGAAGGCGAGATCCGATGGCACCGGAGCATCAGCCGATAACTTCAACGATCCACAGATCTTGACTGTTATTCGCCGCCGCGCCCCCCGGACCCTGAGGCGACCCTGACGCGTCCCGGAACTAACCCTGCAAGCCGTGGCGATTGCTCTGCAGCAGAGAAAGGATGCGGTCATGATCTACACGGCACAACCCACCCGGCCTGATAGTGCGCGTCGTGCGCTGGAGCTAAAGAACGTCAGCCGTTACCGCCATCCCCTCGCCTTCTACGTCCTTGCCACCGCCATCCCGTGGGCGCTGTGGTTCACCGCCGCCTGGCTGTCGCACCAGCCCGATCCCAGCCAGGGCACTATCGCCGTCATGACCGGCCTCGGCCTGGCCGGTCTCGCCGCCCCGGTCGTCGTGGCGATCTGGTTCATCCGCAGGGACGGGCTCACCAGCGACGTCCTCGCTCGCCTGGTCGCGCCGCGCGGCACTCGCGCCTGGGTCTGGCTGGCGGCCGTCGCCCTGCTCCCCGGCGCCCTGCTCGTCGCTACCGCGATCACCATCCCGTTCGGCTACGACGTCTCGCAGTTCGAGCTTCGCAACGGCTTCACGTTCGCGACGGGCCTGCTGCCGGCGTGGATCACGCTCGTCCTGGCCCCCGTCCTGGAGGAGGTCGCCTGGAAAACCTACGGCACGGATGCGCTCGCGTCCCGGATGAACGTCCTGTGGACGTCGTTGCTGTTCGGTGTCGTCTGGGTGCTGTGGCACGTGCCGCTCGGCTTCATCAAGGGCTACTACCAGGCGGAGGTCGTCGAGGAGGGCCTGATCCACAGCCTCAACTACGCAGTCTCGCTGATACCGTTCGTCATCCTGATGAACTGGCTCTACTACCGCGCCGGCCGCAGCGTCCTCGTCGCGATCGTCTTCCACCTCGCCGCCAACTTCGGCAACGAGATGTTCCTCACGCACCCGGACACCAAGGTGATCCAGACCGTCCTGCTTCTGGTGCTGTCCGTCATCGTGGTTTGGCGCGATCGGGAGTTGTTCCTGACGCCTCCCGGACACCGCGCGTGACCCTGCCTGATGCGAGACATCCCGGCGGTGGGCTTGGAAACCGGCAGGGCAGCAACGTCCTCGCGCGTTCGAACCCCACACCCCCGCCCTCGAACAAAATTCTCATCCACAGGTCTTGACTATTGCTCGCCCCGGAGTCACCAGGACATGAGCACTTCACCGGCCACACCGCATGCCTGGCCCACCTGGACGACACCGACCGCGACGCCTACCTGACCAGCCTGACTCCTGGCGCGGAGATCGACCACCGCGGCACTCCCTTCACCAGCCCCTCCTCCAAGCCCTGCTCCAAGCGCTCCAAGACGCCGTCACTGGAAAACCCCGCCTCGGCGACGCCCGGTTCGACGGGGCGCGGTTTGCGGTGATGCCGGGGTTCGGGCCGGTGGTGTGTGCAGGAGCGATGGATCTGTCCGGTGCGGTGTTCGAGGCGCCGGTGACGCTGGAGATTGCGGCGCGTGAGGTGCGCTGCAAGCGGACGCGGTGGGAGGTGACGGCAACGCTACGGCTGCGCTACGCAACCGTGGACCTCAGCCTGGCGGTGCTGTTGTTCCCCGTGGCGGTCACCGCCCACCCCACCCCTTCACCGACCCCACCGGTAGGGCGGTGGGCGAGGGCCGGCTGCGCGGCTCCGAGGACGGGGTGCGGGTGGTCTCGGTGCGGGGGGTGGACACTGTGCACCTGATGTTCACCGACATCGACCTGAGCGACTGTCTGTTCGCCGGCGCCTTCCACCTGGACCAGCTCCGACTGGAAGGCCGCTGCACCTTCGCCCCCACCCCCACCGGCCCTCGCCATCGCCACCACATATGGCCTTGCCGGTGGAGCCGCCGGCGCACCCTGGCTGAGGAACACCACTGGCGCGCCCAAGGTTCTGGCCAGCCCGCCGCGCCACCCGGCCAGCACCCATTCCCCCGACACTGGCGAACCGGGCCGCACCACCCCGACCCCGACCAGACCCCTGACCCGGAAGATGTGGCTGCCATCTACCGGCAGCTGCGCAAGGCGTTCGAGGACGGCAAGAACGAGCCCGGCGCTGCAGACTTCTACTACGGCGAGATGGAGATGCGCCGCCATGACTACACCGGCACCTCGCCCGGCGAACGGGGCCTGCTGTGGGCGTACTGGCTGCTGTCCGGCTACGGCCTGCGTGCCTCACGCGCCCTGGGGTGGCTGGTGGCGGCCATGGCAGTCACCATCGTGCTCATGATGGGGTTCGGCCTTCCCGACTCATTCCCGAAACAAGTGGCCACCGGCACCATTCCGGCTGGTGGCGGGTCGGTGACGCTGATCGTGGACAAGCAGGACCCGCAGCTGACGCTACCGCTCGATGACCGATTCACTGGGGAGCGCCTCGACCAGGCTATCCAGGTGGTGCTGAACTCTGTCGTGTTCCGCTCCAGCGGCCAGGACCTCACGGCTTGGGGCACCTACACCGAAATGGTCAGCCGCTTCACCGAGCCCGTACTGCTGGCGCTGGCCGTCCTCGCCATGCGCAGCCGCATCAAGCGCTGACACTCACATCCCTTCCAGACCAGGGAGCGGGCCTCCTGGTCAACTAGGGCCTCAGAGTGGCCAACTGGCGGGTTCTGGCCGCGCTTCCGTGACGGCTACGCCAACGTGTGGATTTACGTAAGGCCATGATGCCGGTGGTGGACGAAACCCGGGCCTGCCCCCGATCGCCGGAAGCAGGAACAGGTCTCAAGGGTTCGCCGGCGTTCATCTCAGGTCGCTCGACGACTGCGCGAGATTCACCCACCCTCGTCCGCGGCCAACTGCTGGCCGAGATGGGTGCCGACGACGACTGCCCGGCCATGACCGGACCGGCCGGCGCAGAGGCTGAAGCCCGGCTCGCCGAGTTCGCCCGCCACGCCGTCTTCGACGGCCAAGTCGTCACCGACCGAGCCCTGTGCCGGAGTACGGCCAACATCGCCGAACAGCCATTCATGGTCAACTGCCAGCCCCTGGCGTGCCGCAACACCGCCCTTAGGCCGGCCAGCCTGCAGGCACTCACCGCACATCTCACCCAGAAGGAGGAGGCCCTGGCCGACGGCGAGCGTCTCGCCCCCTACGTCTGCCACCGTCTTGGGGGACAGCACCGTGAGACGGCCGCGTTCCTCGCCCGCCACACCCCGGAGCCCGCCCCGTGAAACGTGCCCTGCCCGAGGCCGACACCGTCAAGGCCGCCATCGACACCGTCCTGAACGACGCCCTGCGCCAGGGCGCCACCGTCGTTCCTCTGCCCTCACGCAGCCGGACCTGTCCGCCATCACAGCCCTGACCTGGCCCATCCGGTTCCGCTCAGCGCGCGCCGGGACAGTAGGGGCGACTGACAGGTCCGACCTGTCCGGGGGACCGCGACCCGTACGAACTCGCCTCGGCGCCGCCCGCCGCGGCCAAGGCGGTGACGTCCTCGGCGAGCGCGGTGAGGATCCATTCACCGCTCGCGTCACAGTCGCCGACAACGCCGCGGCGTCTTGCGCGCCGCGAGCGGAACCTCTCCAGCGGCATCCGCGGTCCGGGGTGCGACGTAGCCCACTCTCTGCCTCGCTTGCCAGGTCGACGATCCCGACCTACCGTGAAGTGAACAGAACGTTCTATTCAGTTTCGGGAGTTCTCGTGACTTACGCCTCCGCCCGCACCGTCGTGCTGATCCACGGGCTCTGGATGACCCCACGCAGCTGGGAGAAATGGATCGAGCGCTACCAGGCGCAGGGCTACCGGGTCGTCGCACCCGCCTGGCCGGGTCTCGACGCCGAGGTCGAAGAGATTCGGCGCGACTCCTCCCGCGTCGCGGGGGTGGGCCTGCGCGAGGTGATCGCCCACTACGAGGGGGTCATCCGCGGACTGGATGAGCAGCCCGTCATCATCGGGCACTCCTTCGGCGGGGCCATTACGCAGGTGCTGCTGGACCGGGGTCTGGGCCGTGCCGGCGTCGCCATCGACTCGGCTCCCGTCAAGGGCGTGCTCCCGCAGCCGTACTCCACGGTGAAGTCGGTCTGGCCGGTGCTTCGCAATCCCGCCAACAAGAACAAGGCCATCGGCTTGACGCCGCGGCAGTTCCACTACAGCTTCACCAACACGCTCAGCGCGGAGGAGTCCGCCGCGGTCTACGAGCGCTACCAGGTGCCCGGATCGGCTCGCGTGCTCTTCCAGGGCGCATTCGCCAACTTCAACCCCCGCGCCGCGACGAAGGTCGACTTCCGCAACCGGCGGCGCGCTCCCCTGCTGTTCATCGCGGGCGGGGCCGACCACATCGTGCCGGCGAAGGTGAACAAGGCCAACTGGCGCCTGTACCGCAAGTCCCCGGCCATCACCGATTACCAGGAGTTCCCCGGCCGCTCCCACTTCACTCTCGGCCAGGACGGATGGGAAGAAGTCGCCGACTACGCGCTCAGCTGGGCAGATCGCCACGAGCTCAGCCGCATCTGACAGCACCATCCGCCAGCGCCGTTCCCCACCGGCTGCGCGGGGCGGTCCACCTCCACCCGACCAGTGTCGCCCCGCGCCCCCACGGACAGCTGATCTGCCTGTCCGTCACCTCACAGCACAAGGAAATGCACGATGCTCAATCACCGCCCGGTCCGTCTTGCCGCCCTCGGCGCAGTCGGCCTCGCCCTCGCCGCAGGTCTCGCTACGACCGCCTCGGCCGACCCCGCTCACCACGCCAGATCCCGCTCCGCCGCCAAGCCGACTGTCGTCCTCGTGCATGGCGCCTGGTCCGACTCGGCCGGCTGGGGCGGCGTTGTCAAGCGGCTGCAGGCCGACGGCTATCCGGTCACCGCCCATGCCAATCCGCTGCGCGGCCTCAGCGGCGACGCCACCTATCTGGCCGACTACCTCAAGACGATCCACGGCCCGATCATTCTGGTCGGCCACTCCTACGGTGGCGCCGTCATCACCAACGCCGCCACCAGCAACCCGAACGTCAAGGCGCTCGTGTACGTCGCCGCTTTCGCCCCGGACAAGGGTGAGAGCGCTTTGGCCCTCAACGCCAAGTTCCCTGGCAGCCATCTCAGCGACGACCCCAACGCACCCGTCCCCACCGCCCTGAACGCCGTCCCCTTCACCCAGCCGGACGGCAGCACAGGCATCGACCTGTACTTGAAGGCCGACAAGTTCCGCGACGTGTTCGTCAGCAACAAGATCAGCAACGCTGCAGCCGCCCAGCTGGCCGCCACCCAGAGACCCGCCACCGCGCAGGCTTTCGGGGAGCCCTCCGGCGCTCCGGCCTGGAAGACGATCCCCTCCTGGTATCTCGTCGCCCACGACGACCACGCCATCCCGGCCGCCGCCCAGCAGTTCATGGCGTCACGGGCCCACGCGCACACCACCGAGATCAACGCCCCGCACGCCGTCCAGCTGACCAACCCGGACGCCGTGACGAAGATCGTGGAGCAAGCCGCCACCACCGAGTGAAGCCGCCTCCCGCGCCACCGCCTCCGCCCCCTTGCTGAAGGGGCGGAGGCGCAGGCATGCGTGCACTCCAAGGTGCGCTCAGGAGAAGGAGGGCAAGCAGTCAGCCTGCTGCCAGGAGAGCGGCGACGCTGTGCACGAGAGTGTCGTTCGCCTTCTGCGGATCGCCCAGATAGCCGGCGACCATCGCTCCGTCACGCATGGCCACCATGGCATCGGCCGAGCGTGCGGGGTCAGCCGCACCCGCCTGCTCGAACGCGTCCTGGAGCACCTGACGGAACCAGGCCCGGTGCGTCAGCACCGCCTGGTGGATGGCGCTGTCCCGCTCCGGGTACTCGGCGGCCGCGTTGATGAACGGGCAGCCGCGGAAGCCCACGCCGCACAAGTCTTCCCCGATCCCGGCTGCCACGGCCCGGAGGAAAGCAGTGGGGTCGGCGATCTCCTCCCTGGCCGCGCCGATGCGGTCGCGGATGTCCTGGTCCGTTGTTTCGAGGTAGGCCCGCACGAGGTCGTCCTTGCCCTCGAAATGCCGGTAGAAGGTGCCGCGGGCGATCTCCGCCTCCGCCATGACGCGGTCAACGCCGACCGCCCGGATGCCTTCGGCGTAGAAGAGCCGGCTCGCCGTGCTCAGCAGCCGCTCACGCGCCTTTGACCGGCGCCCTGGTGCAGTCTCAAGCTTCGACATGCACCTATTGTATAGAACGTTCTTTCCATATGGGTGGTGGCGGTTCATTCGGTCGCATGGTCCCCGGCCGCGGGGAACAGTAGCTGGACAACTGCGACGCTGGCCGCCTGACCAACAAGGACTGCGTCGCGCCCCTCTGCCAAGTCGGGTCCATTCCTCCCTGCAGGCCGACTCCCGCGCTTCCCGACTCAGAAGAGCAGAACGGGGCGCCCACGGACGCCGCCGGCTTCGATGAGCTGGTGTGCCCGGCCTGCCTCTTCGAAGGGGAAGGTTGCCGCGACGCGGAGCGTGAGGACGCCTGACTCGGCCTGGTCACGCAGCTCCGCCAGAGTCGCCGTGTCCCGGATCCGGTCGCGGACGAACAGGGGATGCCAGTGGACTCCACGGTCGGTGGCCCCGGTGAATCCCACGTACGACACGATGCCCCCGCCGTCGCGAACAGCCGCGGTCACCGCGTCATTCAGCCCTGCGCCGTCGATGATGCCGGGCCGCAGTTCGCGAACCCGCTCGGCCAGTCCGTCCCCGCGCGGGAGTACATGGTCGGCTCCGAATCCGGCGACGAGGTCTCGGTCCTTTTCGGCTGCGTCAGCGATCACGGTCAGCCCGCCGGCCTTGGCCAGCTCCACCGCGTAGCCGCCGACGGTGCCGGCGGCGCCCGTCACCAGGACCGTCGCCCCGGGCGGCAGTTCCAGGGCGTCCAGGGCCCATCCGCGCGCTCAGCGCGTTCATCAGCAGCGTCGACGCTGCCACCTCGTAGACACCGTGCCTTCGGCGGTTTCGTTCCCCCACGGCACCGGAGGCACGGACCGAACGCCCCCTGCTGCCGGTGCCTCCCCCTATGGGCCCGGCAGCGGGGAGCGCACACCTCAGCTCCACCAATCCGCCATCACCCGGGGAAAGACGTGACCGTACCCAGCCCCATAGCCCCGTACGTGATCCCGTGGACTGGCGAGTTCACGCCGCTCACGCGCATCACGATCTCACCGGCGGGGGTCTCCTACGCCGACACCGCGCAGGATGCCGCCCACCGAGACCTGGACGGTGTGCTGTGGGAACCGTGCGCCGACACTCGCACCGGGCGGCCTGCGTACGCGGAGGAGCTGCGCCCGCAGCGCCAGCGGGACGCGACGGAGAACTTCCGGTGTGCGGTCTTCCGACAAATCAGCCGACCGCACACCCGAGGGCATGCTGTGGCTGCTGCCCCTTCTGGACGACGAGCTACCAGTTACGGGGGTGGGAGGGCGTGCAGACAGGTGCTCCGCCGGACACACCGGGGACCGCCGCACGCCCGTGTGCACGGTCGACTCCGACCGGGCTCCTCAGCTCTGCCCACGGCTCCGCGATGGTCACGTGATGCTTCAGGTCAAGGAAGCGGAGCAGATCGGCGTCCGCGGCACCCTCTTCCCCCGGCCCCGGGAAACTGGCGCGCCTGTCCATGACGCTCTGGTCCGCTACGACAGTCCTGATCTGCCGTTCATCGTGGCCCGGCAGGTCGTTCGTGAACTGCGCCGTTGCACTGTCGTCCACTTCGCCGCAGCCGCCCCCTGACCATGCAGCACCCGAAACCACGCGTGCACAACCTGCACGCCGCATGTACGGCCTGACAGCCGATCACCGCACCGGCCGGTCCGGTGGTGCGCTCATACGGCGGCCCAGCCCTTCTCAGCGCGACAGGAGTTGGGACCTGGCCACTGAGAACGGTTCGGGCGGACGCCATTCCGTCCCCGGGCCGTGCTCTCTTCGCACCTCGCCCTCACTGTGAAGGAGAGTCCTCCATGTACCTGCCATATCCGGTCATCGAGCAGTTATCCGATCAGCAGGTGAAGACCTGGAATCAGCACTTCGCGGGCGACGGCCACGAGCGGCCCCGCAGTGTTGAGGAAGGCACCTGGCGTCGCACGCAGGAGCCGGCCAACGCCGAGCAGTCCGGATGGCGCGAGGATGGCGCCGGTCGTCGGCGCGTCGTCCACTACCGGTACGACTACGGCCTCGACTACACCTTCCCCGTCCCGCGGCTGGTCCTGTCGGAGCTGTACCTGTATGTGTCGTTCACGGCGCCGGCCGAGGAGATCAGCGCGTACGGCAAGCACCTGCAGGGCTGGCTCGCCGAAGGCCGCTGGAAGGAGAAGGCCAACGGCTGGCACCGCAGCGACCTGGTCGTCACCCTCACCGAGCACGACGTCCACCCCCAGGACGAGCGCGCCGACCGCGAAACCCCGGCGGGTTCCGCTCCCTGGACGTCCTGTTCACCTCGGAGGGCTACAGCAGCCCGCCCCGGACCCTGCGGAACCTCCCGTGGGACGTCCTCTCCGGCGGGATGCGCGTCAAGGACAAGCGCGGAAACCCCACGTACGCCGAAGACCTGTCCGGCCTGATGGACTACCTGCCCTTCCAGGTCGAAGCCGGGTGCGGCACGTCAATCGAGGCGAACATTCCCCCCGCTGCACTACCTCCACGAGGTCTACCGGGTCACTGCGCGATGGGACACCGTTGAGGCGCTGTCGAGCGTCTGCCACAAGGCGGGAAGCCACTTGCCGGAGGAAGAACAACTCAAGGCCCTGCAGGTCGGCAAGGCCGCCGAGGAGGCCGGTGAGGCAATGCACGCCCTGCACGGCCTCAAGGGGCTGACGACCTGCGACGACAACCACAACTGGGACGAGGTCAGCAACGACCTGGTCGGCTGCGTCCTCGCCTCAATGATCGCCCTGCACTACATCAACGCAGACAAGGCCCGCGACGTGTTCGATGAGGTCTTCCGCCGCCGCACCCGCCGCGGTCGCGAATCGATGGCAGCGGCTTCCCAAGCCTGATGCTGCCCTGAACCGACCTCTCCCCAATGCTGTGCCCCCGGATCTGGCGCACCGCCCGGGGGCACAGCCATGTGGGTGTAACAGATCGCGGCCATTGGCGTTCCGGCACCAGGACGCGGCCGCGCTCGGCCTCCCCCAGAGCCTGGTGCCGGCGGCGGACTTGGAGCCGACCCCAACGCGACACTGCCCCCGGCTGTTCGGACGAGTCCGCCGCCTCGGCGACCGCCTCCGACGTGCCGCACTCCCCTACCGCCGCCCGGCACGCCGTCACTCTCGGAAAAACAACGGCTTCTCACGGCCCACTGAACTGAAGTTGCCTGTGCAACCCCGGATGAGCATCTGGTTCTGACGGCTGCGCAGCGGGCAGCCAGCCAGGAAGAAGTTGTTGCGCGGACGTCCCAATCCACGAGGCAGGGGGTGTCTTCAAGGTCCTTGAGTAGTCGGCCACTCATCTCGTCGACCACGCGCTGCTCGTCCTCTCCTGCGTGCTCAGGCGTGGTCGGAGCGCCCACAGCTCGTGCGGATCGCGTCCCGGCCGTTGTTGTCCAGTCCCGCTGTCCAGTATCGGCTCTTGGCGCCGGTCGGGCAGATGGCGTGCTCAGCCTGCCAGTCGATGGTGAAGGCTGTCTTGCCAAAGCCGCCGTCCTGGACCGACTGCCGGGTGTTGTTCGACCGCACCGGGCCGACGACGCTGACGCCGCGGAGAGTTGGGGCCGTCAGCAGTAGCTCGGCGGAGGTGTATCCGGCATCCAGGAGGTGCTCGGACGGCAGCAGGTTCTTGCTGGTGAGGCCGTCGTGGACGTCCTCGACGACCATCGCGTCGTTGACCGTGGCGTCGGTCGTGACGACATGGGTGATCAGGTGCGGGCGCTGTGACCGTTCGGGGTCGTCGCAGCTCTCACTGAGGTGGATCTTGTAGCCGACCCGGGCGGAGCCGCGCTTCTTCGCGTACCGGGCCTGCGCGTCATAGGGCGAGGCGATCAGCACTCTGCTCGGCGGGAGATCGTCCTTCCCTGCCAGGCCACCTCCTGTTCGCCGTCGCCGATGGTGCGCGTGAACTGTTGCACCCACACCGTGCGCAGCACACCGACGGCAGGCACCTCCCGCAGCCATGACGGCGCCGCCGCCTCGAAGACCGCTTCGAGCAGACGGTATCCATCCGTGGCGATCTGCCGCGCCAGATCGCGTCGCTCCTGCTCATCGGACGGCAGCCGGTAGGCGTCGACTCGCGTCCCGTAGCGTTCCCGCCATGCCGGATCCATGGACGCACCATCCACTCCGGCGCGGCCGCGGCGAGCGCCTCCAGTGCCGCGCGCAGCGTCTCGCCGATGAACTCCAGGCGGTTGAGGGTGCGGACCGCGGCCAGGACGTGCGTGGAGTCGGTGCGCTGTCGGCCGCCGGAGGCGACCAGGTCCATCCCGGCCAGCCGCTCCAGGAGCAGATCCAAGATTTTCTCCTCCAGGCCGTGCGTCAGTAGCCGGTCCCGGAACCCGGTCAGCACGGTGTGGTCGAAGCCGGGGTCGGTCAGCTCCAGACCGAGCAGGTACTTCACGTCGATCTAGCTACTTGCCCCTGAAGAAGTCGGGGCTCCTGATGGGGTGACCTGCGCGGAGAGCTGGTGCGCGTTGTCCGTGGCCGCCACAGTGGTGTTGG
>NZ_JBHWJT010000059.1:9041-26530 GCF_042731325.1 Streptomyces sp. NPDC059866 | reverse complement strand
CAAGTCCGCGTCCGCACCGAGCAGCAGACGCCCGACTGGAAGGCCCGCTATGCGGTCCGTTCCGGAGTGGAAGGCACCATCAACGAGTTCGCCCATGGACACGGCATGCGCCACTGCCGCCACCGAGGACAGCCGAAAGCCCACCTGCAACACGTACTCACGGCCATCGCCGTGAGCATCGAGCGCCTCAGCGGCCGGCCAGTGACCGAGGAAACCTCTTCACGGAGACCGCCGACCGCCTTCCAGACGTTCCTGGACCAGCAGGGGATTCCCCGGTCGAAGTCCTGGCGAACCCTCGGCAGCTGACCTCGACCATCAAGATCCCCGACAGAGTCAAGCTCAGATGCCGTCTCCGCGGACGGGTCGCTTGTGCGGGCTGATATCACGCCTCACCACCTTCCTGGCGGAGGTGGTCGGCAGTACCGGATTGTCCGGTCACATCTCCTTTTCGCGTTCGGTGACGTGTTCACCGACATTGTCAGCAACGGCCGCGGCCAAGAGAGCCGGGAGCAAGCCGGGAAAGCGGGCGTCGAGGGCTTCACGCCGCAGCGTTACATAGCATCGCGTGCCCTCTTGGCGGGTCTGCGTTACACCGGCCTCGCGCAGCATCTTGAGGTGATGACTGAGTGTGGACTTGGCGACAGGGGCGCACAGCTGCCCCCATCCGCGTTCCGCACCGTCCGACAGCACTCGGACGATCCCCAGCCGTGTCGGATCGCTGAGAACTCCCAGCAAACGCGGCAGTGCGATCTCGGTGTCGGCAAGTGACGAATGATCCAGCATCCAGCCATCTTACCGCATGTTCGGTATGAATCGAACATGCGGCATTGAGGCACCCAGGTGCTGACAGCGGTGAGATGCGCATGAGGCACTGTGTGTGCTGGCTGCGACGGCGGCGGTGGAGCGAGCGTTGCCTGCGGAATCGGAAGCTGGACGGCGCTAGTCCTCAATTCCGCTTTCGGTGGGTATAGCTGCGGGTAGCGGGGCGGTTGCGGGTGCTCGGGGGCGGGTGCTGGGTAATGGTGCTGAGGGCACGGCCGGGCCGTGACGAGGGCGAGCAAGCGGTGGTCCACCGCCTGGCGTCGGCCAGAAAGGCGCCGAAGGTTGTGGTTGAGCGGTGCCGGATGGTGGAGCTGAGCTGGGACGGGTGGCTGGTCCCGCAGATAGCCGGCGAACTGCGGTGCAGTCAGAAGACGGTGCGCCGCTGGCTGCACCGCTTCAACCGCTCCGGGCTGGAGGGACTGGAGGATCTGGGCGGGCAAGGCCGCAAGCGAAGGATCACCGAGGCCGAGCGCTCGAGGATCGTCGGCCTGGTCAAGCTGACCCCGCCAGGTCGGCTGGAGGTGCAGCCCTCGAACGAGATGTGGGCCGCGGACGAGTCGGGACCCTCGGAGTGGACCCTGGACACGCTGGCCGCCGCGGCCCGGGACCTGGGCATCGAGGTCAGCCGCTCCCAGGTGCGCCGGATCCTGCTGGCCGAGGGTGTGCGCTGGCGGCGCACGCGCTCGTGGACCCGCTCGAAAGATCCGGACTTCGAGGGAAAAGGACGCGGATCGTCGAGCTCTACACCAGCCCGCCCGACGGCGCGACGGTGGTCTGCGCCGACGAGCTCGGCCCGGTGATCCCACGCGCCTTCCCGCCGGCACCGGGCTGGTCGCCGGACGGGCACCGCATCAAAAAACGAGATCGACTACTCCCGCGGACCGGAGAAAACCTGGGTCTACGGCGCCTTACGCGTCCGCGACGGTCAAGCGATCACGATGACCGCCACCTCCCGCAACAGCGCCTTCTACCAGCGGTTCCTCCAGTTGGTCGAGGAAGCCAACCCCGCCGGGGACATCTACGTGATCACGGACAACCTGTCCTCGCACAACAGCGGGTCCACCCGCACCTGGCTCGAGGACCACCCACGCATCAAGCACGTCTTCATCCCAGTCGGCGCCTGCTGGCTCAACCTCCAAGAAGGCTGGTGGCGCACCTTCCGCAAGACCGCTCTGGCCGGACGCTCCTTCGGCGACCGCGACCACATCACCCACGCGACCAGCGTCGCCACCGACCAGCTCAACGCCCGCTCCAGACCATGGATCTGGGGCAGACCCGCAGCACCCACCAGGCGCTTACGCCGCCGCTATGTGTACGTCCTTTGAGGAATCCAGCACTAGCCTGGGCCGGTGGCGCCGAGCGGGTCGGGCGCGCGTTTCGTAACGCTCCCGGCCTGGGAGTCCTGGGCAGGACCGCTGGACCCTGTCATGTGGTACTCCCGCGCACTCTTTCCCAGGTCGTCGGCGCTGACCGAAGCGGCTGCAGCTGTCACATATCGCCGCTCTGTCCGGTCTGACATGTGTAACCGAGAGCCGGCTCCGAGGTTGCCATGGGGCCACCCGGGACCCGCTGGTCGGTGGTCGCGAAGAACCTCCCTGCGTGACCGGCTGCGTCCGCTAGGCGAAGTCCGGCCCGCGTCACTGGCGGCGTCGCCCTGGTGCGGCCCCGTTGCGGACGCCCTTGCACCTGCTGTCGCACCACGTACTTGTGCATTTGACGGGATCGCAGAGGCCGCTCATAGTGTTCTATGTACAATGAACTTCGAACAAAGAAGGTCTCATGACCGCTAACACGATTGACCAAACCTTCTCCGGGCACGTTGCGATCGTCACTGGCGCAGGATCCGGCATCGGCCGGGCTACCGCCATCGCCTTCGCCGAGGCCGGGGCGCGTGTGCTCGGGGTGGGCCGCCGTGAGGAGCCTTTGAAGGAGACAGCTGCGGCCAACGACAACATCGAGGTCCTAGCCATCGATGTCTGTGAAGACGGGGCGCCTGCGGAGGTCGTCAGTGCTGCTGTGCAGCGGTGGGGACGCCTCGACTATCTGATCAACAACGCTGGCGCGACAGCGGTCATGCCGCTGGCCGAGACGGACAAGAAGACGATCCTCGACCTGCTCGCACTCAACGTTGTCGCTCCGAGCCTGCTGGCCCACGAGGCCCTGCCATACCTGCGTGAGACATCCGGAACGATCATCAATCTCTCCAGCACCTACGGCCACCGCCCCATGGCCGGCGGCGCCCACTACTCGGCCACCAAGGCCGCCATCGAACAGATGACGCGGAGCTGGGCCCTGGAGCTCGCCGGCGAAGGCGTCCGCGTCAACTCCGTCGCCCCAGGCCCCACCCGAACCGACGTCATGCTGCACGCCGGTCTCAGCCCCGAGGCCGCCAACGACA
Source organism: Streptomyces sp. NPDC059866 (assembly GCF_042731325.1). Lineage (NCBI taxonomy): Bacteria > Bacillati > Actinomycetota > Actinomycetes > Kitasatosporales > Streptomycetaceae > Streptomyces > Streptomyces sp. NPDC059866. The sequence goes on along the minus strand of NZ_JBHWJT010000059.1, from coordinate 23,310 downwards.
TGTACGCCTATGAGCGTGAGCGCATCCCCACGCACCACATCGCGAGCGCTGACGAGATGGCGCACTGGATCTTGCGGATGGCTGAGCCTGCCGGACGCCATGCGACCGGTCAGGTGGTCACCGTCGATGGCGGACTTGAACTCATCTGAGAAGGCTTCCGCTTACCGCTCAGCAGGCTTGATCACCCGAACAGGGTTCCTGTTCGGGTGATCCCGCGGTGGTCGGGGCATGAAGGCATTAGGGCCTCTTGGTAGCTCGGGGTTGCGATCCCGGCCAATCCGAGTACCAGGAGGCCCTAATGCCTTGTTAACAGCTCCAGCAGCGGGGACCACCCGCGCCGGACTGTTCGAGCGCGGGACTACGACGCCTTTCTGGACCCTGGCCGATGAGGCCTCCACTGAGAGCGGATGCTGTTGGTTAATTCGGGCCCTGTTGCTTCGCCCCGTCGAGTTGCTCGGCGGGACTGTAAATCGTTCGGTGTAACTCCCGATCATGGAAGATGCATCGATGACCAGTGAGAACGTGGCCGAGCACGAGGCCGGCGAGTCGGCGGCGACTGTGTCGGCGAAGGCCGTGGATGACCAGCTGATCGACGAGCTGGTGAACAGGGCCCAGGCCGAGGGTCTGCAGCTGACCGGTGAGGGCGGGCTGCTGCAGCAGCTGACCAAGCGGCTGCTGGAGTCCGCTCTCGAGGGCGAGATCACCGATCACCTCGGCTATGACAAGCACGATCCGGCGGGCAAAGACGGTGGCAACTCCCGCAACGGCAAACGCTCCAAGACCGTGCTGACCGATGTGGGACCGGTGGAGATATCCGTGCCCCGCGACCGGGACGGCTCCTTCGAACCGAAGATCGTCAAGAAGCGGCAGAAGCGCCTGACCGGCGTCGACGAAATGGTGATCTCGCTGGCCGCGAAGGGCCTGACCACCGGTGAAGTCCAGGCTCACCTGGCGGAGGTCTATGGCGCCGAGGTCTCCCGTCAGACCATCTCCACCATCACCGACAAGGTCCTCGAGGGCATGGCCGAATGGCAAAGCCGCCCCCTCGACGCCGTCTACCCGGTGGTCTTCATCGACGCCATCCACGTGAAGATCCGCGACGGCGCGGTCGCCAACCGGCCCATCTACGTGGCCCTGGCCGTCACGACCGAGGGTCGGCGCGAGATCCTGGGCCTGTGGGCCGGCGACGGCGGTGAGGGTGCCAAGCACTGGCTGCACATCCTCACCGAGATCAAGAACCGCGGTGTCAACGACGTGCTGATGCTCGTCTGCGACGGGCTCAAGGGCCTGCCCGAGGCGGTGGAGACGGTCTGGCCCCGCACCATCGTGCAGACCTGTGTGGTCCACCTGTTGCGGAACTCCTTCCGCTATGCCGCCCGCCAGGACTGGGACAAGATCGCCAGACTGCTCAAGCCTGTCTACACCGCTCCGACCGAGGAGGCCGCCCTGGACCGGTTCGCGGAGTTCGCCGATGCCTGGGGCCGGAAGTATCCGGCGATCGTGAAACTGTGGGAGAACGCGTGGGAGGAGTTCACTCCGTTCCTGCGGTTCGACACCGAGATCCGCCGGATCGTCTGCACCACCAACGCGATCGAGTCGGTCAACGCCCGCATCCGGCGAGCGGTCAAGGCCCGCGGTCACTTTCCGAATGAGCAAGCCGCGTTGAAGTGCGTCTACATGGCGATCATGTCGCTCGATCCCACCGGCAAGGGACAGGCCCGCTGGACCATGCGCTGGAAGACCGCGCTGAACGCCTTCGACATCACCTTCGACGGCCGACTCTCAGCGGCCCGTCAGTAACCGTCAACCACCCCAGTTACACCGCTCGTTTGACACAGACCCCAACGCGGCGGACGGGCCGCATCGCATCCCGTGCTACGGCTCGGACATGACGGAGGCGGAGTGGCAGGTCGTCCGGGCGGCGCTGCCCGTTCCTGCCTGGTTCCAGGGCCGGGGCGGCCGACCGGAGGGTTACTGCCACCGGCAGATGGTCGACCAATGCCACGAAGTTAGGGTCTGCGGAGAAACAAGTCGTTGCTTCCGTGGGTGCTCGTCGTTGTTGTGCTATGGGGATGTTGGAGGGGGTTGAGGCGGGGCTGGCGGCGAAGTTCCAGGTGCTGTTTCCGCATCTGGATGAGCGGCAGCGCCGGTTGGCTATGGGGGCGGAGGCGCGGTCGCTGGGGCATGGTGGGATCAGAAAGGTGGCTCGTGCGGCCGGGGTGCGCGAGGGCACTGTGTCCCGCGGGGTTGCTGAACTGGAGTCCGGTGCAGCCCCATTGGGGCGGGCCCGCCGGGAAGGCAGAGGCCGCAAGCGCGTGGCGGATCTTGATCCTGGGCTGCGGCCTGCCCTGCCGGCTCTCGTCGAGCCGGACATACGGGGTGACCCGATGTCGCCGCTGCGCTGGACGACGAAGTCGACCCTTCATCTGGCCTCCGAACTGGCCGGACAGGGCCACCGCGTCTCGGCGGAGACCGTGGCCGACCTGCTGCGCGAGGAAGGCTTCAGCCTGCAGGGGAACGCAAAGACGATCGAGGGCCGCCAGCATCCGGACCGGGATGGCCAGTTCCGCTATATCAACGAGCGGGCCAAGGACTACCAGGCTGCCGGGGACCCGGTGGTCAGTGTCGACACGAAGAAGAAGGAACTGGTCGGCAACTACAAGAACGCCGGGTGCGAGTGGCACCGCGAGGGCGAACCGGCCCGGGTGCAGACACACGACTTCCCGGACCGGGAGCTGGGCAAGGCCATCCCGTACGGAATCTACGATCTGGCCGCGAACACCGGATGGGTCAGCGTGGGCACCGACCATGACACCGCCGCGTTCGCGGTGGAGTCCATCCGGCGGTGGTGGAACGGCCAGGGCCGCGGTGCCTACCCACACTCGCGGCGGCTGCTGATCACTGCGGACGCGGGCGGCTCGAACGGCTACCGCCCCCGCGCCTGGAAAGCCGAACTGGCCGCTCTGGCTGTGGAGACCGGCCTGGAGATCACCGTCTGTCACTTTCCGACAGGTACTTCAAAATGGAACAAAATCGAGCACCGGCTGTTCTCCCACATCACCATGAACTGGCGAGGCAGGCCCCTGAGCAGCCACGAAGTCATCGTGAACAGCATTGCGGCGACAACCACCCGCACCGGGCTGACGGTGCACGCCGAGCTCGACACCGCCGTCTACGAGACCGGCGCCCGGATCGGCGACCGGCAGATGGACGCCCTGCCCCTGCACCGCCACGAGTGGCACGGCGACTGGAACTACACGCTACAGCCCGAGGCGTATGCCCAGGTCAGTGACGCCCCGACCCGTTCGACCAGCCCAGTCCCGATCTCGCCTGGCTCTGCCACCCCGGCCTGACCGGAATGCCGGCCCAGGAGTGGGACGCCCTGATCACCACGCTCACCGCTCTCCACGAGGACCAGCGGGAAGCGCACCTGGACCAACGGCGAGGGCACCGGCCACGCCTGGCGGCTCCCGGCACCGGCCGCCGCCCCATGCTCACACTCGCCGACCGACTCCTGGCCACTGTCCTCCACCACCGGCTCGGACTCCGGCAGGCCGCCATCGCCCGCCTCTTCAGCGTCAATGACTCTGTTGGTGATGTTGGTGGGGTGCTGACACCTGGGCTGGTGGGTGCTTGTCTGGTGGGAGCGGGGCGGTGTCAGCGGTGGGGGTGGTCGCCGATGTCGCTGCGGCCGGAGAGTCATCAGAGGATCCCGGTCAGGACGGTGCGGACGGCGCGGGCGGCGTGTCCGAATGGCACGCCAGCGATGCTGGTCAGGGACCGGTTGGACGTGTTGTTCGAGGATGAGGAGTTCGCCGGTCTGTATCCCTCGGACGGCAGGCGGTGCCTGTCACCGGGGCAGCTGGCGTTGGTGTCGGTGCTGCAGTTCGCGGAAAACCTCTCCGACCGGGCTGCGGCGGACGCGGTGCGGACCAGGATCGACTGGAAGTACGCGCTGGGCCTGGAGCTGGATGATTCCGGGTTCGACTACTCGGTGCTGTGCGAGTTTCGAGCCCGGCTGGCCGAGGACGGTGCTGGCGACCGGCTGCTGGAGGTCATGCTGCAGCGCCTGAAGGAGGCAGGACTGCTCAAGCCCGGCGGGCGGCAGCGCACCGACGCCACCCACGTGCTGGCCGCAGTTCGCTTCCTCAGCCGTTTGGAGCTGGTCGGGGAGACGCTGCGGGCGGCACTGGAGGAGCTGGCCGAGGCCGACCCGAACTGGCTGCGGCCTCTGATCGAGCCGGAATGGGGCAAACGGTACGGACGCCGGGTGGAGATCGGCAAGCTGCCGGGCGGGAAACCAGCGGTGACCGAGCGGGCTGAGCAGACCGGCCGGGACGGCCAGAAGATCCTCGCCGCTGTCCGGGCAACGCCCGCCCCGCCTCACCTGCGTCTACTGCCGCAGGTGGAGATCCTCCGCCAAGTGTGGGTCCATCACTACTACTGGGACACCCGCGGGCGCCTGCGCTGGCGAGACGGGCACGCCCTGCCCCCAGCTCACCTGCGCTTCGACTCCCCCTACGACACCGATACGCACTACTGCGTCAAACGGGACACCGCCTGGAGCGGCTACCGCGTCCATCTGACCGAGTCCTGCGACGAACAGCGCCCCGAGCTGGTGGTCCACGTGGCCACGACGCACTCCACCGTGCAGGACGTCGAGATGACCGCGACCATCCATGACGACCTCGCCGAGCGGGAGTTACTGCCGTGCGAGCACGTCGTGGACAGCGGGTACGTCACCCCGGCACACATCGAACGGGCCGCCCGGGTGCACGGCATCACCCTGCTCGGCCCGGTGGTCCCCGACCACAGCCGCCAGGCCAGGGCCGGCTCAGGCTTCGCCAAGTCGGCCTTCCCCGTCGACTGGGACCGCCAGCAGGCCACCTGCCCAGGGCGCGGTCAGCCGGGAGTGGAGAGCGCTGAGGATCAGCAGACACGACTACATCCAGGTCAAGTTCGCCAAGGCCGACTGCCTGGCCTGCCCGGTCCGCCCGCAGTGCACCACCTCCGCCACCCGGCCAAGAGCCCTCGCCCTGCTGCCCACCCGCGAGCTCCACGAGATCCAGATGCACAACAGAATCGACCAGACCACCGAAGAGTGGCAGCGCCGCTACGCGATCCGGGCCGGTATCGAAGCCACCCTCTCGCAGAACGTCCGCGCCCACGGCCTGCGCCGCTCCCGCTATCGCGGCCTGGCGAAAACCCACGTCCAGCACGTACTCACCGCAGTGGCCTGCAACATCGCCCGTGTCGCGGACTGGCTCGATGCCGAACCAAGAACGCGACGCCGGGCCACCCGATTTCGCACCCTGTGCTCAGCCGCCGTATGACCCCACCAACATCACCAACAGAGTCCCGGCATTGCTCCTCGACCCGCCGCCAGTCAATCGACGCCCAGTCCAAGTCTTCGCCCTCGGGTCCGTTCACCGGCACAGAAGCAGTCGGAAGAACCGAGCATGAGCCGGCCATAGGTTTGACCACCTGAACGCCACTGCCACACCATTCCTCGACGATCACCAGCGGAGTCGTGCCGTTCTCGTAGAGGACTCTCGCGCCGCGTCGTAGGAACGGCGACGGTCATGCGGCAACTGGTTGCGGTAACCCACCAGAGCGGGCCACATCACCGTCGTTCCTACGCCATGCACCGTGCATCACAAGGATGCGGTCCAACCAGTCCCGGTGGTGGACCGCATGCTGCATGGCAGTCGTCAGCGGAACAGCCTGCCGAACCTGCGAACCTCCTCCGCGAATATCTTCGGTTGTTCGAAGGCCGCGAAGTGCCCGCCCGCGCTCGCCTTGTTCCAGTAGACGAGATTGGAGAACGCCTTTTCAGCCCATGCGCGAGGCGGCGTGTAGAACTCCTTGGGGAACAGCGTGACGCCCATGGGAAGGTCGATTTTTACGGCGTTCATGGTGATGTCGGAGTTCTCCCAGTAAAAGCGCGCGGCCGAGTCGGCTGTATTGGTCAGCCAGTAGAGCGTGATGTCATCCAGCATCTCATCCATGGTGAGGACCGATTCCGGATTCCTATCGCTGTCCGTCCAGACTCCGAACTTCTCATAGATCCACGCAGCCTGGCCTACGGGGGAGTCCGCCAGAGAGTAGGCGACGGTCTGGGGCCTGGTCATCATTTGCAGCTGGTAGCCGATTTCGTGCTTCCCTTGCGCGTCCAGCTGCCTCATCGCGAGCTGCTCCTCCGGGGTGAGGTGCTTGAGGTCGAGGTCGGGCGGCACGATCTGAGGGAAATTCAGGTGGATTCCCAGCAAACCCTTGGGACGCAGGACTCCTAGCTGAACGTTGACCGCCGCACCCCAGTCCCCTCCCTGGGAGAGGTAGTGGTCGTATCCGAGGCGCGGCATGATCTTGGCCCAGGCTTTGGCCGTCCGTACACGGCCCCAGCCCAGTTCATCCGGGTGGTCGGAAAATCCGTATCCCGGCAGGGATGGAGTGACGACGTGGAAGGCGTCTCGAGGGGATCCGCCGAACTCGGTCGGATGCGTCAAGCGCCGGATAACTTTGCGGAATTCCAGGATCGAGCCGGGCCAGCCGTGCGTCAGCATGATGGGCATCGCGCCGCGGTGCGGTGACCTGGCATGCAGCAGATGGATGCTCACGCCGTCGATCACGGTGCGGTACTGACCGAATCCATTGAGCAGGGCCTCGACGCGGCGCCAGTCGTAGTGGTGCCTCCAGTACTCGACGAGCCGCTTGACTCGCCACAGCGGAGCTCCCTGCGACCAGTCGTCCACGAGTTCCGCGGTCGGCCACCTCGTCAAGTCCAGCCGGTGCCGCAAGTCCTGCAGCATGCGCTCCGGTACGTGCAGTCTCATGGGCACGACCGCTTCACTGGCGGGTGACGGCATGGTCAGGCCCGTCGCTTCTGCTCCCGGCCCGGCCAGGGCCTCGGCCATTCCGGATGTCATTGCGGATGCGGCGGACCCCGCGCCCAGGGCACCCATGGCGTACAGCAACCGTCGACGGCTGAGGTTGCTAGCTCGACTCGTCATGTGCTTATCCACTCCAGTCAATATGTCTGCGTCGGACTGCCGGCGTCAGGACAGGAAATAGCCAGCTCGTGATTCGCAGGAGGTGCGGCGAACAGGAGGTGTGGCGGAATCTGTCTCGCGGGGGAGTCGAGACGATCATCCATATATGTGGGCGCGTGTGAGGGCCTCAGGTGACTTGTCAATTCAGGTAGGGCGGCTCTATCCGTCTGAGGCGTCCTGCTGCTATGGAGACCATGGTGATGTGTTACTCCCGGGTGGATCTTCACCCGACACCTCGGCGGCATTCCTGTTGCAGCCTCCGTGACGGTAGGGCCACTATGCTCCCTGCAGTGGGTGCCTTCTTCTAAAGCGCAAGAAAACAAGGCACCGAGCACCACTAGGTGCCGAGTTCGCCAGTCATCGAACATCGCTTGAAACCGTAACGCCAAGAAGTCGCCGATCGGGGACGCCGTCAAGGTGGCATGGCTCACATATCACACCGTGTATTCACCCAGGCATGGATGTACCCGCCAGTGAGAGCGTCGTCACCCTCGCTTTGGAGGGTCATGGCGAAGCTGGTCGTGTTAGGTTGTTCGTTGTGTGTCGAACGATGTGATCAGCGTGAATCACGCAGGGCTCCGTCGGCCGGAGCGCCGGCCGAGACGGGTGTCATCAGCTGGCCCTGCATGCACATCCCATATTGAAAAAGGCCGTCCCGTGACGTTGCTACCAGTCGTCCCCGTTGGGGTCGACCAGCCACGGGCGCAACCTAGTTCCAGCAGAAGGAAAATGCCATGAGTGACATCACCCCCGCCATCCAGGAGTTCATCTCGCGTGTCGTGCACGACGGGAGCAACTACCGCATGGACGCTATGGAGAAGCTCTACACGGACGACATGGCCATCCTCTTCCCGACCCAGGAGGGGGCGATCGCGGCAGCTCCCCGCAAGGAGGTCTTCGCGGAGTTCGCTGCCCGCGGCAGCGCGGGTGAGGCGCCCCTGTCCACGGAGTACGAGATACTGCACCTCGAGGAGCAGGGCGACTACGCGACCGCGCTTCTTTACCGTCGCATGAGCGACGCCGCCGCACCCTTCCTCTACGAACTGCGACTGCAGCGCGGCGGCACCTACGGGTGGCTTGTCGCCGGAGAAACTGTCACGCCGTGGCCTGACCCGAAGACGGCGGGCGCTTTTCTTCCGCCGCGGCAGGCTGCCTGAAAAGTTGCAGAAGCCATGATCAGGCGGCCGGTGCGCACGGCAGGCCTGACTGCTCATGTGGTGCGGGCGAGATTGAGCTCGCGCCACGGCTTGAACGGCGTGGTGCACACTGTCACCAACCATGTGACGGTGTCCACCGACGTCGGCCGGCTCGAGCAGGGGCAGCGGGACCATGTGCTGGATCCTCTGAGCACGCCATCGCCCCAACACGTCGCCTGTCCTGGTCTGCGAGGCCGGGAGTTCCAGCAAGAGTGGCCAACTGCCGGAGGCGTTGGGCGTGGTGAATCTCGTCCCCTCCGGTGATCAGGTGCAGGACCCGGTCCAGGCCAGAGATGCGGTTGCGCCAAGTTCCGGTGACGCTCCGCGTCAAGGGAACCTCCGTTGTTTTCAGCCAGTTGCGATGCATCCCGACATGGTCGCGCCCAGCAGCACCATGTCGATGCCGGACAGCTCCGATCCATGGAGGCTGGCTGGGAAGGCCGAACCCCAGAGCGGGCTGAGGTCGGTGCCGTCGAGCGAACCGGGTCGGGCGGGTGCTGTTGCCCTGCTGCGTCGGCCAGCTGCAGCGGGGGGCTATACGGCGGCGCTGTTCACGGGCGGCTTGTGGGGCTGTGCTGCTGCCAGCCGTGCTCGGCTAGGGGGCCGGAGCCGTTCAGGTAGCCGAGTAGGCCGGCCTGCGGGTATTCGATGATGTCGTCGGGCAGGTCATGGGTGCTGAACCATTGGAGGGCGAGGCACTTGTCCGGTTCTTTGTTGACGGGGTCTCCCTGCCATTCGGTGGTCTCGAAGAAGAAGCCGATCCGCTGGACGTCGCTGTCCTGCTTGTGGTGCACGATCTGGACGAGGCGGAGGCGGTCCGGGTGGACGGTGATGCCGGTTTCTTCGAACAGTTCGCGGGCGGCGCCGGCGGTGAGGGTCTCGCCCTGGTCGAGTTTGCCGGAGGGCATGTGCCACCGCTTGTGGCCGTAGGGGCCGCCGCGCTGGGAGAAGAGGATCTTGTCTCCGTCGCGGAGGATGACGTGGGTGTCGATGACGGGCTGTGCCGGTTGTCCGCTCATGTTTCCTGGGGGGTTGTGTGGGTGGGTAAGGCGATTGACGGTAGCGGCAGAGCTGGGATGGCGTCGGCGATTCGGCGGGCTACGTCCGATGGGGTGGCGGTGCTGGTGTCGAGGAGCAGCACGTTGACGCCTTGGCTTGTCAGGTAGGCCGCCGCTTGTCCATACAGATCGACTTCCCGGCGGGGGCCGGTGGGGTCGAGATGCCAGCGGTGGGTGATGCCGCGTGTGGCGATGCGCCCGGCGATGAGGCCCGGTTGGGCGGTGAGGATCACGGCCAGGTCCGGCATGGGCACGTGGCGGTTGACGTCGATGAGGAACCCGAAGGGGACTTGGTCGAGTTGCTGCAGGACGAGCGTGGAGGGCAGGTAGCGGTCGCTGATGATGAGCTCGCCGGCGCGCAGCGCGGGGTCTATCACGGTCTCGATGTGCTCGTAGCGGGTGGCGGCGACGAGGCAGGCGAGCGCCAGGCCGTGGATCTGGTTGGCGTGGGCGCGGGTGAATGTGCCCAGCTCGGTGGTGGTCGGCTCCACCGTGCGCCGGGCGGGGCGGCCCCGCGTGGCCAGCAGGTCGTGGAGGGTGTGCACGGTGGTGGACTTGCCGACTCCGCTGGGCCCGTCGATGCTGGCGAACCAGCCGGTGCGCCCGCTGGTCATGCGGCTGCCTCCGGTCCGTCCTGGTTCCGCTCGTGCTGCTCGCGGGTGAGCATGGCGAGTGTCGCCCGGATCCGCTGCAGATTGACGTCGCCGAACTGGATGCCGACGGAGAAGTTGAACTCGTCGCGCTGCCGCATCGACTCGTGTGCGCCGTCGCCGGTGAGGTCGACGTCGCCGTAGGCGAGCAGGTCGTCCGGGCTGTGGCCGGCGTCGATGAGCGTCTGCCACACCGGCGTGCCGGGGTAGGGACGGAACTCGAAGACGCTGGCGCGGACGTCACCGGTGTGCAGGTCGGAGATGTCCCACAGGGTGCGGATGTGCTGGACGGTGGCGTCCAGGTCTTCCTGGGTCTCGCCAGGGAAGCCGAGGATGAAGTAGCCCTTGACGCCGATGCCGTGGGCGACCAGCCGGCGCGTGACGCGTTCGGTCATCGCTGCGTCGATGCGTTTGTCCATCGCCGCCAGAATGCGGTCGCTTCCGGATTCGATGCCGAGGGCGACTTCGCGCAGGCCGTTGGCGACGAGGCGGTCCAGGTCACGGTCGGAGAGCCGATTCAGGACGTTGATGCGCCCGGTTGCGTCCCAGACGTAGCGCTCACCGACCTGATGCCGGGTGAAGGCCTCCATCTGCTCGTCGATGACGCGGCCGGCGCCGAGGAACAGGTCGTCGACGAACCGGAAGGCGGTCACGCCGTACTCGTCGTGCAGCTGGTCGAGCTCTCCGACGATGTTCTCCGGGGAGCGCACGCGGATGGTGACGTCGGGGTTGGCGCTGACGGCGGCGCCGCAGAACGTGCAGTTATAGGGGCAGCCACGGCTGCCGACAATGTTGGCTTCCAGGTGGCCGGCGCGGGCGGCCGCCGCGAGCCAGGGCCTTCGGGAGGCCAGACGCCGGTCGGCGGCGGTCGGTGCGGCCTGGTAGGGGTCCTGGGGGAGGAAGGCACGGTTGACGTACGGCAGGGTGTCGATGTTGGGGCCGAGCATGGCCGCACGGGTCTTGGGGTCGGCGATGCCGGCGGCCCGGGTACCGAGCAGCGGGTCACGCCACAGCACGCCGGGCAGTTCCCGCCGCTGCTGCTCGTCCTGCAGCAGGGCGGCGACGCGCAGTTCCCCTTCGCCGAGGACGAGTGCGCGCAGGTTGTTCATGCGGGGGTCGGCCAGCACGCGGTCTGGCATGGCCTTGGCGTGGTGCCCGCCCACCATCAGGGCGATGGACGGGTCGAGCAGGGCGGCGATCTTCGCTGACATCTCGTACGTGGGCGCGGGGAGGTTCATTGCGGCCCACCGGGGCGCGGCCTCGTTGACGATCCGGGCGGCCTCGTCCACGCCCAGGCCGTGGGCTTCGGCGTCCAGCACGCCGACGTTGAAGCCGGCCTGCTGGGCGTAGGTGGCGATGTAGGCCATGCCCAGCACGGGCAGTGAGGTAGCGCCATCTTGATTACCGCTGTTCAGGGGTCCTTCCATGGCGGCCGGTCGAGGTCCTCGTGCTGGTCGTCGGCGGCAGTCTGAGGTGTAGATCGTTTGTCAGCGGCCGACTTCGAGGTTGGTCAGGACGAGCAGGGCCCGCAGGAGGTGGGTGGCGCGGGCGGGGTCGGTACGGAGCTTGGTGAGGGTTCGCCAGTTCTTGAGGTGGGCGAAACCGTGTTTGGCGGGGGCGCGTCCGGCGGCGAGGACTCGGTTGGCTTCCTTCTGGCCGGGGTTGAGCTTGCGGGCGCGGGTGGCCTTGAAGCCGGTGACGATGACCAGGTCATCAGGGTCGTCGGGCTTGTCGACGCCGAGGAAGCCGAGGTCGGCGAGCGCGCCGAGACCTGCGGCCTTCAGGTGCTCGACGAGCTTGTCGCGGCGGGCGGCGGTGGCGTCGTGGGTGCGGCCGGGCCTCGCCGCGGAGATCCAGATCAGGCGGCCCTTCTCATCGGTCAGGGCGAGGAAGTGCAGGCCGTGGCGGTGGTGCTTGCCGGAATAGTTCGGCCGGTTCGCCGTCCCGGTGCGGCGCTGGGTGGGGATGAGGGTGCCGTCGACCAGGACGACCTCGCCGCCCCGCCTCGCGATCTTCTTCAGGGCGCGGTCCAGGCGCGGGGCCTTCGCGGCGAGCAGGCCGATGACCTCGTCGCGCCAGCGGCGGACGGTGGATGCGGAGACCTGGTTGCCGCCCGCCATGTCGGCCAGGCGCTGGTCGTGACGGAGCACGGCCAGCACGATCACCGCGATCTTCCCGGGCGGCAGGGCCCGCCAGCGGGAACCTATTGCCTTCAGGTGGCGCCGCAGCAGGTCGGCGAGGCGGTTGACGGTCCGCGTGGACAACGACAGGCGGCACTGGTAGACAAGCGAAACGACGCCCTCGGCGGACACTTTGGTTTTGGTCACACGATTCCAACAGCCACCGGGGGCGCCCTGGTTACGGCCGCGGACCGGCGACCGGAACGACGCAGCTCACCGGTCACGGGCGGACGGTGAACTTCCCGTCGGGCCGCTTGAGCAGCCAGCCCCGACCGGCCAGCTTGCTCAGCTTCCCGCGCAACGGTTCCAGCTTGCCCCGCACCCCGACCTCCAGCCCCAGTTCCTCGCCGACCTGCCGGACCGCGACCGGACCGCCGGCCTGCGCCACGACGGTGAGGATGCGCTGGTACTCCGGCGGCAGAGCCGTGTCCGCAACGCCCGGCTCGCGGTGCGGGACCATCAGCACCGCCTTCCCGCCCACCTGCGCGGACACCGGCGCGGCCGCGGCACGTTCCTGGGCGACCTGCTTGCTCATCCGCTCCAGGACCCGCATCGCCACGGCGAGTTCGTCCCGCTCGGCCCGTGTCTCTTCCAGCTGTTTGACCAGCCGTTCTTCCTGCTCGTCCAGCTCCGCGCGTCGCGCACCGATCCATTCCAGGGTCCCGGGGTCCACCATGGGCCGGATCGTAGAAGGCGTACCGGCCGCCTCGGGCAGGAACCGGCGAAACCGCCCCGCCGGACGATCTACACCGCAGACTCCCGCCCACCACCAACACGAGCACCCCGAACGAACGTCACGCCAGCCCCGCTGACCAGCTCAAATCAAGTTGTCGGAGGCTCAAGGCTGCACGGCGTCGGGTCGTTCTGTACGGCGGAGCCACGGTCGGTGCATTCGCCGGTGGCCACGCTTACCCCCTGGCATGGCGAGGCCCGGCCACATACGGTCGCGGCCGGGCCAGAGTTGGTGGCTGATCAAGATTCGGGGCAGAGCGTCTTGCGCAGCCCGACGTTGATGTGACTTCCGTCGTCATCGGTCAGCGTGATGCCGTCGTAGGAGAACCGCTGTGCGGCACTGTGGTCCGGGTTCGTCGCGCCGCCGTCGAGGGCCGCGCACTGGTTGCGGGCCGCGTTGATGGCCTTGTCCTCGTCATGGGTGAGGTTGCCGTTGACGTCATGGATGGCCGCGAGGACGGCGTCTCGCTCGGCGCCGGTGGGCTCGGGTGGCATGCCGGCGTCCTTGGCAGCGCCGCTGTTGTCTGCGGCACTTGACGCCTCGGGTGCGGTGCTTGACGCCTCGGGTGCGGTGCTCTTGACGGTGTCGGCCTTGCTGTCGCTGTCCTTGTCGCTGTTGCAGCCAACGACGGTGACGGCGAGTACGGCGACGACGGCCGCGATGGTGGCGCGGATGCGCATGACCCCCCCTGGTGTGATGTGAGCATAATCATGATGCGACAGGCGGGGCTCGGGGGCTGCAGCGGTGACAGAGTGGTGACATGCTGCGGACGCGTTTGAAGCGATCCGCTCCCCGTGGCGGTCGCTGCCTCCAGGACGGATCGCCGTGCTGGTGCTTGCGATACTGCGGCACGATCAACGCCTGCTCAACCTGGCCGGCGGCAACGGCGTGCCCGAGTCCACACTGCGGCGCTGGCGCGACGAGATGATCGACCTGCTCGCCGACCTCGGCTTCCTCGGCATGAACAAGCCCGACGACCCCGATGACCTGGTCATTGTCACTGGCTACAAGGCCACCCGCGCCCGCTAACTCACCCCGGCCAGAAGCGGGCCAACCGCATCCTCGCCGCCGCACGCGCCCCCGTCGAACACGGATTCGCAAACCTGAAGGCGTGGCGCGTCCTCACCAAACTCCGCACCACCCCCGGCCGCGCCACCGCTCTCCTGCGCGCCCTTCTCGTTCTGACCGATCTTGAAGTCAACCGCTGACAGACGATCAAGACCGCAAACTCCTGCCCACGACCAGCTTGAGCTCGCCGAAGGACGGTCACGCCAGAGCCTCCGACCAGCACGTTCGAAGATGACGAAGGCTCACTAGTCGCGGCAGGCGGGAATGGCCGACGAGCCGGGCCCCCCAGCCGCGAGGCCGCCCCTCCCCCGGATACCGCCAGCGCGGGCCCCCCC
>NZ_JBHWJT010000059.1:0-9031 GCF_042731325.1 Streptomyces sp. NPDC059866 | reverse complement strand
GCATGAGTCGCCGACCACCGAGAGCTACCCACGCGCCCTCGTCGGCAGCGCCTGCACTTTATACCCGCCAGTGGGCCCCCGCGCCTCGCGTCTGCCGTCGGCCTTCGACTGCGCAAGGTGCCGCACCATCCGGCGCACCCAGGGTGGAATATCAAGCCCGCGCTTCACGCTCACTCACTAGACAGATCTGTCTACCTTGGGCGGACCCCGCTGCCGTCCAGTCATGAGGGTGATCCATGAGCTCCGCACCCACCACGCCTCAGCCCGATTCGATAATTGCCTCCGTCGGGCAGTCGGCCCGGCACACGGCATCGCCACGCTGGCGACGACTGGGGCCCACCGCTTCCATCGGCGTGCTCGCCTCGATCGTCGTGTCGCTGCTGGCGGCGTCCAGCGCGCCGACCCCGCTCTACGCCGTCTACCAGCAGCACTGGGGCTTCTCGCCCATCACCGTCACCGTCGTCTTCGGTGTCTACGCGGTGGCTGTGCTGCTCTCGCTCTTGGTCTTCGGGAAGATCTCCGACCACATGGGCCGGCGGCCGGTGCTGTTGGTCGCCCTGATCGTGCAGGCCCTGGCCATGGTGGTGTTCGTCACCGCCGGTGGGGCGGACGCGCTGCTGACCGCACGTGTGGTCCAGGGAATCAGTACCGGGGCGGCCGTCGGTGCGCTCGGCGCCGGGATGCTCGACATCGACGCGCGCAGGGGCGGCTTCCTCAACTCCCTCGCGCCGACGCTGGGGACCGCGGCCGGCGCCCTGGTCTCCGGGGTGATCGTGCAGTACCTGCCGGCCCCCATGCGTCTCATCTACCTGGTGCTGCTCGGCGTGTTCGTGCTCCAGGCGCTGGCCGTGCTGGCCATGCCCGAGACGGTCACCCGCAAACCGGGCGCGCTGGCCAGCATGGCTCCCGAGTTCAAGCTGCCCAGGTCCGTCCGTGCCGCGGTGGCCATCGCCGCGCCGGTGATGTTCGCAGTGTGGGCGCTGACCGGCCTGTACGCCGCACTCGGGCCGGCCATCAGCCGGGCGCTGGTCCACTCCACCTCCGTGGTGTGGGGCGGGCTGCCCCTCTTCGTGCTCGCCGCTTCCGCCGGGCTGGCCGTCGTCCTGCTCCGTGAGGTGGCGACGCGGAACGTCATGCTGATCGGCATCGGCGCGCTGGTCCTCGGCGTGGTGATCACCCTGGTCTCCATCGCCTCGGGCGCCGGCGGCACACTCTCCGTCATCGGGTTCTTCGTGGGCGGGGCGATCTCCGGCTTCGGTTTCGGCGGCGGTTTCCAGGGCGGCATCAGGCTGGTCGTCCCGAGCGTGGAGCCGCATGAGCGGGCCGGGGTCCTGTCCCTGCTCTACGTCGTGTGCTACGTGGGGCTGGGGGTGCCGGCCGTGATCGGCGGAGTGCTGGTCGTGCACGGCGGTGGACTGGTGCAGACGTCCAGGGAGTACGGCGTCGCCGTCATCGCCCTGGCACTCGTGGCGCTGACCGGGCTGTTGCTCAGCGGCCGCCGCGCGGAGGCGGTGACCGTGGTCCGGCCCGAAGCCGACCTTCCCCGCGAGGTGGCGCCCGCAGCGGGGTGCCCGCAGAGGTGACGGGAAATCGGGGACAAAGTAGACAAGTCTGTCTGATGCGGTGGTGGACATGGTGACCAGCAGCGTGAGCAAGGCGTCCGCGCGCGAGCGGCTGCTCGAGGCCGCCAACGAGCTCTTCTACGGCGAAGGCGTCCAGACCGTCGGCATCGACCGGGTCATCGAGCACGCCGGGGTGGCTAAGGCCTCCCTGTACAACACTTTCGGAAGCAAAGAAGGCCTTGTCTGCGCCTACCTGGAGTTCCGTCACGAGCGCAGCCGCAGCCGGATCACCCGGACGCTGACTCGGTTCCGTACCCCGCGGGAGCAACTGCTCGGCGTGTTCGACGCGCTGGGCGAGGCGTTCACCCAACCCGGGTACAACGGCTGCGCGTTCGTGCGGGCCACCGCCGAGGCGCCGGAGGACAGTGTGGTCCGCCGCGCCGCGGAGAACTACCGCACCTGGGTGCGGGGTTTGTTCACCGACCTGGCCACCGCGGCCGGGTACGCCGAGCCCGAGGAGCTGGCTCGCCGGCTCCACCTGCTGTACGACGGGGCGGAACAGTCCGCGCGGATGGACCGTGACCCCTCCGCCGCCACGACCGCCCGCGCCGCTGCGGCCGACCTGCTCGACGCCGCGCCACTGACGGGGCCCGCCACAGCCGGGTAATCGGTGTCTTTGAACGTTCACGACGCCATCGGTGACGCGGAACTGCGCCTGGTGGACCGCCCCGATCACGTTGACCCGAAGGGGCAAAGAAAGTGATCGGGGCGGCCCGCCGACGCTGCTTCACCCCGTCTCAGAGGGTGCGACTCCTCGTGCCGAGGTCCGAGACGGCGGCCTCGACCGCGGCTGTGTGGCCGAACAGGCCGGGGAGGCCGCCCGTGTGCAGGAAGACGGTGCGCCGGCCGGGCGCGATGTCCCCGTCCTCCACGGCCGCGATCAATCCCGCCATCGCCCGGCCGGTGTAGACGGGGTCGAGCACGATGCCCTCCGTCCGAGCCGTGAGGTTCATCGCGGCCATGACGGGGCCGGTCAGAACTCCGTAACCCTCGCCGACCTGGTCGAGCCGTAGCCGCAGCGAGCCCGGCGCGTGCGGTGTGCCGGACAGGTCGGAGACGAAGGCGGACACGGTGGTGGCCGGATCGGGTACGGCGCCGCAGTGGACGCCGAGGACCCGCTCGGGGCCGAGCGGGTCGACCAGGCCGGCCATGGTGCCGCCGGACCCCAGGGCGACGACCACGGTGTCCACGTCGGGGGCCTGGGTGAGGAGTTCGCGTCCGCAGGTGACGTAGCCGCGCGCGCCGAGCGCGCTGGAGCCGCCGAAGGGAATCAACGCCGGTACGGCGCCGTCCGCCCGCAATCGGGCGGTCACTTCCTCGGCCGCCGCCGTGAGGGCCTGGCCGTGAACGTCACCGGCCCAGACGACGGTGGCACCGAACAGTGCGTCGAGGGCGAGGTTGCCCTGGGCCGCCCCACCCGGTGAGCCCGCGAGGACCAGGGCGGTCTCCAGTCCGAGGCGGGCGCCCGCGGCCGCGGTGAGCCGTGCGTGGTTGCTCTGCGGCGCGCCGGTCGTCACGAGGTGTGTGGCCCCCTCGGCGAGCGCTGCCCCGCACAGCCACTCCAGTTTGCGGATCTTGTTGCCGCCGCCGCCCGTGCCGGTGAGGTCGTCGCGTTTGATCCAGAGGTCGTCCGCGCCGAGGCCCAGCGCCTGGGCGAGCCGGGGCATGGGCTCCAGCGGGGTGGGCCAGGTGCCGAGCGGGACGGGCCGCGGGACGTCGCTTGCGGAAGTCATGGACACATGATCGGCCCTGGGGTTACCGGTCGTATGAGCGGCCCTGAACGTGTTCCGTTCTGCACGCCGACGCCTTTCCCCTTCCTCCGCCGTTCCGGCTGCGCATCGCCACGCACTCACGCTGTCACTTGTTTGACAGGTAACGGCGATGCCGGCATGCTCGTCACCAGTTCAACAGGTGACGCATATACGTCCCGGCACCCACTCCCTGAAAGGGGATGCCACAAATGGACCTGAAGCTCGAACTCCTCGTCCTCCCCGTCTCCGACGTCGACCGGGCCAAGGCCTTCTACGAGAAGGCCGGCTTCCGCCTGGACGTCGACAAGGCGCCCACCGGGGAGTGGCGCGCGGTTCACCTCACGCCCCCGGCTCGGAGGCGTCGATCACCTTCGGCAAGGGCCTCACCCCCGCCGAGCCCGGATCCGCCCAGGGGCTGTACCTGATCGTCCGTGACATCGAGGCAGCACGTGCGGAACTGCTGGGCCGTGGCATCGAGGTGAGCGAGGTGTTCCACGACGCCGGGGGCCTGCTGTTCCACGGCCACTCCGGAGGCACGGTCACCCACGACCTGCCGGGCCAGGAGCGGCTCGCCGGACGCCAACCCGACGGCGCCTCCTACGGCTCGTACGCCACCTTCAGCGACCCCGACGGCAACGGCTGGGTCCTGCAGGAGATCACGGAGCGTTTCCCCGGCCGCTGACGCCGCTGAGCCACGGACTGGCGCAGCGGGTCAGGCACGCACGCGCCGATGGCCGATGGCACGATGCCGCCTGGAACGCGCAGGAGCTTGAGGCCCAGGTCCTGGGACGTGCAGGCCGCGCCGAGGAGGCGATCCGGATCCTCGGCGCAGACATAGCCGAAGGCCGCTTCCTGACGCAGAACACTCTCACCGCATACGCCGAACTCCTCGTGCGCCACAGGCGGATCGACATCCGTGTGCGAGCAGCCCCCGCTCGCGTGCTGCACGGCCGCCGTCCGGCCCATCACCAGCTCGTACCCGGTGTCCCCGTGCGCTGCCGGCGCTCCGCCGGGGCTCAGGGCGTGCATGCCCAGGACGCCAGCCAGCACCGCTATGACCAGCAGTACCAACAACCGCCCGTCCGGGCGGTTGTTGGTACTGCTGGTCATGCGCTCATCGTACGGGCACCCCCCTGCCAACGCGGACGCGTCAGAGACTGGCGTCACAGCGTGCAGCTGCACCGATCAGCAGCGTTCAGGGCCCGGGTCAGCTCTCGGTTCGCGTCCCGGCGGCTTTGAGCTCGGCCTCCCGTTCCTCCAGACGTGACGCCAGCCCGACGTTGTGCTGTTCCAGCCGGGTGATGGTGCGCTGGAGTTCGTCGATGTCGGCGGGAGAGCCCAGCCCGGACTCGCACCAGGCCTGCTCGCCCATGAGTTCCGACAGCCGTTTCTCCAGCTGCTGGACCCCGGGCGGCGAGGCGGGTGTTGCGGGCTTGGGCGTTGGCGAGGTCGGCCTGGAGCGAGGCCGGGCTCACCGGCGACGCGCACGCTGGGTCGTGCCGGGCCGGTTCCCGTTCGGCGGCGTGGACCAGGGCGAGGAGTGGAACAGCCCCACCCGCCTGTCCGCCGAGGTCGAGGCGGAGATCTGCGAGCTGCGCCGTCGGCCCGCCTCACGGGTGCCCGCCGGATCTCCCACGAACTCACCGGTCGCGGGCTGGAGTCGGCGCCGTCGCGGGCCACGGTCCACCGGGTGCTGTCCCGCAACGGCCTGGTCAGCGCCCAGGAACAGCAGCATCCGCGCAAGTACCGCCGGTGGCAGCGCGAAGCGCCCATGCACCTGTGGCAGCTGGACCTGGTCGGCGGGGTTCCGCTGGCCGACGGGCGGGAGTGCAAGATGGTCACCGGCATCGACGACCACTCCCGGTTCGTCGTGATCGCCTCCGTCGTGGCCGTGCCCGGCGCCCGTGCGGTGTGCTCGGCCTTCACCGCCGCGATGCGCCGTTACGGGGTGTCCTTCGAGGTGCTGACGGACAACGGCAAGCAGTTCACCGGCCGCCACACGCGCCCGCAGCCGGTGGATGTGCTGTTCGAGCGTATCTGCCGGGAGAACGGCATCACCCAGCGGCTGACCAACCCACGTTCGCCCACCGCCACGGGCAAGATCGAACGTTTTCACCGCACCCTGCGTGAGGAGTTCCTCGATCACGTGGTGCCGTTCGAGTCGCTGGCCGCGGCTCAGGAAGCGATCGATGGCTGGGTGCACGCCTACAACCACCAGCGCCCGCATCAGGCCCTGAACATGGCCACCCCCGTCAATCTCTTCCGCCCCCACGCTGCCGTCCACGGCGATGACGAGCATCCTGAACAGGCAGTTGCCGAGCCGGAGTTGTCCATGGAGGCCGTCGAGCCGCCCGTCCTGCCGCCGCAAGGGACCGCGATCGAGTTCGACGTGCGGGTGCCTCCCGCAGAGAGATCAGCCTGGTGACGGGCAGGCAGCGAGTGGGCATCCATCAGGCACTGGCCGGCAGGACGCTGAAGGTCTGGGCGAATCACCGCAGCGTCCACTTCCTCCTGGACGGGCACCTGGTCACCACGGTCCCTTCCCGGCTGCGGCCGGAGGACATCGCCTACCTGACCATGCGCTACGGCGCCTGTCCGGCTGGTCCCGAGCCCGCACCCGCCGCCCTGCCCAGGGCCCGCAGCGGCGCGGCCGTCCTCGCCGCCGGCGATCCGGTCGAGGTCGACCGCAAGGTCCTTCGTGACGGGATCGTCTGCCTGGCCGACGGCCGCTACCAGGCCGGATTCGCCCTCGCCGGCCGCACGATCACTCTCCGGCTCGACGGGCACCTCATGCACGCCATTGCCGACAACGCACTGATGGGAACGTGGCCGTGCCCCGTTCCGGCCGACCGTCTGGGGCAGAGCCACGGGGCGCGGACAGCGGCGTCCAGCGCGCCGACCCCGCCCCTGCGGGCTGGGGCCATCCGGGCCCAGCGCAAGGTGCACGCGAGCGGCCGCTTCATGATCAACGGCCAGTTCGTCAAGCTCGGACCACGGCATGCCGGAAAGATCGTCACCGTGGTCATCGAGGACACCCACTACCGGATCCTGCACGGGGAAGACGAACTCGCGGTCAGGCCCCGCAAGAATCCCGGACCGATCACCAGGCTCTACGTCAAAGGCATGGGCACCCAGAAGGACCGTCAAAGATCTCCTGACGACAATCCGTCAAGCAAGTCCTGAGACCCCACACCGACAGACCCTACGGACCCGCGCGGGAGAACGACCTGTTCGGCCGGCCTGCCTGAACGGCTGACTTGCCCTCGAGTGCGCTCCAGGTCGTAGCGTCGTGGACACGGTGGCACACGAGGCCCCCCGTCCGGTGTGCCCCATGGGATGCCGGGCTCGGAATCCGTCGCGGGATGGATGAGGGGCTCGGTGTCGCCGGAACGACGAACGAGTGTGCAGGAAAGGCTGGGACACGGCATGCAGAAGCGCAGTCTGCGGGACCTCCAGGTATCGGCCATCGGCCTCGGGTGCATGGGCATGTCCGCCTTCTACGGATCCGCCGATCAGAGGGAGGGGATCGCGACCATCCGGCGCGCCCTGGACCTCGGGGTGAACTTCCTCGACACAGCGCAGGTGTACGGGCCGCTCACCAACGAGTCGCTCGTCGGCGAGGCGATCCGGGGGCGTCGCGACGACTATGTGATCGCGACGAAGTTCAACTACCGGATGGATGACGCCGTACCCGGCGACATCAGCACGGTCGGCCCGCAAGACGGTTCGGCCGAGCACGTCCGTAGTTCGGTCCACGGCTCTCTGAAGCGTCTGGGGACCGACCACATCGACCTGTACTACCAGCACCGGGTTGACCCGAACGTGCCCCATCGAGGAGACGGTCGGCGCGCTGGGCGAGCTGGTCGCCGAGGGCAAGGTGCGGTGCATCGGGCTGAGCGAGGCGAGCGCGGAGACCATCCGGCGCGCCCACGCCGTGCACCCGATCACCGCGGTGCAGAGCGAGTATTCGCTGTGGTCGCGGGACGTGGAGGCCGAGGTGCTGCCCGCCTGCCGGGAGCTGGGTATCGGCTTTGTGCCGTACTCGCCGCTGGGTCGCGGCTTCCTTGCCGGGCGGTTCACCTCGCCGGACGAGTTGGACGCGAACGACTGGCGCCGCGAGAACCCGCGCTTTAAGGACGCCAACCTGGAGGCGAACGTGCGGCTGGCGGCAAAGGTGAAGGAGATCGCCGCCGAGAAGGACGTGACCCCGGCCCAGCTGGCCATCGCCTGGGTGCTGGCCCAGGGCGGGGACCTGGTGCCGATCCCGGGTACCAAGCGCCGTACCTACCTGGAGCAGAACGCCGCCGCGGTCGACATCGCGCTGACCGGGGACGACCTGGCCCGCATCGACGCGGAGCTGCCGGAGGCGGCGGGTGAGCGGTATGACGAGGCGGGGATGCGAACGGTCAATCGCTAGTGTCCTGCGCCGGAGATCCGTCGGCAGAAGCGGGCGAGGGAGTCGAGGATTTCCTCGGCGGTCTTGGTCCAGATGAACGGCTTGGGGTCCTCGTTCCACTCCTTGACCCAGGCGCGGATGTCGGCTTCCAGGGCCTGGACGTTCTTGTGTGCGCCGCGGCGGATCTTCTGGTCGGCCAGGAAGCCGAACCACCGCTCGACCTGGCTGATCCACGAGGAGCCGGTCGGGGTGAAGTGCCTGTGAAAGCGGGGGTGCTTGGCCAGCCACGTCCTGATCGCGGGCGTCTTGTGGGTGCCGTAGTTGTCGCAGATCAGGTGGATCTGGAGCTGCGCGGGCACCTCCTTGTCGATCCTGATCAGGAACTTCTTGAACTCCGCCGCCCGGTGCCGGCGGTGCAGGGCACTGATGACCTCGCCGCTAGCCACATCGAACGCGGCGAACAGGGTGGTCAGGCCGTTGCGCCCGTAGTCATGAGTGCGCCGCTCGGGCATGCCCGGCATTATCGGCAGCACCGGCTGGGACCGGTCAAGGGCCTGGATCTGGGACTTCTCGTCCACCGAGAGGACCACCGCGCCCTCGGGCGGGTTGAAGTACAGCCCGACGACGTCGTAGACCTTCTCCACGAACAGCGGGTCCGTGGACAGCTTGAAGGTGTCCGTCAGGTGCGGCTTGAGCTGGAACTTCCGCCAGATCCGGCCGACGGTGGACTTGGACAGGCCGCTGTGTTCGGCCATCGATTTGCGCGACCAGTGCGTGGCGTTCTTCGGGATCTCCTCCAAAGTGGCCACCACGACCGCCTCCACCTGATCGACCCCGATGGTGGGCGGCCTGCCCGGCCGGGGCTCGTCGGCCAGGCCGTCCAGCTGCTTGGCGAGAAACCGCCGCCACTTGCGGACCGTGTCGGCGGAAATCCGCAGGTTCCTGGCCACCTCGACGATGGGCGAGATGTCAGGACCCGCACAGGCCAACACGATCCGCGCCCGTAACGCCAGAGCCTGGGCCGAGGTCGCCCGCCGCGTCCACCGCTCCAACACCGCCCGCTCGTCATCAGACAGCAGCAACGGTTCCAGCTTCGGGCCCCGACGAGGAACTGACGCACCACCAGCAGAAGTCACGCAACTACTAACGATCAACTACTGGCGCATCACACTAGTGTGATGCGCCTGAAATGACGGTCTTAAGTCTGTAGGCTGTTTCCATGGCGTCTCGGGGTCCTCGTGCTGTCGAAGTCGTGCTGTCTG
>NZ_JBHWJT010000058.1:0-29796 GCF_042731325.1 Streptomyces sp. NPDC059866 | reverse complement strand
CCTCCTGCGCCGACGGCGACAACTGCCGTGCGTCCCCCACCAGTTCACTCACGCAGGGATCAACGACCCAGAACACCTACCGTTTCGGATCAATAGACCGCCGGGCATAGAGGCACTTCGCGTAGCGGGTCAGCAGGACCTCGACGCTGTTGCCGACACGCTGGGCACCTCGGCGGGGTCCGCGCCCTGCACCGTCAACACCATCGCTCTCCAAGGGACTCACGCTGAGCAACGAAAACGGGGTGCGCCGCAAGGACAGCCCATCACGCAAGCCGGAACGTCTGACTGACCACGAGCTCGCTCCCGCCGACCAGCGGTTTGCTCCGTTCCCATGTTCCGTGTCCCCCGCCGGGGGCACCCTGTATGAGGTACCCAAAGACCCCGTCACCAGCGGAAACGCTGAGGCCGGGGTCTTCGCGTATGTGCAGACGTGTGCAGCGCTGAGCGGCCCCAGGACAGGGTCTGGGGACTATTCGTGGACCGGATCTTGGAGCATCGGCCCAGGTCATCGGAGCCTTGCCTGAACCCGGCCAGCGTGGCGTCATACCGCGCCCGACCGCTCCGAGACGTGCGCCATCAACGATGTCCCGGAGGACGGACCGACGACAGCGGACGGTGGTTCACCACGAGATGTTGCGTCTGTCCCTCTGCGCGCTGCCGCGCCGGGTCGCCGCTGCACAGCCCGGCTGCCAGTTCCACTCCACATCGCCTGTGTCGAATACGCTTCGAAGACGTCCGACCCGGCGTCCTCGACAAACGCGTACGTATGGGGGCTCTTCACGTAGGCCCGGATGGCGCAGCTGCCGGATGCGGAAGGGGTGTGGCATGAGATCCCCAGGCGTTCACCTACGGGAGATCACCGACGACAACCGGGATGCCGTTCGTGCCCTCCGCGTCCGACGTGACCAGAAGCAGTTCGTCGCCTCCGTGAAAAAGTCACTCAAGGAGGCGGCAAAGAAACCGGAGGCCAATCCCTGGTACCGCGCCGTGTACCGCGGCGACGAGCCGGTCGGCTTCGTGATGCTGTCGTGGAAACCGCCGACCGGTCCATACAAAGGACGGCACTTCCTCTGGCGCCTCCTCGTCGACAAGCGGTACCAGGGGCGAGGGATCGGCCGAGAGGCGCTCCTGCAGATCGCCGCCCTGGTTCGCGCGGACGGCGCCACCGAGCTGCTGACCAGCTACGAGCCCGGCCAGGGCGAACCCTGGCCCTTCTACCAGAAGTTCGGGTTCGAGCCCACCGGGGAGATCGACGACGGCGAGATCGTTCTGCGGCTCACCTTCCCCGCTCGGTGAGCTCATACGGATCTGGCGGACACATGCCGTAGACGGTTACCCGACTGCCGGAGAGCTCGATCCACCGATGCTCCGCCGGCACCATATGGGCCAGACGCCCCAGCCTCTCTCCTGAAGCGGTGTGGCCGGGCGAGCCATCCACGTACGTTCAGTGCCGAGGGGTGCCTCCGTGGGAGACGTGACGCTCGCCGGCCGGCCTCATTACGAAACGCGGCCATCGCTCACGCGCAAGGTTGGTTGTCCGACGACGAGTGACCCGAGCCCGTCCGCACCAGATGTGCACCAGCAGAGGCGGCGAACCGCGGTTGATGACGGTCATCGTGCGCAAATCGATTCGCACGACATCGTGGGCGAGTCGCGTCACCCGTAAGCACATGCGGCAGCACTGAAGGACTTCGTCCGGGAAACGGCGCTGGGCGTAGCGCAGCGCCTCGATGTTCACGACTCTCTCCTCCTGGCCATAACCGCCTGTTACATCCATATTCCTTGCGATCTCTACCGGAGCCGCGCGGGGCAATCTACGGCCTAAGGCATTACACCTCGGACACACCGGCCTTGAACGGATTAAACACGGGCGATGCCCGGCATACCGGCCAACCCAGCTGCGCAGCGCCCCGGACCCGGCCCATCCCCGAGACCTACCTCACCCTCCGAGAAGGACCGTTTTATGAGCACGCACGCCCTGACCTCCCGCATGGCCCAGATCACCGACAGCCGCTCCGACGGCCGCTCCTCCTTGCTGAAGCTCTACCTGGGCCGCGGTGTTCTGGCCGTGGCATGGGCCGCGGCGTTCGCCGCGAACAAGGACCCCTGGGCGTCGCAGCGATCACCCTGCTGGTCGCCTACCCCCTGATCGACGCCGTGTCGTCACTGATCGACTACCGCGCCCGCACCGACCGATCCGAACGCCGCGTCACGATGTTCAACGGCGTGCTCAGCACCCTCATCGCCGTCCCCCTCGGCCTGGCGGGGGCCAGCGGCGTGCCGGCGGTACTGCACGTCCTCGGCGCCTGGGCCATCATCTCCGGCATCGCCCAGACAGCGGTCGGACTCCGCCGTCGCAGCGCCGAACTCGGCAAGCAGTGGCCGATGCTGCTCGCGGGTGGCCTGTCCGTCCTTGCGGGCACCTACTGGAACTTCCTGGCCCTCGCCGACCAGCCCAAGCTCAACGTACTGGTCTTCTACACCGCGGTCGGCGGCATCTTCTTCATCATCCAGTCTGTCCTGCTGGCCCGACGCACCCGCCAGGCACAGCCCCAGACCGCCTGACAAACGCACCGAGCGGCCCCGGCAGTGGCCGCTGAAGCAGGACACCGGCAGCCCGCGAGCACCCAGGCTTGGACCAGGGCCTGTCGAATGCGTGTCGAAGTCCGCATGGGGGGACTCACGAGCCGCGGCAAAGACACGGGTCAACCCCCGAGCAGGGCGCGTATCCCAAGGCGCCTTCCAAGCACTGTGCCAGCGCCCTGCTCGATGTCAGACGCGATGGAGTCCGGATGTGCAGTACAGCAGGGAAGTACCGCAACCCAGGCGACCGAAGCCGACCGTCATCGGCTTGAGGCAGCCGTCTGATCAGCCGACCAAACCTCAGCAACCGCCGTGCCCGTAGTACGCCTCGAGAGGGTCAGCCCGTGCCACAGCCCAGCCTCGCTCCTAACGCGGTGGTCTGCGAGGGGCGCTGTCGTTCGGCTGGCAGACTGGCCGCTTGCCGTGGGACTTCGAACGGGGGGCGTGATGAGCAGGCGCACGAAAGGGTGGCTGATCGGCGGTTGGCTCGTGCTGGTTGTCGTCGGCTGGTCATTTACGGAGTCGATCAACGATGGGATTGAGCCAACGTCGGGTCCCCGGCCGGAGCCGTCGTCATCGAGTTCTTCTTCGGGATGCTCGGCGCCGACACCGTCGGCCGACGCGGAGCACGACGTCACCGCCTACACCGACGCGGAGCCCGATTTCGCTGCCACAGCGGTCATCTGCAAGACGTCGGACTGACGCCAGGACCCCGCTGAGACGTACACGGCCCTTGCCCTCGCGTACCGGATCGGCGTGATCGTCGGGCCGCTGCTGCCAGTGGCCGCGGGCGAAGGAGTATCCGGCCTCTTCCAGTCCGAACCGGGGCTCCGCGCGACCGGCGACCAGGATCCTGGCGAACTGCGGCAGGATGCGGCGCAGCACGGCCGCGCGATCGGTCCAGTCGACGGCCTGCCAGGTCCGGCGCAGGAGGTCCGGCTCCAGTTCCACGTCCGGCGTCTTCAGAAGGGAGAGCTCCTCCGGGCTGCCTCAAAGGCGTTCAAGTCGGCCCGCAGGTAAGGGAAATCCTTCTCCATTCCTGCGCGGATCAAGGCGTCTCGTAGAGCAGTTGTGGCATTGCGCGCGGCGTACGTACTGACGCCCGGGCAGCGAGCACCGTCTGCCGAGACCAGACCGCGACAAGGCAATTGGCCCCCGCGCGGCCCGCCGTCCCGGAATCGGCGGGCCAGCGCCTCGAAAGGCACCGTCGCGGGGTAAGCGGAACCTACGCCTCCGACAGTCAAAACGGAAGACCCCTGTCTTCCGCAGCGGTCAGGCCGCCCGCGCGTGCGAGGCTGGGCCGGCCTGGAATTTCCCTGTCTGATGAAGACGGCCCGCTCCGTCTCCGCCCCGTTCCAGCCCAGCCGGCGCCCGTGCCACGCTGTCAGCGACCAGCCATCGCACGGCAGAGCAGTAAGCCGCTTGTACACGGCGCCGGCAAGATCGTTCCCGCAGGTGCCGACGGCCACGGGTTTTTCGCGGGTGACTACGTGACACGTGTCGAAACTCCGCCGCCCCGCACCACATCGGCTGGGCCAACCCCGACGAAGTCAACCAGGCCACTGCTCACGTTCCTGGCCAGCCGACACAGACCCGGGACCAGCACGCGCGCCGGCACGGGACCGGCCGGGCGCGCACACGCCGCACGGCGCCCGGGTCGCCCGGCCCGGCGGGGCGGGGCCGATGCCGGCGCTACGGGGGTCTGGCGGACCCCCCGTAGCGCGTGCCCCGGGTTGAAGGGGCCTCTGCCTGGCCTTCTTCTCCTTTGGCCTCATGGAGGTGTCCCCGCTCCGGCCATCAGGGCCGAAGCATCCATCCAAAGGAAGAACCATGAGCGCCCCTACCCCTGACAGCAAGGTCGTCCTCATCACCGGCGCGTCCAGCGGCATCGGCGAGGCCACCGCTCGCCACCTGGCTGCCTCCGGCCACACCGTCGTCCTGGGCGCCCGCCGCACGGACCGCCTCAACCAGCTGGCCACCGAGCTCACCGACGCCGGCTACCAGGCCGACTACGCGGAACTGGACGTCACCGACCTCGGCAGCGTCAAGGCCTTCGTCGACGGTGCGATCGCCCGGCACGGGCGCGTCGACGTCCTGGTCAACAACGCCGGCGTGATGCCGCTGTCTTACGTGGCAGACCTGCGCGTCGACGACTGGAACCAGACCATCGATGTCAACCTGCGCGGCGTGCTGCACGGCATCGCGGCCGTCCTGCCCTCGATGAACGAGCGCCGGTCCGGCCACATCATCAACGTCGCCTCCACCGCCGCGTACCGCTCGGACCCGACCGGAGTGGTGTACTGCGCCACCAAGTTCGCCGTCCGTGCCGTCTCCGACGGCCTGCGCAAGGAGACCACCGACCTGCGCGTCACCCTCGTCAGCCCCGGCCTCACCCGCACCGAGCTCACCCAGTCCGGCGGCGACGACCAGCTGCAGGGTGCCGTGCGTACCGCGCTCCAGGACGTCGGGATCGACGCCAAGGCGATCGCCGAGGCCATCGGCTACACGATCGGCCAGCCCGACGACGTCAATGTCAGCGAGGTCATCGTCCAGGGCACCGCGTCGATCTGATCATCGGCCCTCGGGACCACTGACAACCATCCCTCCACAGGCAGAGAGACGCAATGACTCAGCAGTTTGCAGGAAAGACAGCGTTCGTCACCGGCGGCGGCAGCGGCATCGGCCGGGCATCCGCCTTGGCCCTGGCGGCTGACGGAGCGCTGGTCACGGTCGCCGGCCGCACCGCCGACACGCTCAAGGAGACCGTCCGTCTCATCGCGGCCGTCGGCGGCTCGGCCCGCTACGTCGTCGCGGACGTGACCGACGAGGCCCAGATCGAGCGTGCTGTCCAGGACGCGACCGCGGGCACCGGCCGCCTGGACATCGCCTTGAACAACGCGGGCTACGACGGCGAGTACCAGCTCACCAAGGACTACTCCGGCCAGTTGCTCGACCGCATGATCGCGCTCAACGTGCGCGGCATGTTCCTGTCGATGAAGCACGAGCTGCAGTACATGACGGCTCAGGGCTCCGGCACGATCGTGAACATGCCCTCCGGCGCCGGGCTGATCGGCGTCCCCGGGTTCTCCGGCTACGCCGCCACCAAGGCCGCCGAGATCGCCATGACCAAGAGTTCCGCGCTCGAGGTCGCAGACCAGGGCATCCGCATCAACGCCGTCTGCCCCGGGCTGGTGGACACCCCGCTGATCGCGGATCTGGACCCGGAGTACCGGGCGTCGCTCGACGCCTCCCACCCCCTGGGCCGGATCGCCCGCGCCGAGGAGATCGCCGACGCGGTGGTCTGGCTCGCCTCCGACAAGTCCAGCTTCGTCACCGGCGTCGCCCTGCCCGTCGACGGCGGCTACAGCGTGCCGTAACCCGAGGCACTCCCCCTGGACACGCCGTCCGACACCCGTAAAGGGGCCCGGCCTCATCACACGTCGGGCCCCGCGGGGCCGGGGGTCCGGGCTCCTTGCCAGATTCAGTCGACGAGCCGACGCAGGGCCTGCTGCGACGCCGAGCCGGGCTCGACGGTATACAGGCCGAGCGTCTGATCCGGCTCTCCCATGGGCGTGAACGCCTCGAAGCCGAGCGTCAACTCCCCCACCAGCGGATGCTGGTAACGCTTAACCCCGTGCTTGGGCAAGAACACGTCGTGGTCCGCCCACCATCGGCGGAAATCCCGGTCCGCCGCCGACAGCTCGTCCACCAGCCGGGCCAGCTGCGGGTCATGCGGATGATGACTGGCATACAGGCGCAGCATGCCCACAATCTCCCGGGCCGTCTCGTGCCAGTCGACATACAGGTCACGGGGCGCCTCGTTCAAGAACACATACCGTGCCATGTTCCGCTCTTCGACCGGCAGGGCATCGAAATCGAGATACAAGGCACGGGCCGGACGATTTGTGGCCAAGACATCCAGACGGTGCCCCAACAACAACGCCGGCACCTCACTGATGTTCTCCAATGCCCGGACCAGCCCGACCCGCGCCCGCTGCTCCGCCACCGTACGCGGCCGTCGCCCGATCGCCTCAGCCAGCGCGAACAAGTGGTCCCGCTCCGCCTCGTCCAACTGCAAAGCCTGCGCCACAGCCCGCAACACCGACTCGGACACACTCGCGCTGCGCCCCCGCTCCAGCCGCACGTAGTAGTCGACACTCACCCCCGCCAGCTGGGCCACCTCCTCACGCCGCAACCCCGGCACCCGACGCGCACCCGGCATCGGACGAATCCCCGCCTGCTCCGGCGTGATACGAGCCCGCCGGGTCCGCAAAAACTCCCGAAGATCAGCCTGGGGCCCACGCTCACTCATGAACGCCACACTATCCGCGCCCGTACGCCCCCACGCGTCCCCCGGCAGTGCCGACTGTCAGGGAAAGCGCAGGTCGCAGGGCGCAGGCAGCCAGCCCATGAAGTCCGGCGGCTTCGTCCTCACCCAGCCGGAGGACGATGGCCGGCGAACCTGCCGAACGCTGTGGAGGTGTACCGGTCGGCTTGTCTGGTGGCACTGGGCCGACCGGCCGGATGAGCCTTTGGAGGCCTGCGGTGGGCGCCCGGCACACCTCCGACACAGTCTGTGCCGCTGACGCCCTCTGGCGAACTCCGCCTCAGGTCAGAGGTGTGCGAGGTGATCAGCGCATTCACTCCGGATCCGTGTGCGCAGGTTCGAATCCTGCCGGGGGCACTCGCCTGGAACAGCAGAAATAGAGCGCTGACCAGGGCGGATGCCGACGAGAAAGAGCGGGAGACAGCCTCACTGTCTCCCGCTCTTTCTCGTTGTTGCACACCGATCACGCGTGAGGAGCGTGGGCCACACACCCGGCCTTGCCCGGCCGCAGCCGCACCGCCGGCAGGGCAGCTTCCTACCTGTCGTCTTTGTCCCGGTCGTCTTCGAAGACGAAGAGTGGCTTGGCGCCACGTGCGGGTGTTTCGGCGAGCGAGATGGCTTCAGCGAAGCGTTCGAGCGGGAACGGCTGGCCCTGGGGGATGCTCAGCACTTCATCAGCGACGAGACTGCGAACCTGGGACAGCGCGTGCAGCGCATCCTCAGGTGAGGCAGTGCCGAACCAGCGGTTCAGCCAGAAGCCACGGACCGCTTTGGTCTCGTAGATGACCGAGCGTGCCTGCAGCGGGATCGTCAGCGCTGCCGGGTCGGTCTGCCGATGGGTGGAGAGCGCGCCGTAGACCACGACCTCTCCCCTCGGAGCCAATGCCTGGAACACCTGGGCACCTACGGGTCCCGCGACACAGTCGATGGCCTTGCGCACGCCGGCCGGTCCTGCTGTCTCAGCCACACGCTGCAACAGGTCCTCGTCCTCGGTGCAGATGACCTCGTCACCACCGAACGCTTTGATCTCCTCAACGGCACCTCGTCGCCGCACGACATCGATCATGCGAATGCCCAGATGCCTGGACAACTGAATGACGAGCCGGCCGACGGTGGAGCCCGCGGCCGTCTGCAACAACCGTTCACCCGGCTGTACGTCGAGTTCGCGAGTCACAAGGAGCAGCGCGGTCAACGGGTTGACGGCGAGTTGACAGGCGCTGGAGTCGCTCAGACGGTCGGGGACCGGCAGGAGCCTTCGTGTATCGGCAACAAGGCATTCCTGCCAAGTTCCGGCCACGTGGGGCCCGGGTACCGCCGGGACGGCAGCGACCACCACACGCTCGCCGATCTTTGGCCCCTCCGTATCCGGCCCCAGGGCCTCAACACGGCCCATGCATTCCATGTGACCCCCAACAGTGGGAAAGTCGGGGAGAAACCGTAGCGGCCGCGCAGCACGTGCAGATCACTGGCGTGAATCGGAGTCGCCTTCACACGGATCAACGCCTGACCAGCTTCTGGCGTGGGAACAGGCCGGGATTCCAGCCGCAGGACATCGGCAGGCTCGCCGACCTTTCCGGCTACGAGCGCGCGCATGGATGGAGGCATGAGCGACCCTTCGTCTCTCAGCGCCCGACGAACTCGGCGGGTGTTCTCGACAAACTCGATGCTGGTGCCGGCATCCTCGTCGGCGCCCAGGCTCCGGACCCTCCCTTCTCAATGGAACTGGTCCGTGCTCGCCGCAGCGCACTACTCGAGTTCAGATTACGAATCTGCCATTTCACGCGGCGTGAATGCCCGCTGTGCCGGTTCAGGGCTCAGGAGGCCGCCGAGGGATGCGGTACCGGTTCACGAGTCCGCAGGGCTCCGGCTCAACCACGACGATGCCCACACCGACGGACCCGTAGTCGGGGGGCGGGGCCCCGTCATCCCGGTGCCGGCCGATCCCCCGCCGGAGGCACTGTTCTGACCTCGGCTGTGCCGTCTGCGTCAGCCCCGGCCTGGCGGCGACCGACCGGCGCCGCCGCGCTGTGCGCGGCACTATCGATCTCCGATCTGACTGCGCGCCGGGCCACCTCCGCTACCGGGAGGCCGGCACGGAGCCAGTTCGTGATGCACGTGGCCGCAGGTCGTACGGCGTATGCCGTCCGGAGCGGCCCTGTGTCGTTGTCTCACGTGAGCCGCGCTGTCCGCGGCCCTCGGGTCTGTGCGCTTGGATGAGCGGGTGACCGTTCATGACGTTGCTCGACAACTGCCCGAGATAGCAGTCCTCTGTGAGCACAGCCGCGCCATGGCCGTCCTGGAGGCGGTCATCAGCCCCGAGTGGGAGAACCGCTACCACTCCTTCGACGACCACTGGTCCGAGACGGAGTCGATGGCCTCGATGCGCAGCGGATCGGGCGACGAGTACTCGATCGTCTTCTCGCCCGCCGGCGCCTACGTCCGGGGGTTCGATCACGAATCGCCCATGAGCCCCTATGCAGAGGGCGGGCCATGGCCCGGAGTGCTCGACGAGGTTCCTGACGTCTTCCGGCCGTGCGTCGAGGAGCCGGCGTTCTCGGACGAGGACGGGATGCCCATCGTCACTGCGTGTATGTGGCGAGAGACGGGCGACGACGGTTGGAAAACGGGGACGATCGACTTTCCCGACGAGGCGACGGAAGATCCGGACGGCGCCGGATACCTCTTCCAACTCTTGATGGATCGCTCGCCGGAAGCGTTTCAGCGATGGGCCGAGGACTACTATCAGGTCCCGGTCGACCTGGAGGCCGTTCGTCACGTCTTCGCTTCCCGTCCGCTGACCGAAGAGGTGGTCCGCACGTTGAACTCAGAGATCGTCCTGGCAGATCTCTCAGAGGACATTGCGGAAATCGGTTATCCGACGAGCTGAGACGTAGAGCAACGACGAGGCCCCTGGACGCGATACCAGGGGCCTCGGAGGCGGGCAGGGGTGCCTACTCGTACTCGCGGAGCAGATCCTCGATCCGCCGGTTGGCGACGTCCTGTCGTCCGTCGAGGCACAGCCGCCGGACGCGCAGCACGCCGGTCAGCATCGGGAGAGTGAACTCGCCGCGGGCGGTCTCCGGCCTGCTCGCGAGAAATGCGCGGATCCGCCCCAGCGTGGCCTGTTGTTCCTGTTCTGGCATGACCAGCACCCCCGCGCGCGTCGCGATGGTCGCGACGAGAGAGTCGGCGGTGCGGCGCTGCCCGTGTGGGAACTCGGCCTGCTCCGGCGAACCGAACCGAGCGGCCACACCAGTCTTTGGAAGGTGCATGTCGGCCGTTTCGGCACGCCAGCTGGTGAGCGTGTCACGTGGGCCGATGGCCGCGCTCCCGCTGACCCGCGCGAGCTCGGCCACCCAGTCGACCTGGTCGTCCATGACGTTCCACAGGCCGGCCAGGACACCGCCGGGTGCGAGGACCCTGGCGATCTCGGGTCCCGCGACGGCCATGTCGAACCAATGCATGGCGTTACCGGCCAGCACGGCATCGACGGACGCGTCCGGCAGAGGTATCGCCTCGGCACTACCCGACAGGGCATGGACAGCCGGCAGCGAGCGGCGGAGCTCGGTCAGCATCGCCGGGTCGGGCTCGACTGCAATGACTTCGGCGCCCAGCGCGACCAGCGTGGCGGTCAGCTTGCCGGTCCCGGCGCCGAGGTCGAGCACGCGCGGGCCGGCCGCGGGCTCAAGCGCCCAGCGGACCGCGGTCTGCACGTAGTCCGGACGGTGCTCGGCGTATGCGACCGCCGCTGCGCCGAACGACGAGGCATGAAGCAGCCGTTCGTCCTGTTCCATGCGGTGACGCTATCGGCGCTGCCAGCGGTCGGCTACCCCGTATCACCACCTCGGCGGCGCGCACGGAAGACCTGTCGCACCACCGCCGATACTGTCGGTGAGCAGGGCTTTCGCCTCCAGGTCGGCGACCACCGACCGCAGTTGGGAAAGGTGCGCATGATGCTCGTCGTGGGTATGCGGTCGGTTGGGCCGCAAGCGTCCGTCCCACGCCTGCGCCCCGAGGCAGTCGCACCGCATCGCCACGGACACGCCGGAGTCGGCTCAGGTCTCCCTCTCCGGCGCGTAGTCGGCCTCGTCCAGTCCGAAGGTCCAGGCGACGCCCTCCCGGGCGGTCCGGGTCCGTGGCGGCACCCGGAGCCAGTAGGTGCGGTGGGTGCCGTCGGGCTCCGGGGTGGAGTTGACGACCTCGACCATCACCAGAGGCTCGTCCCCCTCCAGTTCGATCCGCCACAGCACCCCGGCCTCGTCCCGCTGCAGGGGTTCGGCGCCGGACTCCTCCAGGTAGCGGTCGTAGCCGTAGTGCTCCAGCATCACGCGGCGCAGCTCGGCGTTCTCCTCCTCGCGTATCCGCCGCGGGGTCAGTGTGGCGAGCCCGTCGAGGAAGGCGGCGGGCACCGGCATGCCGTGCCAGGCGTGCAGCGCGAAGCCGTCGGGGAAGGCGAGCGCCGGGCCGTCCCCGCGGTGGAGCCGGCCCGCCTCGTCCCGGTGCAGTTCCACGGGGCGTTCGGTGATGACCGCGGTCGTCTCGTACGGCCACCACCAGCCTGCGGCGCGGGCGACCGCGGCGATCCCGTCGAGTGTCTCCCCACCGTCCTGGCCGTCGAAGGCCGCCAGCCAGGCCGCGTCGTGCTGCCCCAGGACCGCGTCGAGCAGCACCAGGCGGACGGCCTGCTCGCCACCCGGCACACCGGTCGAGGCCTCGACCACGCCCGTCCTGATGCGCTCGGTCAGAGTGACCGTGCCGTCCCACAGCTGAGCGCCTGTCAGGGCCCAGTGCTCGGCCCAGCCGGCCGGTCCGAGCCGGTCGGCGACACACGCTCGCGCGACCGCCCACGGCCGGGTGCGCACCTCGTCGCGGACGCTGCGGCCGGCCGCGCCCTCGGCCGTGAGCCGTGCGGCCAGCGCCGCGCCCTCGCGGGGCGAGCCCGCCCAGACGATGCGCTCCGGCTCGGGCAGACCCGCCAGCCGGTAGGCCAGACGTACACCGTCCTCGGCCGCAGCGCGGTCCGCCGGGCCGGTCGCCGCCGCGACCTCGCGCCACATCGCCGTCGTGTCCATCGCCGTCGCGTCCAACACCGTCGTGTCCATCGGTGCCGTTTCCATCGGTGCTTCCATCGGCGTCGTCATCGTTCCGCTCCCCCCTGTCTCAGTCCGCCACGACGCGTACCGCGCCGGGCGCGTACTCGCGCTGCCGCACCACCCGGTACCAGCCCTTCGGCAGCGGTATCGCCGCATGCTCCTCGTGCACCACCCGCCCGCCGCCCGGGAGATGGAGGTAGGAGGCACCGAACGGCCCGGCCTCCCGGACCAGAGCCCCCGGCCCGACCACCGCATGGGCGTGTCCGGTGACCTCGCCGAGTGCCAGCACGAGCCTCCCCCGCGCGTCCCGCGGCTGCCCCGGCAGCCGGTCCGTGCCCGGTGGCACGGCCGCCTCAGCCATGGGCACGATCAGGACGTCCCCCTGCCGGTACATGCATGTCTCCCTTCACCGCCGGCGCCTCGCCGACCGATGTCCACGACGCTACGCCGAGGGTCTGACAACGCCCCCCGGACGAACGCCCCCGACCGCAACCGGGCAGCCCGCGAAAGGCGTTGTCAGAGGGGCTTGGTAGAACTCTTCGGGCCAGCACAGCGCACCGCGTGCTCCACCCGAGGAGATCAGCCGCATGTCCCACGTCGAGCATCTGAAGGAACTGCACGGCCTGCCGGCCTTCGACTTCCCCCGGCCCGGCGCACGGCACGAGCTGCCGGAGGCGGGCGCCGTCGCCTGGCGGCTGGCCGTCGACCCCTACGACGACGACTCGGAGGAGGATTTCGGTGCCCTGTGGGACCGCTTCCTCGACTCGGTCGATCCCGCCGGGGTCCGCGCGATCGTCGTGGGCCAGTGGGGCGAGGCCTACGAAAACGACTCCGGCGTCATCGTGCAGCGACTCGTGGACGCCCGCGACCGGCTGAGCGCGCTTCGGGCCGTCTTCATCGGCGACCTGGAGATGGAGGAGGCGGAGATCTCCTGGATCGAGCAGTCCGATGTCACTCCGGTCCTCGACGCCTATCCCCTGCTGGAGGAGTTCGGCATCCGCGGCGGCACCGGACTGCGTTTCCCGGCGGTCCGGCACAAGCACCTGCGCACGCTCTGCTTCGAGGCCGGCGGCCTGCCCGGCGAGGTCGTGCGCGGTGTCGCCGCCAGTGAGCTCCCCGCGCTGGAGTACCTCGAAATATGGCTCGGTGTGGAGGAGTACGGCGGTGACGCGACGGTCGCCGACCTCGCACCGATCCTGGCCGGCGGGCAGTTCCCGGCGCTGCGCCATCTCGGCCTGCGCAACAGCGAGATACAGGACGAGATCGCCGCCGCCGTGGCCGGGGCCCCGGTCGTCGCCCAGCTGAAGTCGCTGGACCTTTCCCTCGGCGTGCTCACGGACGAGGGCGTGACAGCGCTGCTCGGCGGCCAGCCGCTCACCCACCTGACCTGGCTCGACCTCCGCCACAACTTCGTCACGGAGCCGGTGGCCCAGCGGGTTCGGGCGGCGCTGGAGCCGTCCGGCGTCGAGGTCGACCTGTCCGAGTCCGGCGAGGCGTGGGAGGACGACGGCGTCGTCCACCGCTTCACCGCCGTCGCGGAATGAGGCCGTCATGACCTTCGCGGATCACTTCGAGACCTTTCACGGACTACCCGTCTTCACCCTCCCCGAGCCCGGTGCGAAGGCGCTTCCGGCGGCCGACGGGGTGGCCTGGCGACTGGACTGCTTCGAGGCCGGGGAGCTGCCGTTCGCCGAGCTGTGGCGGAGCTTCACGGATCGGGTGCCGAGCGCGGACGTACGGGCTCTGGTCATCGGGCCCTGGTGGGACGACGAGTACACCGAGCTGCGGCCGGCGCTGGAGCTGATCCTGGCCGACGCCGGCCGCTTCCCCGCGCTGCGCGCTCTGTTCCTCGCCGACGTCACCGGCGAGGAGTGCGAGATCTCGTGGCTGCAGCTCACCGATGTCACCCCCGTCCTGGAGGCCTTCCCCCTGCTGGAGGAGTTCGGCGTCCGCGGCGGTGACTCACAGGGGCTCGGCGAGGAGCCCCTGTCCCTGCGCCCGGTGCGCCACGGCGCCCTGCGCGTGCTGCGGTTCGAGTCGGGTGGCCTGCCCGGGCAGGTGGTGCGGGCCGTCGGCGCGTGCGAACTGCCCGCTCTGGAGCATCTGGAGCTGTGGCTCGGGGTGTCGCAGTACGGCGGCGACGCGACGGTGGCCGACCTCGTGCCGGTCCTGTCCGCAGGCCGTCTCCCGGCGCTGCGGCATCTCGGGCTGCAGGACAGCGAGTTGCAGGACGAGATCGCGGCTGCGGTCGCCTCGGCTCCGGTCGTGGCACAGCTCGAGTCGCTGAGCCTGTCCATGGGCACCCTCACCGACGCCGGTGCCGAAGCCCTGCTCGGCGGCCAGCCGTTGACCCATCTCAAGCGGCTCGATCTGCATCACCACTTCCTGGGTGAGGCCATGGCCGACCGGCTTCGTACGGCCTTCGGCTCCGCCGGGACCGAGGTGGACCTGTCGGGCCGGCAGACCCCGCATCGCTGGCGGGACGAGGAGTGGCGCTATGTCGCCGTCTCCGAGTAGTGCCGCTCTGGGCACCGGCCTTCGGTTCGCCGTCGTCGGCAACCCGGAGAACCGGCGGACGACGATGTTCGCCGACGCCGTCCGCGCGGCGGGCCACCGGGCACCACGCTTGCTGGCCTGGCGCGATGTGCTGCGCGGACGGTACGCCTTCCTGCCCGGCGAGTTCGTACGGATCGACTCACCCGGCGAGAACACCGAGGTCGACCGGCTGCTGCGGGGCACCGACGATCCCACCCGGGTGGAGGGAACGGCCCTGTGGTACCGCCGCTTCACGACGGCGGTCCGGGAGGTGACGGGCGCGGCGCGCGGGGCGGGTGCGGTGCCGTCCGCCGACCCGGAGGAGATCGCGGTGATGTTCGACAAGCGGCGCTGTCATGCCCGGTTGGCCGCCGCGGGCGTCCCGGTGCCCCCGGCCCTGACGGGTCCGCTCGGCGGCTGGGAGGAACTGAGGGAAGGGCTGGAGACCGCGCGGATCAGGCGGGCGTTCGTCAAGCCGGCGCACGGCTCGTCGGCCTCCGGCGTCGTGGCGCTCGCCGTGGCCGGCCCCGGCCGGGTCAGGGCGACGACCTCCGTGGAGACCACCCCCGACGGCAGGCTGTTCAACTCCCTGCGGGTACGGCACTACGACTCGGAGCCCGAGGTCGCCGCCCTCGTCGACGCGCTGGCCCCGGACGGCATCCACGTCGAGCGGTGGCTGCCCAAGGCCTCCCAGGGCGGCCGCGCCGCCGATCTGCGGGTGGTCGTGGTCGCCGGACGCGCCACGCACGCCGTCGTACGGACCAGCCGACACCCCATGACGAATCTGCACCTGGGCGGCGCCCGCGGCGACCTGGACGCGGCACGCGAGGCGATCCGGGCCGCCGGCGGCAGCTTCGACGACGCGCTGGACACCGCCGAGCGCGCCGCGGCGTGCTTCCCGGGCACGCTGTGCGTCGGCGTGGACGTCCTGCCGTCCACCGGGTGGCGCCGCTTCACCGTCGGCGAGGTGAACGCCTTCGGGGATCTGCTGCCCCGCCTGACCGGCCTGCCCGGCAGCGGCGCCGAGGGTCTGGACACCTACGGCGTGCAGGTGGCCGCCGTACCGGCCGCGATGCGGCACACAGAGCACGAGGAGCACCACCATGACGCCACCGGCTGACGCCCTGTCGGCGGGCATGCCGCCGATCGACATGAACGAGGTCGTCGGCAGCCACGACCTCCTGATGGTCACGCTGGACACGCTCCGCTACGACGTGGCCCAGGAGCTGGCCGCGGCCGGCCGCATCCCGAACCTGGCCCGGCATCTGCCCGGCGGCCTCTGGGAACGCCGCCACGCCCCCGGCAGCTTCACCTACGCCTCCCATCAGGCGATGTTCGCGGGCTTCCTGCCCACACCGGCCACGCCGGGTCCGCACCCCCGGCTCTTCGCCGCCCGCTTCGCGGGCAGCGAGACCACCGCGGACGGCACCTTCGTCTACGACACCCCCGACCTGGTGTCCGGCCTGGCCGCCGTCGGCTACCGCACGGTCTGCGTCGGCGGCGTGGGCTTCTTCAACAAGCGGGGGCCGCTGGGCTCCGTGCTGCCCGGCTTCTTCCAGGAGAGCCACTGGGAGCCGGAGTTCGGCGTGCCGTCGCCCACGTCCTTCGAGGCACAGGTGGCCTGCGCCGAGAAGGTCGTCGCCAAACTCCCGCGGGAGCAGCGGCTGTTCCTCTTCGTGAACGTGTCGGCCCTGCACCAGCCCAACTGGTTCCATCTGCCCGGCGCCACCCGCGAGGCGGGCGACAGCCGGGCCACCCACGCCGCGGCCCTGGAGTACGTGGACCGGCACATGGGCCGGCTCTTCGCGGCCGCCCGCAGCCGCCGTCCGTGCTTCGCCGTCGTCTGCTCCGACCACGGCACCGCGTACGGCGAGGACGGTCACACCGGCCATCGCATCGGCCATGACGTCGTCTGGACCGTGCCCTACGCCCACTTCTTCCTCGACGAGGCCCGATGACCATCA
This sequence comes from Streptomyces sp. NPDC059866, assembly GCF_042731325.1. Lineage (NCBI taxonomy): Bacteria > Bacillati > Actinomycetota > Actinomycetes > Kitasatosporales > Streptomycetaceae > Streptomyces > Streptomyces sp. NPDC059866. The sequence continues at coordinate 13,294 of NZ_JBHWJT010000058.1, read as the reverse complement.
CCGAGACGACCGGCACCGAAGCGGTGGCCCCGCCCGCCGTCCGCCCGTACCAGCACTATGTCTACGCGTACCCGCACAAGACCGCCTACCGTCCGCTGTCCCGGGAGCACGCGTCACTGCGCGCACTGTGGGCGGACGAGCCGAAGACCGCCCTCTCCCTCTACTTCCACATCCCCTTCTGCGAGGTGCGCTGCGGCTTCTGCAATCTCTTCACCCGGATCGGGGCGCCCGACGGCCTGACCACCGCCTACCTGGACGCGCTGGAGCGCCAGGCGGCCGCGGTGCGTGAGGCGCTGGGCGACGGGGCGCGGTTCGCGAACGCGGCCTTCGGCGGCGGCACGCCGACGTTCCTCGAGGCCACCGAGCTGGAGCGGCTGTGCGATCTGGCCGAGCGTGGCCTGGGCGCCGATCTGACGGCGATCCCGCTGTCCGTGGAGGCCTCGCCCGCCACGGCGACCGCCGACCGGCTGACCGTGCTGGCCGCGCGCGGCACCACACGGCTGAGCCTGGGCGTGCAGAGCTTCGTCGACGCCGAGGCGCGCACCGCCGTCCGCCCTCAGCGCCGGGCGGACGTCGAGGCGGCACTCGCCCGGATCCGCGACTCCGGCATCCCCGTCCTCAACATCGACCTCATCTACGGCATCGGAGGCCAGACCGAGGAGTCCTGGCGCCGCTCCCTCGACGCCGCGCTCGCCTGGCGCCCCGAGGAGCTGTACCTCTATCCGCTCTACGTCCGCCCGCTCACCGGCCTGGGCCGGCACAGCGGCCCGGCGCCGGCCCACGACGAGTGGGACGAGCAGCGACTGCGCCTGTACCGCCACGGCCGCGACCACCTGCTCGCGCACGGCTACGCGCAGGTGTCGATGCGCATGTTCCGCCGCGCGGACGCGCCGACCACCGGCGGGGAGGACTACGCGTGCCAGACCGACGGCATGGTCGGCCTCGGCTGCGGCGCCCGCTCCTACACCTCCCGGCTGCACTATTCCTTCGACTACGCCGTGGACATGCACCGCATACGCGGGATCATCGACGACTACACGGCACGCACGGCCGAGGACTTTCGTCACGCGGACTTCGGCTGGGAGATGAACGAGGAGGAGTCCCGGCGCCGCCACCTGCTGCAGTCGCTGCTCCAGGCCGAGGGCATGCCCGTCGCGGACTACCGGGCCCGCTTCGGCACCGCGCCCGGTGACGACTTCGCCGCCGAGCTGGACCGGTTCGGCGACCGGGGCTGGCTGGACGACTCCGCCGGTCCGGAGCGCTTGCGGCTCTCCCCCGAGGGCCTGGCCCATTCCGACGCGCTGGGCCCCGAGTTGTTCTCCGCCGCCGTGCGGGAGCGCATGGCCGCCTACGAGCTCAAGTGACGGAGCCCGCATGGACCTGACGATCCTCTACCGCGGCCCGCTGGCGTCGTGCGACTACGACTGCCCGTACTGCCCCTTCGCCAAGCGCCGGGACAGCCGCGCCCAACTGGCCGCCGACCGCACCGCGCTGGAGCGCTTCGCCGACTGGGCGGCCGCGCACCGGGAAGACCGGCTCTCCCTGCTGTTCACACCGTGGGGCGAGGGCCTGGTGCGCTCCTGGTACCGGCGTACGCTCGTGGAGCTGAGCCGGCTGCCGCACATCCACCGGGTGGCGATCCAGACCAACCTCAGCTGCCGTACGGACTGGCTGGCAGCCGCCGACCGGGACACCCTCGCCCTGTGGTGCACCTTCCACCCCGGCCAGACGCCGTACGACCGCTTCCTGGCCAAGTGCCACGACCTGGCCGCCCGCGGCATCCGCCACAGCGTCGGCGTCGTCGGCCTGCCCGGGCATCTGGAGCACGCGCGCCGCCTGCGTGCCGACCTCCCCGCCCATGTGTACCTGTGGGTCAACGCCGCCGAGGGCCATACGTACACCGATGCCGAGGCCGACCGGTGGACCGCCCTCGACCCGCTCTTCCCCTACAGCCGCCACCCCCACCGCAGCGCGGGCCTGCCCTGCCGGACGGGCGAGTCCGTCATATCCGTGGACGGCGAGGGCACGGTCCGCCGCTGCCACTTCGTCCGGTCGGAGCTGGGGAACCTCTACGACGGCTCCTACCGGAGGGCACTGCGCCCCCGCGCCTGCCCGCTGGCCGTCTGCGACTGCCACATCGGCTACGTCCACCTGGAAACCCTGCCGCTGTACGACGTGTTTGCAGGAGGAGTCCTGGAACGAATCCCCGCCGAACCGCCCGCCGCTCCAGCACTCGGACGCACCGCCGGTCCGTGACCTCCCTGCCTGCGCGGCAAGGTGTCCGACGAGATCGGGACCCATCGCGAGGAGCAGCTCCAGGCCGGCCGGCCTCACCGGGTTCCGCTCTTTGTCGTTGCTCCCCGCTCGTCGCGAGTGAGCGGGTACGGCGAACGGCGAGTGAGTGGCTACGGCGAACGGACATGTCGCTGAGCGATCCGACCCCGCGGCCTGGCTGCCGGCGGCACCGGATGACCCACCAGGTCCTCCGCGGACCGATCGTGTGCCCTGGGTGACCGCTCAGGTGCCGAGACTCCGAATGGTCTCCTTCACCAGACGGCTGCCCTTGGGCTCGTACCACGAGGTGTACGACGACAGCTTGGCAACCGCCGCGCCCAGCCACTCGGGATCGCCGAGCCGGTCCAGCGCCTTCGCCTCGGTGAGCTGGTCGAACAGCGCCTTCAGCACAATGACGTGGCCGCCCGTGTAAGAGCGCTCGTGATGCGTGTACCGCACCGACCACGGCTCGTACGGATGGCGCAGGATGCCGCGCAGGGAGCAGCCGTCGCGGCCCATGTCGGCACCGGGCGCAAAGCCTCCGACGAGGCCTCCGAAGGGGGTGACATGCCACCTCCGGTAAGCGGCTCGCACCTTCAGCTCCACGAGCCTGGACCACTCCATGGCGAGCAGTGGTGCCGCCTCCCCGCGCCGGCGGTGCTCCAGGCCCTCGGGCGTGAGCGCGATGGACAGGCCGTCCTTCCGCGTCGGGTCTCCGATCACCCACCGGTCCCCGATCAGCTCCAGCGGCCCCAGGTGCTGCGCCATGGCCTCTCCCTCTGTCCTGCCGTTCGTCCGACCGGGAACATAACCGACGCCTGGAGACCGCCCACCGGCGGTGCGTCACCCGTGCCCGTGCTCCGCCGAGCCGCTGTCCTCGGTGTGCTCGTCCTCCTCGGCGGCGGTGTCGCTGCCGAGGTCCGCCCGGACGGTGAAGCTCGCGGTGCGCACCTTGCCGTCGTGCTTGAAATCGAGGAAGAGGCGGTAGGCCTGGGCGCTGGGCGCGGTGGCGGTGAAGGAGACGGTCGGCCCGGGCTTCGTCCTGGCGTCACCGGCTTCGCTGTTGGGGTGGACGTGCAGGTAGGCCAGGTCTCCGGCGCGCAGCGCCACCAGGTGCCCGTACGCGCCGAGGTAGGGCTGTAGGTCGGTCACCGGCTTGCCGTCCTTGCGGACCTCGAAGGTCAGGTCCTGGGCGGAGCCGGTGTCGAGGTCCCCGTGCAGGGTGACCGTGTAGCCGTCGGCCTTGCTGGTGCTCACCTGCTGGGGCAGCTCCTGCGGCTCGTAGTGCCCTGCGACCGCCAGGTCTGTGCCCAGGGTGAGGCTTTCGCCGTCCTCGGCGGCCGGGGCGAAGTCCGCGAAGAGGCGGTAGTCGCCGGCCGTCGGCAGGTTCACGGGCGTGCGCCACGTGCCGTCAGCCGAGCGCGTGGGGTGCAGGTGGCGGTAGACGGTCAGGTCGCGGGAGGCCAGGATCAGGTGGAGTTCCTTCTCCTGCTCCACCTCGTAGTCGGTGACCGGCCGCCCCTGCGCGTCGAGGACGGCGAACCGGATCTCGGCGCCGCGCCCGCGCTCGATCCGCTGGGTCTTCAGGTCGATCGAGTAGCCGTGGGCCGAGACCTGCAGCCCCTCGGGGACTTCTGCGGCATTGCCCGCGCCGCCGGCCTCCGCCGCCTCTGCCTCACGGCTCGTTTGCGTACCCGCCTTGGTGTCCGCGTCGTCGGACCCGGCGAGGCTGCCCACTCCGTACGCCGCGCCCAACACGACGGCGAGTGCTGCGGCGAAGCCGGTGATCTTTGGCCAGGTGTTCATAAGCGTCTCCCAGGAATGGCCGCCGGAGGGGACCTCCCCCGAAGGATCTATACCCCGGTGGGGTATAGGAAGTCGAGTTGAATATACACCCTGGGGGTATACGAATCCCGGCTGCCCCACGCGAAGAGCTACAGGCCTCTTGTTGCACCTCGGACGGCAGTCGCCCGAACGACGGCAAGGCGTGCCGCGTGCGGACGGTGGACGTCGGCCTCGACGGCGGGCGGGCCAGGGCCGTCTCCGACGGCGAACCGGACGACCGGCAGATCACCGAGGTCGCCGACAAAGCCGACGAAACGGCTGCCCGAGTTCCGCGCCCGCGGCCCCGACGAGGGCTACGGCTGGGCCGCCAGCACGATGCTGCTCACCTCGTGTACCCGCCCGGCATTCACCGGATCTCCCACGGTCACCCGCCAGGTCCCCGGGCCGGGCAGGGTGAGGTGGGTGCCATAGCGGCCGGCCCCGAGGTTGCGCAGGGTCTTGCGACCGCCGGTACGGCCCGTCTCGGCGTCCTCGGCGCCGGCGGACAGCAGCAGCCGGTCGTCGTCGGCCGTCACCTCCACGTGGCAGTCCGTGCCGTCGACGGCGTCGGGCACGTCGACGGTCAACTCCTGCCTGCCATCGAGGAACTCGCGTGGATCGCGGGCGGTGAGCAGGGCCTCCACCTGGTTGAGCAGTGCCCGTTCGTTCTGCAGCGCCCCGTGCTTCTGGGCGAAGAAGCGCACGGTGGAGTCGTCCGTCGACTGGGCCGGGAAGCAGGAGAACCGGGGGACCGTGCCGTCGCCGAAGTGGTCGGTTCCGTCCAGGTCCCGCCGGCCGTCGAGGCCGTCGGCGGTGAACCGCGCCGTCTGGCGGGTGGGCTGGTGGTAGCCGCCGAACACGTGCAGGGCGTAACCGTCGCTGTCGGCCCGGTCCAGCTCCTCGTGCAGCCGCAGCGCGTCGGCGGCCAGGTCCTCGTCCACGCCGGAGACACGAGCCCGGCTCAGGGGAGAGCGCAGGCCGTCGGCGCCGACCAGGCACGGCCAGGTCGGCAAGAGCTGGTGGAGCGACGGCATGGAGCGCGCCAGCCGGGTGAACGGCTCGGACAGCCGGCCCAGCCGCGGCGCCACTCCCCCGTGCAGCGAGGTGAGCGCGTTCACCGAACCGCGGTAGGGCGTGCCGATGGTGACGAGGCTGCGGGCGTGCCGGCTGCCGCCCAGGACGTCCAGGTAGTAGCGGACCACCAGGCCCCCCATCGAGTGCGCCACGAACACCGCTCGCGCCGTGGGGTCGCCGGTGCGGGTGCGCCAGGCGGCGAGTGCCGGTTCCACCCGGGCGGCGAGCCTGCGCGCGTTCAGCCGGACCGAGAGCCGCCAGTCGTACGGGAAGGGCAGGAGGTTGCCGTTCCGCTCGGACACGCCCAACCGACGTTCCAGGAAGGTCAGGAGTGTGCCGTAGCCGTCGATGGCAGAGACGCCCGGCAGGATGTGCAGCCCCTTGATCAGGCCCACGGCTTCGATGCCGTCCCCGGGATCGGCGTCCCCGAGGTCGCGCGGCAGGGCCAGCGCTTTCACGTCGTTCAGCCGGTGCAGCGCATGCCGTCCGGCCACCGCGAGGGTGTGGTTCCAGACCTCATGCCCGCCCTTGGCCAGAACGCTGCCCATGATGCCGGGCAGGACGACGACCAGATCCGTCACCGGAAGTGTCGGCACCGATTCCCCCTGTTGCTCAACTCGCCGTACCATGCGACTGGTTGACGGCAGGCCACATGCTATGGCCGCGCCCTTGGCTTCGTCCCGCCCAGGACGCAGGGGGTCCGTCGGCACATCAGGGGGTTCGGCAACGGGGAGCACCACAGTGCGGTGGCGCGCATGACGGACGACGGCAGTTTCGTCCTGGTCGGCGTCGGTGACTACCAGGACCCGAACTGGCCACGGCTGGGCCATGTGCCGGCCAGCGTGGAGCGGCTGTACCGGCTGTTCCGCACTCTCGGTTACGGTCACGAGCTGCCGGACCTGGCCGCCGGCGGCGACTTCGCCACCATCACCCAGCGGCTGCGGGCATGGCACGGCGGCGGCTCGCGACTGGTCCTGTACTGGACGGGGCACGGCTGCGTCGACGCGGGTGAGCACTTTCTGATCGCCGCCGACTCCCCGGGCACCCGGCTGGACGAACTCAGCGCGGTCACCGCGAGGGCTCTGGCCCGCTTCCTGGCGCACCGGGAGTTCCGCGAGGTCCTGATCCTCCTCGACTGCTGTGCGGGCGGGGCGGCCGCCTCCAGGATCGCTGCAGAGATCTGTGAAGTGCTGGACCGCACCAGCACCGCCGGGCCCGAGCGGCGGTTCGCGGTGATCGCCTCGGCCCGCGGCTACGACAGTGCCGAGGACGGGCTGTTCGCTCAGACGCTGGAGCATGTCGTCCGGCACGGTCCCGAGGACCGGCGCTGGACGGAACACGACGCGACCATCCGTTCCGACGAACTGGCCGACGCGATCACCCGGGTCCTGTCGGACCGCGACGCCGCGACGGCGTTCCGCGCGCTGGGCGCGCCCGTCCCGGACCTGCGCAACCCGCTGCATCCGTCGGCCACCGTCCCCGACGAGGACGTGGAGACCAAGCGACTGCGTCGGCAGCGGTCGGCGGACGTGGACCAGCACCTCGTGCTCTCGGCCCGGGGCATCGAGGTGGGCGAGACCGGCTGGTACTTCTGCGGCCGCGAGCGACTGCTGCGACGCCTCATCGACTGGCTGAAGCGCGCCGAGCGCGGGCTGTTCGCGGTCACCGGATCGCCCGGTACGGGCAAGTCCGCACTGCTCGGCCGGATCGCCACCCTCTCGGTGCCCGCCCTGCGCGCCGTCGCCGAGGAGGAAGGCGCGCTCAACGACACACCCAGCTCGGCGCTCCCGCCGCTGGGTTCGATCGATCTTGCGCTGTCCTGCCGGAACAAGACTCTGGACGACTGTCTGCGCGCCGTCGCCGATGCCCTGAACCTGCCCGCGAGCAGCGACGGTTGGCTGCCGGCGGCGCAAGTGGTGCGGCAGGTCGGCGAACTCGGCCGACGGGTGACGGTCGTCCTCGACGGGCTGGACGAGGCGAAGCCCGCCGAAGCGGTACCGATCGCCGCCGATCTGCTGCGCCCGCTCGCCGATCTGCCCGGCGTACGGGTCCTCGTCGGCACCCGCCCGCACCGGGCCGGCGGCACGACCGTCACCGCCGGCACCGGCCCGTTGCTGCAGGCGCTCGCCCCCGACGAGACGGCGGTGCTCGACGACGAGCCGGAGACCCATGCCGACGTCACTGCGTACGCACGGCGGCGGCTGCTGGGCGCCGAGCACTCTCCGCTGCGCGGCCGGGAGGCACTCGCCCGGGACTGGGCGCAGCGGATCGCCGGGGCCAGCGGCGGGATCTTCCTGTACGCGCGGGTCGCCACCCGGGCCGTGCTGGGTGCGCTGGCGCGGTCCGGTGGGGCTGACGAACGGCCCGACCTGGACCGGCTGCTGGCCGGCAACCTCACGGCCGTACTCGACGAGGAGTTCGGCCGCTTCCCCGACCCGGAACGACTGCGTGACCTGCTCCGCCCGCTGGCCTGGGCGGAGGGTGCCGGGCTGCCGCGCCGGGACCTGTGGCCGGCTCTGGCCGAAGCGCTGTCCGGCCGTGGGGCCCGCTATGGCGACGAAGACATCGCCTGGGTGCTGGAGCACGCCGGGTTCCATGTCGTCGAGTCCGGCGAGTCGGGTCAGACGGTGTACCGCCTCTACCACCAGGCGCTCATCGACCACTTCCGGAGCACGTCGCCGTGGGACGCGCACACCCGGATCAGCCGGGCGCTGCTGGCCACGCTGCCCGGACGCGGGCCTGCCGCCTGGCAGTCCGCCCATCCCTACCTGCGCAGGCATCTTCCGGCGCACGCGCTCACGGCGGGCCAGCTGCCGGAAGTGATGCGCGACCTCGGCTTCCTCGTCTGCGCCGACCCCACGCGTACCGCCGCTGCCGTCCGCGCCCTGACCGAACGGTTCACGCTGCCGGTGGCCCGCCTGTATCTGCGCACCGCGCATCGGCTGCCCTCGCTGTCACCGCAGGAGCGGCTGCGGACTCTGCTGATGACGGCGATGTTCGAGGAGCCCACCCTCATCGGCTGGTTCCGGGGCCACGCCACCGTGCAGGCGACGCTGGAGGCCGCCTCGACGGCCCCGGACGACTTCAGCATCGTTCTGCACGGGCATTCGGGTCCGGTGCTCGCCCTGCAGGCCCTCGATGCGGGCGACGGGCGGGAGGTGATCGCCTCGGCGGGCGGGGACGGGACGGTACGGCTGTGGGAGCCGGACACAGGTGAGACACGGATGGTGCTGACCGGCCCGCAGGCGACCGTGACGGCGCTGACCTCGCTCACCGACGCCGAAGGGCGTCGGCTGCTGGTGGCGGCGGCCGGACGCGACCTGCACGTGTGGGACCTGGACAGCGGTGCCGGGGTCGCGGTCCTGCGCGGCCATTCGGACACGGTGCTGTGCCTCACCGCCTTCGACGGCGGCGAGGATCCCCTGCTGGTCTCCGCGGGCGAGGACCGCTCCGTACGGCTGTGGCGCACCGACGACTGGAGCGCGACCGTGCTGACGGGCCATGTGGGTCGAGTGACGGCGGTGGCCCCGGTACGGCTGCCGGGCGGGCGCCGGTTTCTGCTGTCCACGGGCGCCGACTGCGCCGTACGCCGCTGGGAGGTGGACGGGCCGCTCGGGCCGGAAGCTGCTGGAGTGCTGCGGGGACACACCGGCACGGTCTACGCGCTCGCGTCCCTGGGGACGTCGGACGAGGGGACGTTCGCGGTGTCCGGCGGGGACGACGGCACGGTACGGGTGTGGGACGTGGAGCGGCTCGCCCTGCAGCGGGTGCTCCCCGGGAAGGTGCGCGAGGTGCGGGCGCTGGTCCCGTTCACCGGGCGGGGCGGCGGCACCCTGCTCGCGGTGGCGGGCCGCGGGTCGCGGATCACGATCGTCGACCCGTACTCCGGTTCCCTCCGGCGGGTACTGACGAACCGTATGTCCGCCCTGCCCGAGGAGTCCGGTTCCCGGGCGGCCACGGGGACCCAGGTGGTGCCGGTGGACTGGGAGAAGCTGTCGTCGGGTGTGCAGGGCCGCTACATGGTCGCGGGCGGGTCGTACGCACTCGCCCCGGTTCGGACCGGTCGGGGCAGGGACTTCTTCGCCTCCGCCGGGTGGGACGGCGTGGTACGCCTGTGGGCCTCCGACAGCGGCGGCTCCGGCGCGCTGCCGGACTACGACAGCCGCCGGGCACGCCGGGTCGCAGCCTTCCCGCAGCTCCTCGACGGTCTGCCCTGGGGACTGGCCGTGGCGGGGGCCGGGGGCGGCGCGTGGCTCACCGACGCGCGGGGGCAGAAGCGGGCCCGGCTGTGGACGGCGCGACGCCTGATCAGCCACGTCGCGCCACTGGTACTGCCGGACGGTCGGCCGGTCGTCGTCCTGGTGGAGGACGAGGGGCATCGGTTGCATCTCGTCGACGTCGAGACCCGCGAGGAGGTCACGGCGGGTGAGACCGTGGCGGCGCTGCACCAGTTCAAGGGGCCGGTGGCCTCGTTGCAGACTGCCGTGGCGCCCGGCTGGATGACGGGTCTGGTGGTGAACTACGACGACGCCCCGCCCCGGGCACTGCTGTGGCTGCCAGGTGACCGGACCCACGTTCTCGACGGTCTGAAGGAGGGGCCGGTCATGACGGCGGTGCCTTGCATACGCCCGCGGGCGGAGGCTCACCTGGCCGCGGTCACCGACAGCGGGATGATCCTGCTGCGCGGCTCGTCCACCGGCTGGGCGGAGGGCGCGGGCGAAACAGCGCGTCCGCCCGTGGCCGGCCTGTCTCCCGTGGCCGTGCGGACACCGTCCGGGCACTGGCAGCTCGCGGTGCCCGTGCAGGACACGGACGACTTCGGGGGCGCGCTGGAACTCTGGGATCTGCAGAGCGGTGACGGCAAGGGTTCCGGCCGCGAACTCAGCCATGACGGTACGCCGTTGACCCATCTGACCCGGCTGGTCCGGTCCGACCAGGATCTCGTCGTCGGCGCCTGCTCGGACCACACCCTACGCGTCTGGAATCCGACCCGGCCCAGCCGTGCACCTCTCACGATCCCGCTGCCGGGAGCGGTCGGGGACCTGACCACCGCCTCCCCCGACCTCGTGTACGTCCTGGTCGACGAGCACTGGTTCGCGCTGCGGCTGACGGGCCTGGGCGCCTTGCTGTCGGGGTGAGGCCATCGCCGTCGATCCGGCTGTGAGGTGAGCGCGGGCCTGTGTCGCCACGGTTCGGTCCTCGCGGGCACCGCCCAGGGTCCCGCCGTACGCGCTTGCGTCGCCGAGCAGGCCCAGGGTGCGGCCGAGGAGCACTCTCCCCGTGGGCAAAGCCGCGCTCGCCGACGAGGAGGTCACGCGGACGACGGAACCCGCCCCGCACCCCTGGGGCCCGAGCGGTGCATGTTCCACTGCACGAGCGGCTGCAGGGCGTCCAGCAGTGCCCGGCCGTCCGGGGCCAGCCGGTAGCGGATCTGTACGGGCGTGGTGGGGATGACGGTGCGCTCGATGAGGCCCGCGGCCTCGAGTTCCTTCAGGCGCTGGGAGAGCAGCCGGTCGGAGATGCCGTCGATCATGGCCCGGTACTCACCGAAGCGCCGGGCCCCCTGGTGGGCGGCCTGCAGCACCGAACCCGTCCAGCGGCGTCCGATCAGTTCGAGGGTGCCCTCGAAGCGCGGGCAGGTGTCGTCATGAATGGAGTCCACTTACAAAAGATTAGCACCTTACCCTTTGTTTTGCCGGTGGCGCGGTTCGGCGCACCGTGGACGCATGACCGACTACGGACGCCCGCTCTCCTTCGGAGTGAGCCTCGACCCCTCCGCCGGGGCATGGGCCCAGACCCGGCGCCTCGCGCGCAGGGCGGAGGACTCGGGCCTCGACCATCTCGCCGTTCAGGATCATCCGTACCAGCCCGGCCACCTCGACACCTGGACCCTGATCACCCATCTGTCCGCGGCCACCGACCGCATCTCCTTCCTCACCGATGTCGCCGATCTGCAACTGCGGCCGCCGGTGATGCTCGCCAAGGCCGCCGCGTCGCTGAGCGTGCTCACCGGCGGACGGATACAGCTCGGTGTCGGCGGGGGCGGCATCCCCGACGCCATCGCCTCGATGGGCGGACCGGCGCGACGCGGCCGGGACATGGTGGCGTTCGCCGAGGAGTCCCTGGGGCTGCTGCGCACGGCCCTGGCCGGGGACGTCGTACGACTGCACAGCCCGTACCACTCCGTCGACGGTTACCGCGCCGGCCCGGTGCCCCCGAAGCCCGTCGAGCTCTGGCTCGGCGCCCAGAAGCCCCGGATGCTCGCCGTCACCGGCCGGCTGGCCGACGGCTGGATCTCTCCGCTGAACATCTACGTCCCGCCGCAGGAGGTCCCCTCGCGGCAGCGGATCATCGACGAGGCGGCCGCCGACACGGGCCGCGACCCGCGGACCCTGCGGCGCGTCTACAACGTGATCGGTGTGATCGGCGAGCACGGGGACGGACCCGGGCTCGTCGGCGATGTGCGACGGTGGGTGGACACCCTCACCGAGTGGGCCGTGGAACTCGGCTTCGACACCTTCGTCTTCTGGCCCGCCACCGACCCCGAGCGGCAGCTCGCACGCTTCGCCGCCGAGGTCGTACCCGCGGTGCGTGAGCGCGTCGACGCCGTCCGGAGCGGGCGATGAACCGCGCCCTCTCCACCGTGCCGGCCGAACTCGCGGGCAAGGTGGTCACGCCCGACGACCGGCGCTACCGGCTGCTCCGCTCCACCTACACCACCGTCGGCAACCCGGCCGCCGTCGTTCTGCCCGAGTCCGCGGGCGACGTCGCGGCGGCGCTGCGGCTCGCGCGGGAGACGGGGCTTCGGGTGGCCGTCCGCAGCGGCGGCCATGGCCTGTCCGGCAGGGGCACCAACGACGGCGGGCTCGTCATCGACCTGAGCGCGCTGCACCGGGTCGATGTCATCGACCGCGGCTCCCGGCTGGTCCGCGTCGAGGCGGGCGCCCGCTGGGCCCAGGTCGCCCGGACGCTCGCCCCGCACGGGCTCGCCATCAGCTCGGGCGACCACGGCAACGTCGGCGTCGGCGGCCTCGCCACCGGGGGAGGCGTCGGCTGGCTGGTACGGCAGTACGGGCTCACCATCGACCACATCCGTGCCGTCGAGGTCGTCCTGCCCGACGGAACGGCCGTGCGTGCCGATGCCGAGGCCGAGCCCGACCTGCTGTGGGTGATGCGCGGGGCCGGCGCGGGAGCCGGGATCGCGGTGGCCTTCGAGATCGAGGCCATGGAGCTGCGCGACGTCGGCTACGCACAGCTGGTCGCCGCGGTGGACCCGGCCGGTCGGACGCTGCGCCGCCTGGCCGACGTCATGGCGCGGGCGCCGCGCGAGCTGTCGACGGCGGTGATGCTGTCCTCGCGGGGCGCCACCGCCGCCGCGTTCATCACCGCGGTCGTGGCCTCGGACAGTCCGTCCGTCATTCGGGATGCGGTCGAACCGCTCCTCGGTATCGGGGACGTGATGGTCCAGCAGGCCCACATCGTCCCGTACCCGGAGCTGGTCCCACCGCTCCATCTGCACGCCAACACCGGGCAGATGCCGTCCAGCACGACCAACGGACTGCTCACGGACCTGACCCCGGACACCGCCCGCGCGCTGGTCACGGCGTCGGCCGCCCCCGACCCGGTCCTGATCCAGCTGCGTTCACTCGGCGGCGCCACCCACGACCCGGCCCCCTCGGACACGGCGTTCGCGCACCGCCACCAGAACACCCTTGTCGTCGCCTCGGCGTTCCCGCCGGACGACCGCGCCACGCTGGCCGCCGCCTGGACCCCGCTCGCCCCGCACACCGACGGCGCCTACGTGAACTTCGAGAGCGCCCCCGACGAGGCGACGTTCGCCCGCGCCTACCCGGGAGCGACCGGCACCCGCGTCACCGACCTGTGGAAGCGCTACGACCCCGACGGTGTCCTGCGCCCCCGGCCGCCGGCCTGACCGCGGCCCCATCGACCACCTCACCGACCACGAGCCCCGCGGCACCCGCCGCGGACGCCCGCCCTTCCAAGTCACCTCTTACCGGAGATACTTCATGGCCACGTTGCTGCACATCGACTCGTCCGTGTTCCCCGCGTCCGCCTCCGCGTCCCGGGCCGTCGCGGAGACCTTCCGCAGGGCCTGGGAGGA
>NZ_JBHWJT010000057.1:24004-34483 GCF_042731325.1 Streptomyces sp. NPDC059866 | reverse complement strand
TCATGGGCCTGATGTACACCGCCCACGCGGCCGTCCCCCACCTGGTCAAGGCCGCCGCCGAGGAGCCGCGCCAGGTCGCCGACATCGTCAACATCAGCTCGCTCAACGGCCGTCAGGCCTACCCCATGATGGCCGTGTACAGCGCCAGCAAGTTCGGTGTCAACGCCTTCAGCGAGTCGCTGCGCCAGGAGTTGGCCCGTCAGCACGTCCGCGTGTCCGTCGTCGAGCCGGGCAGTGTCGACACCGAACTGCGCACGCACAACCCGGAACCGGTTCTGAAGGCACTCGCCGCCGGTCTGGGTGACATCGAGCGGCTGCAGAGCCAGGACATCGCCGACGCCGTCGGCTACATCGTGACCCGCCCCCGTCATGTGGCCGTCGGCGAACTGCTCGTCCGCCCCACCGAGCAGGCCTGACCACCCGTCCCGAGCCAACTCCCCGACACCCAAGGAGTCGTGATGGCGGCCCGCGTTCCTGGCGCAGCAGCCGACACCGTCGTCCGCGTCTGCCTGCTGATCGCCACCGCCATCGCGCTCGGAGACGGCCTGCAACTACTGGCGCAGGGAAGCCCCGCGGACGCGGACGACGTGCACCGCTTCATGGCGGGCGTCTACATCGGCTGGGCTCCCCTGTTCTTCTGGACGGCGGCAACGATCCACCGGCAGGGAGTGCTCGTCTACTTCCTGGCAGTCCCGATCTTCCTCGGAGGCGTGGGCCGACTGGTGTCCTTCGCCCAGAACGGTATCCCCAGCCCGGTGGGAGTCTCCCTCGCCTCCGCCCTCCTGGATTTCACCCTCTCGATCGTCATCGTCCGGGCGCACAGCACCGCACTCAGGTCCAGACGAGTGGCGGCGGCTGCCTGAAGCCCCCGTCGTGGACGGCCATCCCGGTCGCACATCGCGTCGAGGTGGGCCCAGTGGCGCTGGAGCGGCTCACGGGTTTGCGCGGCGGTCAGTAGGTGCTCGCGGACGAGTGTCGTGTGCGGGTTGGTGGAGCTGCCCGGACGATGCGCAAGTCAAGGCTCGGCGCAGGTCGGGACGGTGATCGCGGAGAAGGAGACGTGGGAAGAGTGAGACGGAAGAGGCTTCTGGCGGTGGTGACCAACCAGGCCACCTACGGGGCGAGCGAGCACCGGACCGGCCTGTGGGTGGCTGAACTCGTCCACTTTTACGACAAGGCGGTGAAGGCCGGCCGTACCGTGGATGTGGTGAGTCCGGCGGGCGGTGAGGTGCCGCTCGACTCCCCCAGCCTGGGCCGGTTGTTCGTCGACCGGACGGTTCGCGGATATCTTGATGACCCGGCCTTCATGGCCTCCCTGAAGTCCACCGCTTCCATTGCCGACGCAGATCCGGACGACTACTGCACGATCTTCTTCACGGGCGGCCACGGCACCATGTGGGACTTCCCCGACAGCGCCGACCTGCAGGAAACAGCCCAGGCCATCTACGCCGACGGCGGCATCGTCTCCTCGGTGTGCCACGGCGCCTGCGCCCTCATCAACCTCCGCGACGCCGACGGGAACCCCCTGGTAAGGAACCGCACCGTCACCGGCTTCTCGACGGTCGAGGAAAGGCTGGCCGGGGTGAAGGACAGGGTGCCGTTCCTGCTGGAGGACGAACTGCGCGCCAAGGGCGCCAAGTATGTGCGCTCCAGCATCCCGATGACACCGCACGCCGTGCGGGACGGCCGCCTGATCACAGGACAGAACCCGGTCTCCACCAAGGCCGTCAGCAACCTGATTCTCGCTGCCTTGGCCGAGACCGAATAACCCGTACGGCCACCTGGGCGTCCGCGTCGTCACCGCTGTCCGCGGCCCCGAGCGGGCCGCCAGGCGTACAAGCCCCCGCCGTCGCTCGCGTAGCCGGCGACACGGCTGGGTTGGATCGCGCCCGCCCTTGACCGCCTCAGTCACCGCCTCGCCGGAGGCAAGCGAGGGAAGCGTCGCGAGTTCGAGCGCTTCCTCGACTCGGCTGGGCCACCCCGTTTCCCCAGAGGGCGTGGACCACGACAGAAGCAGGGGTTATGGGCGGGGTCTGCGGGCGTGGAGGACGAAGGCCGGGGGTGTGTTACGCCATATGGTGCGACTGGGGACGACTTCCTCGAAGCGCTCGGCCAGCAGCCCGCGGAACCGACGGGCGGGGCTGAGGGGAACGGCGTGGAGGTAGGTGAACGCGGTGAATGCACCCGCCGGGGCGAGCACTGCGGACGTCGCGTCCATCAGCCGGTGTTGGACGGCGAGGGGAAAAAGTGCCCAGGGCAGGCCGCTGACCACCACGTCGGCGCTCTCGATGCCGCGCTCGTCCAGCAGGTGGCGCAGGTGTACGGCGTCGCGCTGGATGACCTCCGCCCCCGGGTGGCGGTCGCGCAGGCGCTGGGCGAGGAGTGGATCGATCTCGACGGCCAGGTGGCGGCCGCGCCCGCCGAGCCGGCGCTGGATCTCGGCGGTGAACGGTCCGGTGCCGGCACCCAGTTCCATCACGACGGGCTCTCCGCGTTCGGGCACCGGGGCGCAGACCGCCTCGGCCAGGTGCCGCGAGCTGGGCGCGATGGCCCTGGCAGCCGGGGACGAAGCTCTCGGCTGCCGGAAGGCCCCGCCCGAGGCCATCGCGGCCTCCTGCGTCAAAGGCGTTGGCGTTCACAACACCAGGAACCGCGAGACGTGCTCCAGGCGATCAAGAGGTGCGCCCGCCACGACAGCGCGAGGTTCCCCAAGGGGTCAAGAAATCACCGATGACGAGGCCGAGTTGCCGGCTTGCACCATCCCCGCCGAACACTGATCCGTCCACGGACTTCCGGCCTCGTCGAGTCCGCCTTCGCCACCGTCCGACTGCGTGCAAAGATCACTCGCGGGACCCGGTCGACCCTCCAGTCACCGCTCGACTGCTCGGCGGACCAGCACCCGCACAGCGCGCATCAGCGCGGGAAGACGACCGTCAGCAGGCGGAAGAGTTCGGCGCGCTCCTCGTCGGACAACTGGTCCAGGCCGGTCTGCGTCCGCTCCATCCGCTCGCGGATCGTGTCGATCGCCTTCTCGCCCACCTCGGTGAGGGCGACGTTCTTCACGCGGCGGTCGGTGGGGCTGACCTCGCGGCGGACCAGGTCGCGCTTTTCGAGCCGGTCGATGATTCCGGTCATGTTCGACGCGTCGCAGGCGAGGGTGTGTGCGAGCGAGCGCATCGAGGCGGGCGCGCGACGCAGCACCGTGAGGGTCTTTGCCTGGCTGGAGGTAAGGCCCATGTCGGCGGCGGCTGTCGTGAAGTCGGCGTAGTGCGTACTGACCGAGTGGGCGAGCAACTCCATGAGCTGCGCTTTGGACGGGATCGGGGACATGCCTCGAGAGTACCGCGAAAAGCTTGAACCTCTCAACCTTTGACAGTCATCAAGCTCTTATTATTTGATGTCCTCAAGCATCGAGTACCTCAATGGTCTCACTCCTCGACCATCGATGCATCCATCCTTCGGGCATCCCTTCCACCGGAAAGAAGACCGTGAAGTCCTCCCTTGCCACCGCGCCAGAGCGCCGAACCGGCAGTCTCAGCCTCGTCCTGGTGCTCGGCCTCGCCGCCATGGTCGTGTCGATGATGCAGACCCTGGTCATCCCGATCCTGGGCATCATCCAGAACGACCTCGGAGCCACCACCGCCCAGGTCAGCTGGGTCACCACCGCCACGCTGCTGTCGGCCGCGGTCTTCACGCCGCTCCTCGGCCGCTTCGGCGACCAGCACGGCACGAAGCCGACCCTGCTCGGCGTGCTGGTGGTCATGGTCGCCGGATCCGTGCTCGCCGCGACCACGAGCTCCATGCTGTGGCTCATCGTGGCCCGTGTGATGCAGGGCGCCGCCACCGCGATCTTCCCGCTCGCGCTGTCCGTGCTGCGGGCAGAGGTCAAGCCCGCGCGGCTGCCCGGCGCCATGGCCCTGGTCAGCGGAACGCTCGGGTTCGGCAGCGGCCTCGCCCTGGTGAGCGCCGGACTCCTCTCCCAGGGTGCCAACCCCGACTACCACCAGGTCTTCTGGCTGGCCGCCGCACTCGCCACCGCCGCGCTCATCGCGGTCGCGGTCGCAGTCCCCGCTCCTCGCACCCGGACCGGCGGGCGCACCGACTGGCTCGGCGCCGCCGGCCTCGCCCTGGTGCTCGTCCTGCTTCTGCTGCCCATCTCACAGGGCCACACCTGGGGCTGGACCTCGGCCCGCACGCTCGCCCTCTTCGCCGGCGCCGCCGTCATGACCGTCATCTGGGTCGTGATCGAACGCAGGGTCCGCGACCCCCTGGTCGACATGAAGATGTTCGTCCACCGCCCGGTGCTGTTCACCAACGTCGCCGGACTGCTCGTCGGATTCGCCATGTTCGCGCAGTTCATCGGCGTCTCCTACCTCGTCCAGACGCCCTCTGAGGTCGCCGGCTACGGCTTCGGCGCCTCGGTCCTGCGCGCCTCCGTCGTCTACCTGCTGCCCTCCGCCCTCGTCTCGCTCGTCGCCGCCCAGTTCGGAGGCATGCTGGTACGCCGTATCGGCGCGCGTCTCACCCTCGCCGTCGGCGCCGCCTTCGGTGTCATCGGCTTCGCCTGGCTGACCCTCGCCCACGACACCACCGCGTCGGTGATCCTGGCCGGCATGGTCGTCGGCGTCGCCATCAGCTTCGGCTACGCCGCGATGCCCGCGCTGATCGTGGCCGGCGTCCCGCACCACCAGACCGGCATCGCCAACGGCATCAACTCCATCTCCCGCTCCGCCGGCAGTGCGATTGGCAGCGCGGTCATCACCTCGCTGCTCGCCTCCAACACGCTCGACAACCTGCCCACCGGGGTCCCCGCCCTGCCCGCGGAGAGCCAGTACACCCTGAGCTTCGCCCTCGCCGGTATGACGTTCTTGCTGGTCATCGGCGTGGCCATGGTCGGCCTGGCGATCCGCCGCAGGTCCCCCTCGCCAGCCACCGACACGCTCGCCGCGTCGAGCGATGACGCGACCACTCCCCCCGCGTCGAGCGACGCCGAGACCACGCCCGCACGCACGGCCGTCACTGCCTGACCGCGCCACCTGCACGGCCGCGACTCTTCTTCCCCCCCGGATGACCACCGGCTTTCCCTCCAGACCGACAGACCGAACGGGACACGACTGTGACTGACGCCAAGGCAGCCTTCACCCTCGACGACACCTTCACCGCCACTGAAGCCACCGTGCTGGTGAACCGGCTGCGCGCCACCTTCCGAACCGGCCGCACCAAGCCCCTGGCCTGGCGTCGGCAGCAGCTGACCCGCCTGCGCGACCTGCTCACCGACAACCGCGCGGCGATAGCCGACGCCCTCTACGCCGACCTGCGCAAGAACCGCGCCGAGGCCGACGCCATGGAGATCAACACCACGATCGTCGAGATCGACGACTACCTGGAGCACCTGGAGGAGTGGACCGCCCCGCAGCCCGCCCCCGTAACGGTGCCCGGAGTCCCTGGCAGCACCGCCCGCACGGTCTTCGACCCTCTGGGCGTCGCCCTGGTCATCTCGGCGTGGAACTACCCGGTCAATCTGCTGCTCGTGCCCGTCGCGGGCGCGCTAGCCGCCGGCAACGCGGTCGTCATCAAGCCCGCCGACTACGCCGTCCGCACCTCGGCACTGCTGGCCGAGCTGCTGCCCGCGTACCTCGACACCGACGCGACGGCGGTCGTCGAGGGCGGAGCGGCCGAGACCACCGCGCTGCTGGAGCAGCACTTCGACCACATCTTCTACACCGGCAACGGCACGGTCGGCCGCATCGTGATGACCGCCGCCGCGAAGCACCTCACCCCCGTCGTCCTCGAACTCGGCGGCAAGTCACCGGTGTTCGTGGACCGGGACGCCGACATCGCCACGGTCGCGCAGCGCCTGGCGCAGACGAAGTTCGCCAACGCCGGACAGACCTGCGTCGCCCCCGACTACGTCCTGACCGACCCGGACACCGCGACCGAACTGCAGGCCGCCCTGGTCGTCGCGCTCAAGGGGCTGTTCGGTGCAGACCCGCAGACGTCCGACGCCTACGGACGGATCATCAACGAGCGTCACTTCGACCGGCTGTCCGCGCTGCTGGCCTCCGGCCGTACGGTCACCGGCGGGCAGACCGACCGCGCGGACACGTACATCGCCCCGACCGTGCTGGCCGATGTCCGACCCGACGAGCCTGTGATGCAGGAGGAGATCTTCGGCCCCATCCTGCCCATCCTGACCGTGGCGGACCTCGACGAGGCGATCACGTTCATCAACGAGCGCGACAAGCCGCTCGCCCTCTACGCCTTCACCGAGAACAACACCACCAAGCGCCGCCTCGCCGCCGAGACCTCCTCGGGCGGCCTCAACTTCGGCCTGCCGATGCACCACCTCGCCGTGCCGACCCTCCCCTTCGGCGGCGTCGGCGAAAGCGGCATGGGCAACTACCACGGCCGCTACTCCATCGAGACCTTCAGCCACCGCAAGGCCGTCCTCGACGTCCCACTGAGCTGAACCAACCCGGAAGAAGGCACCCCCATGCGGTACGCCGCCCACGTGGCCAACGACCTCGAAGACAAGAGCAAGGAGCACAAACGCATCATGGACGACACGCTGGAGCAGCTCGGCGCCGGCAAGTACATGCTCGTCACCAGCTACCGCAAGAACGGCATCCCGGTCGCCACCCCTGTGTGGGTGGTGCGCGACGGCGACACCCTGGGCGTGCGGACCCCCGCCGACTCCTGGAAGGTCAAGCGGATCCGGGCCCGCGACGACATCCTCGTCGGCCCCTGCGACCTGCGCGGCAACCCGACGGGCGACCCGGTCCCCGCGACCGCCGAGATCACCGACGAGGCGACCGGCGCCCGCTACCGCAAACTCATCGCCCGCAAGTACGGCATCCTCGGCCGCCTCATGATCCTCCAGAGCCGGCTCCAGGGAAAGGACAGCACGCTGGGCATCCGCGTGCGGCTCACCTCGTGACGGGATGACGCACCGTCAGCTTTCGCATCAGGGACTGCTTGTCGGATGGCCTTGGTGAATGCCATCAGACAGTCACGGCACACAAGAGCGACCGATCAAGGGAGGCGGATCATGGAGAGAGCGCAGAGTCAGCAGCAGGCGGCACCCGGCGCCTTCACCGCCTTCGCCCGCTTCGTACTCTTCGGCGGCGGAGTGGGGCTCGCCTCCAGCTTCGCCGTGGCGGCCCTCGCCTCCTGGATGTACTGGGGCCTCGCCAACGCTCTGATCACCGTGGTTTCCACGCTCCTCGCCACCGAGTTGCATGCCCGCTTCACCTTCGGCGCAGGCGGGCGCGCGACCCGGCGCCAGCATGCGCAGTCGGCCGGGTCCGCGACGGCCGCGTATGCGATGACGTCCGTCGCGATGCTTGTCCTGCAGCAACTGGTGGCGGCACCCGGTGTGGTGTTTGAGCAGGTCGTCTACCTGTCCGCCTCCGCGCTCGCCGGTATCGGGCGGTTCGCGGTGTTGCGCCTCGTTGTCTTCGCGCGGAGCCGCTCACAGGTCGCGGCCACCGTCTCCACCATCCGTCCCGTGCACGCGACCGCGGCCCGGGCCGCGGCACCCGCCGGGCCAGTGGTGCTGGGCCACGCAGCCTGACCGTTACGCCGGCGGCCCGCCGAGCGGGACGGGCAGCCTCCGCCGTGGACCGGCGTCCACATCACGCTCCAGCGGCGGGGCCGTTCACCTCGTAGCGCTCCTTTTCGCGGGCTCCGGCCGCGGGCTGGTCAGCTCAGCGCATCTGTCAACGGCACATCCGACCAACGACCGCCGGATCCAAACAAAACCACCTAGTAGTCGATGTTGAGAGCAGAGATGAGTCCGCTCGGGCCCACGGCGCTTCCGGCGCCGGCGTTGCGGGAAGTGGGGTGGGTGAGGGCTGCCTTGTGCCCGGGGCTGTTGAACCAGGTCTCCATCATCTCCTCCGGTGTGGCGGAGGTACTGGGGGACCAGTAGAGGACTTCGTAACCGCAGTGCTCGCTGGGGCCGGGCTGTCGGGCGGCGTTCTTGTCCGCGCACGCCTGGGCGGCTTGCACCTGTTGGGCATTCTCCTTGACGTCGGGCAGTCCCAGCGCACGGCGACGTTCATTGAGCAAGGCGATCAGCTGGGAGGTCAGTGACGGAGCGGTCGGGGTCGTCTTGACGGTCGGCTTCGAGGCTGAGGCGCGCGTGGGCGGCGTTGTCTGCCTCGTGGGCTTTACACCGGTCGGTGGCGGGCTGGTAGCCGGCGGGGACGACGGCGAGGCCGTGGATGCGGCCGTGGCCGACCTCGTGGGGGATGCGGTCGGCGACGGCGTCGAGGATCCGGATGCGGACTCGGGCTCCCCCTCGGGGGTGGTGATCGCCCGCACCGGCTGGTGCCCGGTGTCCGGCGACAGGATGACCATGGCCGCGCCAGTGCCTCCGGCGGTGATCAGTGTGACGGCGGCGGCCACGGCGGCACGACGCCGCCTCGGTATGCGGCGTTGTATTCGCAGGCTGCGGCGTCCAGGCAGATTGCCGGTCCCTGGCGTGCCAAGGACGATGGTGTCCGCCCCGACGGCGGGGTACCGACCGCCGGCGCCGGGGGCGGCCTTCCCGCTGTGCTGGGCCGACTCGGCGGGGCTGCCCTGATCTGTGTGCACCGCCAGGTCCGAGGGACCACCTGTACCCGTTTGCACGCCGGAGTCGAAGGCTGCGTTCTGGGCGGGCAAGCCGTCGTCCCCGACGGGCGCGAGCCCCGCGAGGCCGGACAGCGCGCCGGCCAATGCCACCAGCCCCAGGCCCACCAGCAACTTCTCGGCGGGCAGCAGGCCGGCCTGCAGGCGCGAGCACAGCGTGCAGTCGCGGGCGTGCCGCGCGATCCGCTTGCGCCACAGCGCCGACGGGACGCCGTCCCAGAGCCTGATGCCGTCGTCGAGCAACACACAGCGGGGCACCGCGGCCAGCGCCCGCACCACCAGGCGGGCCGTCTCCAACTGGGCCTTCATCCGCTGCACCCGCACCGCGGTGTGCTGCGGCGACAACTGAAGTGCCGCGGCCACCTCGCCCCGGGTCAGCTCGCCCGCGGCCTCCAGCCACCACAGCGCCAGAAGCTCACGGTCGGCGTCATCCAGCCAGCGGGTGGCTTCGGCCACCTCCCGCCGCTGTCCCTGAAGCCCCAGCTGGACGATCGTCAGGTCCACGAAGTCCGCGCCGGGGTCGGCCACATCGTGGAGGTCCTGCAGTCCTGCAACGGCCGGCGCTGCCTGGCGGGTGTGCCAGTGGCTGCGGATCCGGTTCATCGTGATGGCCACCAGCCAGGACCGGAACTGTTCTGGATCGCGCAACGAGCCGAGCCCGCCGAGCGCACGGAGCGCACGGAGCATGGTCTCCTGCACCACGTCGTCGACGTCGGCGTCACCGTTCAGTGCCCGGCCCACGATGTTGTACACCAGCGGCAGATACGCGGCGACCAGCTCATCCTGTGCCCACAGGGCCCCCTCCCGGGCCGCCTCGACCAACGCGGCGTCGCGTTCGCTACTCGCTGCCACGGCTGACCACTTCCTTTCCCGATGCTCGAAGTGCCTTGCCCGTCATATGGGAGACCTCGGCCCGAGGAGTGGGATAACAACAACGCGCCGCGAACCTGAGCGGCTGACTGCCCGGCCGGTCTGGAAGTTGTGCTCTTCACCGTGGGACGCGACGTGCCGCAGTGCACAGGTGTGGCCACATACGTGCCGCAGCCGGCGTGCCTCAAAGGGACCGTGAACACCCTCACCCAACTTGTATCGAGGCATTGACACAAGATGCACTGCCGGGGCATCTTGTACTTACCACTCGATACAAGCCGGGCTTGCGACGGGCAGCGTCCGCTGCCGCCGATGCAGGCCGCCCAGCCGCCATCACCCACTGGGGTCTTCCTATGCTCGATATCCACCAGCTCGAATCCCGCCCCCGCGCCCACACCGACCGCTACGCCCGCTGGGCCGGTCTGGCTGTCGGCGTCGTGGCCGCACCGCTATGGGCCACCACGGACATCACCAATTACGGCATCAGCAGCTTCGACGCCGGCGTGCCCTTGGTGAGCTTCGCGACCGCCTTCGGCCTGTGCGCGATGGGCGGCGTCCTGCTCGGCGACACCCTCACCCCCCACCCTCGGGACGCGGTACGCACCGCCAGTCTCACCCCACGCCGGGTCCGAGACCATGTGCCGCCCCGCATCACTCTCTTGCTTCTCCTCCAGGCGGTATTCCTCGTCGCGCTGGCGGGTGTGGGGGATGCCTTGGCCACCCAAGACGCCATGTACCGGGCGATCGGGGCTCATGACGGCTGTGACGGAACCGAGCCACCCGTCATTCTCTGGCCCGGCATGTTCCACGGCAGCCAGATCCTCGGTTCTCTCGCCATCGGCACGGTTGCCTGCGCCTGGGCCTTGCGTCGTGGGGCCCGCCCGGCGGGGGGCCCCCCCCCCCCCCCCCCCCCCCCCCCCCCCCTCCAAGCACCCCGGGGGGGGCGGGGGGGGGGCCCCCCGTGGCGGCGGGGTG
>NZ_JBHWJT010000057.1:0-23994 GCF_042731325.1 Streptomyces sp. NPDC059866 | reverse complement strand
TGTGCCGGAACCCACCATCCCGTCTTTGTCGGGGCGGGTTTGCCCCGGGTCCTAGAGCTGGTTGTTCCGCCGCCACACGGCCCTGGGGGCGGGGTGGGGGGGGGGGGGGGGGGGCGCCGGGGGGGGGGCCCACGACCAGCAGCGCCGCGACCGCTCGCGGGCGATCATCGCAGCCTGGGGGGTACTGGTCTCGGCCCAGCTGTCGCTCGTCGTTCTGATGATCCACACTTACCTGACGCACAGTAACTGCGCAGGCATGATGGGCACCATCACCTCATTGGCGATCTACCCCCTGGGCCTGCTGTCCCTGATCACCCTGGCATGGTCCCTGTTCACCGTAGTGGCGCCCCGGACGGCCCGACGATGACTGCACTCGCCGTCCGCGTCGACACCACCAGCCCGGTACCGCCGTACGAGCAGATCCGCGCCCAGCTCGCCGCCCTGATTGTCACCGGCCGACTGACCGAGGGCGAACGCCTGCCGACCGTACGTCAGCTCGCCACCGACCTCGGCCTGGCACCGGGCACCGTGGCCCGCGCCTACCGTGAGCTGGAGGCCGCGAAACTGATCCGCACCCGCCGCGGGGCAGGCACCCGGGTCGCGACACCCCCGTCCGAACCAACCCGCCCCGGCCCGGACCAACTCGCCACACTGGCCCGGGACTTCACCTCAGCTGCCCGCGCGCTGGGCGCAGACACCGAAGCCATCCTGACCGCCGTCCGCGAGGCCCTGGACTGACGACGGCCGGCGCCGCCACCCGTGGCGGCACCACCAGCCCGATCCTCTCCAGTCGGAGAAGCCATCCGCCCACCGACAGCGCCCCCGGTCTGATGATGTGCTCACCGCACACCGTCAGACCGGGGGCCGCCGAGGTCTGAGCACTCAGACCTTCACCAGTCCCTGCTCCTCACCCGGACCCGCACCCCTCACATCGCCCGGGCCGGACGGGCCGGACGAGTGGGCCCGGTCACCCTGCATCCGCAGCCCCTCCCCCTCGACATCCACGTTCGGCAGCACACGGTCCAGCCACTTCGGCAGCCACCAGGCCCTCTTGCCGAGCAGGGCCAGGACCGCCGGGACGATCGCCATCCGCACGATGAACGCGTCGAAGAAGACCGCGATCGCCAGGCCGAAGCCGATCATCTTGACCATCGCCTCGCTGGAGCCGACGAATCCCGCGAACACCGCGATCATGATCACCGCCGCGGCCGTCACGACCCGTGCCCCGTGGTTGAAGCCGGTCACCACGGCCTGGCTCGGCTTCTCGCCATGGATGTACGCCTCTCGCATCCGGGTCACGAGGAACACCTCGTAGTCCATCGCGAGGCCGAAGACCACGCCGATCATGAAAATCGGCATGATCGCCACGATGGGACGGGTCTCGTCGACGCCCACAAGGTCGGCCATCCAGCCCCACTGGAAGACCGCGACCACGGCTCCGAGGGCCGCCATCACGCTCAGCAGGAAGCCGAGGGCCGCCTTCAACGGGACGAGGATCGAACGGAAGACCACGATCAGCAGCAGGAACGCCAGGCCCACGACCAGAGCCAGATACGGGATCAGCGCGTCGTTCAGCTTCTGCGCGATGTCGGTGTTCATGGCCGTTGTCCCGGTGACCAGCACGTCCGCTTCCGTGTCGGCCTTGATGTCCGTGCCCGCGTCCCGGATCGCGTGCACCAGGTCCTCGGTGGTCACCGACGACGGCTCGGACGCCGGGATCACGGTGATCGTGGCCGTGTCGCCCGCCTCGTTGGGGGCGGCCGGCGTCACGGTCGCGACGTTCTCGAGGCCCTTGATCCGGTCGGTGACCTCGGTGAAGGCGGCGTCCGGGTCGTCGCTCGCCTTCGCGTCGACGACGACCACCAGGGGGCCGTTGAAGCCGGGGCCGAAGCCGTCGGACAGCAGGTCGTACGCCCGGCGCTGCGTCGTCGAGGTCGGCAACGAGCTGTCGTCCCCGATACCCAGTTCCATGGAGGCCGCGGGGACGGCGGCGGCGCCGAGGCCAACGACGCCGAGGAGCAGGACAGCGATCGGACGGCGTACGACGAACTTCGCCCAGCGCGTGCCCATGTTGGGCTTGGCCGCCTTGGTCGCCTTGGCCGAAGCGGCCTTCCGCGCGGCCCGGGCGCCGCCCAGGAGCCTGCTCTTCTCGCCCGCCGGCTTGACCCTCCGACCCGCGTAACCGAGCAGCGCGGGGATCATCGTCAGTGCGATGAGAACCGCGATGGCGACCGTGCCGGCGGCCGCGACACCCATCTTCGTCAGCATCGGGATGTTGACGACGGACAGGCCCACCAGCGCGATCACGACCGTGAGGCCGGCGAACACCACCGCCGAGCCCGCGGTGCCGACGGCCCGGCCCGCTGCCTCCTCGCGCTCGCGGCCCTCGGCCAGTTCGGTCCGGTAGCGGGAGACGACGAACAGGGCGTAGTCGATGCCGACCGCCAAGCCGATCATCGAGGCCAGGGTCGACGTGGTCGAGCCCAGGTCGAGGGCGCTGGCGAGGGCGGTGATCGCCGAGACCCCGATGCCGACGCCGATGAGCGCCGTCAGCAGCGGCAGGCCGGCCGCGACCAGTGAGCCGAAAGTAATGACCAGGACCACGGCGGCGACCGCGATACCGATGATCTCACCGGCGCCGGTCTCGGGCTGCGCCTGAAGTGCGTCACCGCCGACCTCCACGGTCAGCCCGGCGTCCCGCGCGTCCTGCGCGGCCTCCTCCAGGGCTTCCCGGGTGCCCTCCTCCAGCTCCATGCCGGGGACCTTGTACTTGACCGACGCGTAGGCGATCGTGCCGTCCTTGCTGACGGCGTCGGCCTTGTACGGGTCGGCGACGGAGGCGACCTCGGAGCCTTCGCCCAGCGCGTCGACGGTCTTCTGCGCGGTGTCCTTGTTGGCGGCGTCCGTCATCTTCTCGCCGGCGGGTGCCTTGAAGACGACGCGGGCGGTGCCGCCGTCGGCGCTCATCCCGGGGAAGCGCTGTTCCAGCAGGTCGAACGCCTTCTGGGCCTCGGTGCCGGGGACGGAGAAGGACGTATTGCCCGCCGTGTGGGCGCTGGCCGCGGCGAAGCCCGCGAGCGTCAGCAATGCCACCCATATGAGGGCGACGAAATGCCGTCGCCTGAAGGCGAGTCGGCCGAGTCTGTACAGAAACGTGGCCACGAGGGCGTACTCCCAGTCAGGTCGTGGGTCGTGGGTTCTTCGGGGCAGGGGTGATCAACCCGGCGGGGAGGCAGGGCTGATCGGCCCTACGACGTGGGCGGTCACGTCAGGGCTGAGTGCGGGCCTTGTCAGGCGGTGGTTGAGCCGAGGGCGGGGAGGACCTCGGCGTCGATGTGCGTAGGGAGGAAGTCCTGCGTCGGCGGCCGCTCCCTGGAGAAAGACCGGTTGTTCTACTCCTCAACAATAGCCTCGCGGGGATCCTCGCGCCACACATCGACCCAGTTGAGGCGTTCGTCACCCACCACCACTGACACAGAGAGGTAGCCTCACCGCATGCTCCACGGGCGGCAGAAGGAACTCCACGCACTGAGCCGGCTTGTCGCGGAGGCCAGTGCGGGCCAGGGCGGAGCGCTGATCGTGGAGGGGGATGCCGGGGTCGGCAAGACCGCGTTGCTACGGCGTGCTGTCGCCGCGGCCGGCAGCGGCACGCGCGTACTGACCTGCTCGGGCGTCCAGGCCGAAGTCGCCCTGGCCTTCGGCGGATTACAGCGGCTGCTGACACCGCTGCTCGACCGGCTGCCGGAGCTGCCGGACGATCAAGTCGCCGCGCTGCGCAGCGCGTTGGGCCTGTCCACGGCGCCGGCCGCGGATCTGATGGTCCGTATGGCCGTGCTGTCCCTGTTGGACCGGGCCGCGGCCCGCACCCCGCTGCTGCTCGTCGCGGACGATCTGCACTGGCTCGACCCGGCCACCGCCGGTGTGCTGCTCTTCGCCGCCCGCCGCCTCCAGGGCCGCCCCATCGCCTTCCTCGCCGCCGTCCGCGAAGCCGGGGAGGCCACCTGGGACCTGCCGCGGCTCACGCTCCGCGGGCTCGCCCCGGACGCCGCGTCCGCCCTCCTCGACGAGCACGGCTGGGGGACCCCGGGTCCAGCGAGGCGCGCCGTCGCCGACGCCGTGGGAGGCAACCCGCTGGCGCTCCAAGAACTGGTCCGGCTCGGCAGTCCGGCGGACGTCGCGGAGAAGGTCGTACTCACCGGAACCGCCCCGCTCAGCCTGCGACTTCGCGAGACCTTCGCCGAACACACCCGGGAACTGCCCGAATCGGCCCGCACCCTGCTGCTGATAGCGGCAGCGGAGGACAGCGGCCACACCGGCACCGTGCTTGCCGCAGCCCGGCGGCTGGCGGTCGACGAGCAGGCACTGGACGTCGTGGAGGCCGCCGGGTACCTGGAGGAGGTGTCGGGTGCCCGGTTGCGCTTCCGGCATCCGCTCGTACGGGCCGCGGTGTATGCCGACGCCTCCGCTCGCCGGCGTGCGCTCGCGCATCGCGCGCTCGCCGACGAGCTGGCGACGCAGCCCCCGGAAGGCGGGCAGCGCGAACGGGCCGTGTGGCACCGCGCGCTCGCGGCCACCGGCCCCAACGAGCAACTGGCCGAAGCACTGGAAGCCGGCGCGGCCACCGTGCGCCGCAGGGGCGGACTCGCCGTGGCCGCGGCCGTACTGCACCGGGCCGCGCTGCTGAGCCCCACGGAGCAGCAGCGCACCAGGCGGCTCGCCGCGGCGGCCGAAGCCACCTGGAAGTCGGGCAGCCCTCAGCTGGCCCAGCCGCTGCTGAGGGAGGCGCTGTCCCGGCCCGCGGACGTCGGCACTCAGCTGGAACTGGACCGGCTGCGGGGCATGATGGAGCTCTGGGGCGGAGATCAGCAGGCGGCGACGGCCCGGCTGCTGGACAGTGCGGCCGCGCTCATCAACCACTCCCCCGGGCAGGCGGTGACCCTGGCCTTCATGGCGGTGGACGGGGCGCTGCGCTCCGACCGGACGGACGAGGCCCTGCGGGCCGCGCGCCTCATCGAGGCCGCCGGCGGCGAGGATCCCGGGTATGCGCGGTACGGAAGTTGGCTGGCGGACGCGGTCGTCGGCCGTCCCCGGGACGGACTGACTCCCTGGCAGATCCTCCAAGCCGCGCCGGAGGGCCTCAGCCGCAACGACGCCCACCGCCATGTGTGGCCTGCCGCGCTGAGCAATCTCGGGCCCTCCCCTCGGATGGCCCGGTCCTTCATCCTGGAAGCCTGCGACCGTTTCGCCACCTCCGGGATGCTCGCGGTCCGTGGACTGCTCCTGTCGTGGCTTGCGGATCTGGAGTACCGGATCGGGCTGTGGTCCGAGTGCGAGGCGCACGCGCAGGAGGGGTTGCGGATGGCACGGGACGTCGGGCAACCCGTCCTGGAGGCGGATCTGCTCGCGGTGCTGGCCCTGCTGTCCGCCGGGCGCGGCGAGGCGGCGGAGTGCCGCGGGTACGCCGAACGCGCCCAGGCTCTGGCGGTGCCGCAGGGCAACAGGTCGGCGGCGGGCACCGCGCAGTGGGCGCTGGGGCGGCTGTCCCTGGCCGCCGGTGACTACGCGGAGGCCTGTGAGCGGCTGGCGGCGCTGGGCGAACCGGGTTCACCGTTCGCCCACCGCCAGGTGGCCCGGCAGGCCGTCCTCGACGTGGTGGAGGCGCAGGTGCGGGCGGACCGCAGGGAAGCCGCCGAGCACTCGGCGTGGGCGTTCGAGGAGTGGTCGGAGCGGACCACTCTGGCCTGGCCCGAGCTGTCCCGACACGGCATCCGCGCCCTGCTCGCGGAGGGCGACACGGCCGACAAGCACTTCCAGGCGGCTCTTTCGGCTCCGGGCGCGGCGGACGCTCCGCTCGCCCGGGGGCATACGGCACTGCTGTACAGGAAGTGGCTGCGTCGGAACCGGCGCGAGGGCGAGGCCAGAACACAGCTGCGCTCGGCACTGGAGACGCTGGCGGGCCTCGGGGCGCGGGGCGAAGCGGAGCGCGCCCGCGCCCAGCTGCGTGCGGCGGGAGGTGCGCCCCGTCGGCGTGGTGGCGATCCCTCGGCCCGGCTGACGGTCCAGGAGCTGCAGGTCGCCCGGCTGGCGGCGGAGGGGCTGAGCAACCGGGAGATCGGCACGCGGCTCTCCCTGAGCCCGCGGACCGTCGGCTACCACCTGTACAAGGTGTTCCCGAAGCTGGGCATCAGCAGCCGCTCCCAACTGCGCGACGCGGACCTGGATGCCGTGGGCTGACCCGTACGGCGACGAGCTGGGCCGCGATCGCCGTGGCGACCTCGGCCGGGGCACGGCCGCCGAGGGGCAGGCCGATCGGCGAGTGGATCGCCGAGAGCCCCGCCTCGTCGAGTCCGGCGTCGCGCAGCCGTCCACTCCGGTCCCGGACCGTCGCCGCCGAACCGGTCGCGCCCAGGTATCCGACGCCCGCATCCACGGCTTCCAGCAGCGCCGGTACGTCGACCCGCGCGTCGTGCGTGAGCACCACGACGGCGGAGCGGCCGTCGAGCCTGCCTTCGCCGCGCAGGGTGCGCAGTCCCGTCTGCGGCAGCCCGGGAAGCACCTCCCCACCGGCGTGCCGTGCCTGCGCCGCGAACACCGGGCGATGCTCCAGAACGACGGGCCGGTAGCCGAGCTCGGCGCCGATCCGGGCCAGGGGCCCGGCCACCGGTGTCCAGGTGACGATCGCCAGCAACGGCGGGGCAGGGTGTGCGGCGACGAAGACGTCCGGATGCGGACCGGTGCTGAGAACCGCGGTGCCGCCTTCGGGAAGCAGAAGCCGCGCCGTCGCCTCGGCATCGCGGTCCGCCTCGCCCGTTCCGAGGCTGCCCTCCCGGCCGCCCTCGGGCAGCACGACCAGGTGCGAGGAGCCGGTGTCGTGCAACCGGAGGGCGTGCGCGACGGGGCGCCCGGCCCCGACAGCCTCGGCCAGGACGGGCAGCCACCGAGCGCCCTCCGGCGGCACCGGCTCGGTCCAGACGGTGACCGTGCCCCCGCAGGTAAGGCCGACGTCGAACGGTCCGCTGTCGGGGTCGGCGGGACCGTAGCGGCGCAGCACGGGGCGGCCGTCGCGCAGCACCTCCTGCGCGGTCGCGGCGACGTCGACGCAGCCGCCGCTGATCGCGCCGAGCACCGTGCCTTCGCCGTCGACGGCCATCGCCGAGCCCACCGGCAACGGCGTGCTGCCGGCCGCGTCGACGAGGGTGGCCAGGGCGAACGGCCGGGACTCGCGCCACCACCCCGCCAGCTGCGGCAGTATGTCGAGCACTACGTCACCCCACCAGCTTGTCGGGGGTGATGGGCAGGTCGGTGATCCGCCTGCCGGTGGCGTGGTGAACGGCGTTGGCGATGGCGGCGGCGACGCCGACCGAGACGACCTCGCCCATGCCCTTGCTGCCGTGCGGATGCGCGATGGTGTCGGGCTCGTCGATGAACAAGACCTCGATGTCGGGGACATCGGCGTTGACCGGGATGTGGTAGTCGGTGAGCGCGGAGTCGATGTACCGGCCGGAGACCGGATCGGGCGTCAGCTTCTCCATCAGCGCCCAGCCCATGCCGAACACGATGCCGCCCTGGGCCTGGTTCCTGGCCGCCTTGTGGTTGGTGATCCGGCCGACGTCGAAGACCGCCACGTGCCGGGTGACGCGGACCCTCGGCAGGTCCGGGTCGATCCTCACCTCGGTGAAGTGCACGCCGAAGGTGGCCACGGAGTGGGAGGTCCGGGGGGTGTAGCTCGCCTCGGCCAGCACCGGCTTGCCGCCGTGGCGGGCCAGCAGGGCACGGTACGTCTCCTCGCGCCTGGTGTCGTCCCGGTGGAACAGCCTCCCGTCGGCCGCTTCGACCTCGCCGTCCGCCAGCCCGTGCAGGGGCGAGTCCGGGTCGGTGACGGCCATCCGCACCGCGGCCTTGCGGGCCTTCTCGGCGGCGAGGTGGACGGCGGAGCCGGTGTAGCCCGTGGTGCGAGACCCTGCGTTGCCCGCGGTCCTGGGCAGGTTGGTGTCGCCCGCGCGGACGGACACCCTGCCCAGGGGCACGCCGGTGCCCGCGGCCGTGATCTGGGCGACGAGGGTGAGGGCCCCGGTGCCGATCTCCTGCGTGGCCGTGCGTACTTGGGCCGTTCCGTCAGCGCGGATCTCCACCTCGGCCCGCGCCTGGTCGGGGATCTCGCCGCGTACGGCGGTGGCCATGCCGTAGCCGACCAGTTCGCCGCCGTCGCGCATCGAGCGGGGCTCGGCCGTGCGCCGGGCCCATCCGAAGCGCTCGGCTCCCAACTCGTAGGCCTGGAGGAGGTGTTTGGCGCTCCACGGCTTGCCGGTCAGCGGATCCATGGTGAGGTGGTTGCGGCGGCGCAGCTCCAGGGGATCCATGCCGAGGTGGTAGGACAGCTCGTCCATGGCGCTCTCCAGGGCGAAGGAGCCGGGGGCGTCGCCCGGGGAGCGCAGGCTGATGGACGGGCCGATGTTCACCTTCGCGATCTTCGCGTCCATGGCGAGGACCGGTGCGGCGTAGGAGGCCGCGGTGGAGACGATGGCGGGCTCGGGCCGGTCGCCGCGCATCTCGGTCGCGTTCACCGTGTCGTGGAGGATCACGGCGAGCCTGCCCTCCCTGCTGGCGCCGAGCCGGATGCGCTGGACGATCGGCGGCTGGTGGCCCGTCGAGGTGAACACCTGCTTGCGGCTGAGCACGAGTTTGACGGGCCGTCGGACCACCCTGGCCGCGTGCGCCGCGAGCAGGGAGTGCCCCCACACGTCGGTCTTGTTGCCGAACGCCCCGCCGACCAGCGGCGACAGCACCCGGACGCGTTCCTGCGGCAGCCCGAACACAGCGGCCACGACCTCCCGGTGGCCGTGCACGTCCTGGCTGCAGTCGTGCAGCGTGAGCGTGCCGCCCGACCACTCGGCGACCACCGCGCCCGGCTCCAGCGGCACATGGCTGAAGTGCGGCACCCGATAAGTGGAGTCGGTACGCACGTCCGCACCGGCCAGTGCCGCCTGCGGGTCGGCGCCCGGCGGGATCACCACGTGCTGCGGCCACGGCGGGCGGATGAGGCGCCCGCTCGCGGTGTAGGCGTCGGGCAACGCCTCTTCCATGGTGGGCACGGGCTCGTGCACCTCGTAGTCGATGTCCAGGAGTGACGCCGCGTGCTGGGCCTGCTCCAGGCTCTTGGCGACGACGATCGCGAGGTGCTGCCCGTAGTAGGTGACCTTGTCGTCGGCGAGCGGGAAGCGATTCTCCAGGTAGCCGGTGCCGGCGGGGGTGCCCCGCCACGGCATCCGGTCGCGGTGGGTGATGACGGTGAGCACGCCGGGAGCGGCAAGGGCCCGTCCGGTGTCGATACGGCGCACCCGGCCCGCGGAGATCGTGCTCGTGACGACGGTGGCGTGCACCATGCCCCGCAGACGCACGTCCGCGGTGTAGCGGGCCGAGCCCGTGACCTTGTCGCGCGCCTCGACGCGGTTGACCGGCGCGCCGATCCCGGATTCGGGAACCTCGGTACGGTCGGTACTGAACGTCATCGCGCACCTCCGAGTTCAATGAGGGCCCGCCGTACGACCGCTTGGGCCAGCTTCACCTTGTACGTGTTGTCGGGGCGCGGGGCCGCACCCCTGGTCGCCGCGCGGGCGGCCGCGTCGATGGCGTCCTCGTCGAAGGCCCGGCCGAGCAGGGCGTGCTCCGCCGCCCTCGCGCGCCAGGGCTTGGGCGCGACGCCGCCCAGCGCGATCCGGGCCGATCGGACCGTGCCGCCGCGCACCTCCACGGCGACGGCGGCGGACGCCAACGCGAAGGCATACGAGGCGCGTTCGCGGAACTTGACGTAGTGGGAGTGCGCCGAGGAGGCACGGCCCGGCAGGTCGACCGCGAGGATGATCTCGTCGTCGCGCAGCATGACTTCGCGCTCGGGTGTCCGGCCCGGCAGCCGGTGGAAGGCGTCGATCGGGATGCGTCGCTCCCCACGGGCCCCCCGAACCACGACCTCGGCGTCCAGTGCCTGGAGCGCGACGGCGCAGTCGGACGGATGGACCGCGACGCAGGAGCCACTGGTGCCCAGGATGGCGTGCCGGCTGCTGTCACCGTCCAGCGCCGCGCAGCCGGAGCCCGGATCGCGGCGGTTGCAGGCGAACTCGGGCTGCCGGTAGTAGGGGCAGCGCACCCGCTGCAGGAGGTTGCCGCCGAAGGTGGCGCGGTTGCGGATCTGCTGGGACGCACCCGAGCGCAACGCCTCAACAAGGACGGGGAATCGCCGCACGATCCGCTGGTCATTGGTGGCGTTGCGGCACAGCGCGCCGATACGCAGCCCGCCGTCCGGCAGGGCGGAGATCTTGTCGAGGGCGAGCCCGTTGAGGTCGATGAGGTGGCTCGGCCGTCGGATGCCGTCGCGCATCAGGGTGGTCAGATCCGTGGCCCCGGCGATCACCTCGGCCTCGGGGTGCCGGGCGAGAAGACCGACCGCCTCGCCGGCGCTGCGTGCGCGCACGTACTCGAAAGGCTCCACGGCTACCGCCCCTTCGCCATCGTGGCCGAGGCCGACGTGATCGCGTCCCTGATGTTGCAGTAGGCCGCGCACCGGCACAGGTTCCCGCTCATGGCTTCCGGGATGCGCTCCTCGGCGATCCCCGGCTGCTCCTCCTCCAGCAGCGCGACAGCCGACATGATCTGCCCGGAGGTGCAGAAGCCGCACTGGAACGCGTCGTGGTCCATGAAGGCCTGCTGCACGGGGTGCAGGCGGTCGCCGTCCGCGATGCCTTCGACGGTGGTGACTTCCTGTCCGTCGTGCAGGACCGCGAAGGTGAGGCACGACAGGACGCGCTGTCCGTCGAGCAGCACGGTGCACGCCCCGCACGCCCCCTGGTTGCAGCCCTTCTTGGGGCCGGTGACGCCGACCTCGTCGCGCAGGGTGTCGAGGAGGCTGCTGCGCGGGTCGACGGCGAGCTTCCGGCGCTCGCCGTTGACGGTGAGGGAGACCTGTCGCATCGCTTCGGCGACGGGCGTGCCCTCCGCCGATGTCGCGGACAGGTACGAACCGACCGCTACGGCGGCCAGCCCACCGCCGACCACGACGCGGCGACTGGGGTGAGGGGACACCTCGTCCGGCATGGAGTGCCCTCCTTTCTGTTCGGGCTTTCAGCCTTCGCCCTGGTCGCTCCGTTTACATCTGTCACTTCGACCGGTCTCGTGGCCATGCCGCCGTTCGGGGTGGGCGAACACCGCTGCGGGCACGGCGGGCTGTGCAGCGGACGGCCGGCTGGTGCCGGCCGTCCGCATCACCTGCTGGCTGTGCCACGGTTCGCACGCCTCACCGCGTGGCCCTTGCGACGGGTGTCAGGTGAGGGTCCACTTCTGGTTGGCCTGGCCGTTGCAGTCCCACCGGATCAGCCTGGTGCCGTTGGCGGTTGCCTCCTCAGAGGCGTCCAGGCAATTGCCGTTGAGGTCGGTGATGGTGCCGTCCGAGTGGACGGTCCACTTCTGGTTGGTGCCGCCGTGGCAGTCCCAGATGACCACCTTGTCGTCCTTGTCGTCGTCTACGGCGTCGAGGCACTTGTCGCCATAGACGACGAGTTCGCCGCGCGAGGTCTGCTGGAAGGTCTGGTTGCGTCCGCCGGAGCAGTCCCACAACTGTGGCTGGGTGCCGTTGATGTGGGCGTTCTTGTCGATGTCCACACAGCGGTTGGAAGCGGCGCCGACGAGGGCCGCGCCGTCGGTGCCGGGGATGCCCTGGACTCGGAGGGCGTCGACGTCGGGGGTGGTGCTGCCGGAGACCGCCGCGAACCTGACTGTGTTCGCCCCCTTGGCCAGGTGCGCAAGCAGGGACACGGTGCGGTAGGTGGTGGCCGAGCCGGTGGGCGGGAAGGCGACGACGTACTTGTACTGGCCGTTGACCTGGATGGTGGCCTTGCGGGCGGTGCTGCCGCCGTTGGCGTAGGTGATGTCGACGAGCTTGGTGCCCGCCGTGGAGGCGGTGATGTTGCTGAAGGTGGGGGTGGTGGCGGTGGTGGTGTCCTCGTAGGTGCTGCCGGAGGCCTCGGTGCCGGAGACGGTCAGCAGTACCGCGTCGTTCGCCGGCACGGAGGTGGTGTAGCTGGTCTCGAACGATCCGGCGTCGGTGCGGGTCCAGGCGTTGCGCACGGTGGCGGAGGCCGGGGACAGGCCGAGGTCGGCCCAGCGGACGGTGATGTTCGCGGCGGAGCCGGTGCGGTTGAGCAGCATGACCGCGCGCTTGCCGGTGCCGGAGAGCACCTTGCCGTACACCTGCAGGCCCCGGGTGTCCTCGGCGACCTTGACGCCCTGCAGGCCGCGCGGGTCCTGGTTGACGGCGAGGACCTCGGGGTTGGTGAGGATGTCGCGGGTCTCCGCGCTCATCGTGGCGACGTTGTTGCCGGCCAGCAGCGGACCGCCGGCGATCGACCACAGGCTCATGTGCAGCCGGTTGCGGGCGGCGGTCATTCCGTTCAGGCCGACCATCAGCATGTCGGGGTCGTTGTAGTACCCGGTGTGCTGGGCGGCGGGCTGGAGGGCCTCGTCGAAGTTGCGGTACATCTTCGTCAGGCCCGGGGTCTCCTTGTACTCCACGACGTCGACGCTGGTGCGCCACAGATCGCCGTAGCCCG
The DNA here is from genome assembly GCF_042731325.1 of Streptomyces sp. NPDC059866. Taxonomy (NCBI): domain Bacteria; kingdom Bacillati; phylum Actinomycetota; class Actinomycetes; order Kitasatosporales; family Streptomycetaceae; genus Streptomyces; species Streptomyces sp. NPDC059866. Next base: position 11,395 of record NZ_JBHWJT010000057.1, on the reverse strand, counting down.
TCGCCCAGTTCCACGGCCGTCCGGAGCCCCACTCGCAGAACGACAGCACCAGCTTGCGACCGGTCACGGCCGAGGCGGCCTCGTTGGCGGCGGCGATCTGCTTGTACGTCGTCTCCTGGTCCAGGCCCTCCACACGGCCGCCGCAGAAGTCGATCTTGACGTAGTCGAAGCCCCAGCGCTGGAAGGTCTCCAGGTCCTGCTGGTAGTGGCCCTCCATACCGGTGTTGGGCGCCGCGGGCCGGGTGGTCGGGTAGTAGTAGCCGCAGCCGTTCTTGCCCGCGTCGGTGTAGATGCCGGCCTTGAGGCCCTTGCTGTGGATGTAGTCGGCGATGGCCTTCATGCCGCCGGGCCACAGGTTCTCGTCGACGACGATGTTGCCGTTCGCGTCGCGTTGGCCCTGCCACCAGCCGTCGTCGAGGTTGACGTACTTGTAGCCGGCGGCGGCCATGCCGGAGGAGACCAGGGCATCGGCCTGTTGCTTGATCACGTTGTGGTCGATGCTGCTGAAGAAACTGTTCCACGAGGCCCAGCCCATCGGCGGCGGCGTGACATCGATCTGATGGGTGCTCACGGCGGCCGGTTCGGCGGACAGGGGCGCCGAAGGCTCCGGCCGGTCGAGCGTGGCCAGGCCGGTGACGGCGAGGACGGCAGCGAGCACCCGGACGGTGATGCGTCGGGGCCAACTTCGTGCGGCGGTGCGGGACATGCGGCTCTCCAGGGGAGGAAGGGGGGAAGAAACGCTGACTTACGGCGTGAGCAGGGCGAGGTTCACGGCGTTGGCCATCGCCTGATAGCCGGCGTCGTTGGGATGCAGGTGGTCGCCGCTGTCGTAGGCGGGATTGAGGGCCTGAGGGTTGCCGGGGTCCTGCATGGCCTTGTCGAAGTCGATGACGCCGTCGAAGGCGCCACTGGTGCGGATCCATTGGTTGACGGCTTGGCGGACCTGCTCGCCGTAGGGCGTGTGGTAGTGGGCTCCCTTGAAGGGCAGGAGCGTGCCGCCGATGATCTTCACGCCGACGGCGTGGGCTTGGTCGATCACGGTCTTCATGCCCTTCTCGAGATCCGCGGCGGTCACGGGGCTGGATCCGTTCGGGCCGGTGTTGCTGCCGATGTCGTTGATGCCCTCCAGCAGGACCACGCTTGTGACGTTGGGCTGGCCGAGCACGTCGTGGGCGAATCGGTCCAGGAGGCTGGGGTTGTTGCCGTCGGCGGTCGTCAGTACGCGGTTGGAGCCGATGCCGGCGTCCACGACGCCGAGGCCGGGGCCGCCGGGGGCGGAGTTCATGCGCTGGGCGAGATAGTCGGGCCAGCGGCGGTTGGCGCCCCAAGTGGAACCGACGCCGTCGGTGATGGAGTCCCCGACGCACACCAGGGTTCCGGTGGCGGTCGAGGAGATGACGTCCAGGCCTTCGAGGAAGAACCAGGACCACTTCTTGGTCGGGTAGTTGCCGAGGCCGTCGTCGGTGACGTGGTTACCGGCGGTGGAGACCCAGGCCTCCTGCTGGGCCTCTCTGTGCCAGGTGGTGCCGGCGGGCGTGCCCGGCAGGTGGAGGCTCACGAGCTGGTCGGTGTTCGCGGCCACGTCCATCTCGATCGGGTCGCTGGCGACGTCCTGCCCGGCGGGGATGGTGACGGAGGCGCTGCCGTTGAAGGTGACGGTGTGGTGGGTGCCGGGGACGGCGGTGCCGGGGGTGCTGCCTTCCCGGGCGATGTCGACGGCGTTGATGGTCAGCGGTCCGGTGCCGTAGCGGTTGCTCAGTCGGACACGGAGCTTGGACCCTGCGACGGTGGTGTGGGCGACCATGCGGATGCTCTGGTTGGTGAAGGACTCTCCGTTGGACATCAGGCCGGCGGCGTAGGTGCCGACCCGGGTGCGCGGGGCGGAGACCGGGGTGAGGGTCCAGCGCTGGTTGGCGCCGCCATTGGACGGCCACTGGATGATCTCGTTTTCGTCCTTGTCCAACGACTGCTTGTTGTCGACGACCAGGCCGTTGGCGGCGTTGACAAGGTTGTAGGCGTCGCCGGCGGGCTGGAGCTTCCATTGCTGTCTGCCGGAGCCGTCGCAGGGGTTCTGGACGAGCTGCGGAATGAGGCTCTGCGGGGCGGGTGTGTCCAGACACAGGCCGCTGTTGGCGCTCCTGACGGTGTAGGCGCCGGAGCTGGTCCGGGTCAGCAACCATTGCTGGTTGGCCCCGTTGTTCGACGTGTATTGGATGACGGGTGCGCCGGGGGCGGTCGAGGCGAGTTTGACGTCCATCAGCTTTTTGCTCGCGACGTTCGTCAGGGTGTAGACGGTGCCGGAGACGGGGGCTGCCGAGGCCGCGTGGGCCGGAACGCCGGTCCCGGTCAGGGCGCATGCCGCGAGGCCTAGGCCGACCGGGACCGCGAGACGTCTGGCTACCTGCATGAGAACCTCCTTCATGGGTCTTTGTGTGGTGAGGGGCGGGCCCGGCGCGGGGCATCCGAAGGTCCGGCAGTCCACCTCTTGCCGCCGGCCCCATGGCTTCTGCGTGATCAGCACGTGCGTTCTCGCCCGGGGCGCCGTCGATCCGCGCATGTGTCTACCCGGGACCATGGAGCTCGAAGGAGCGGGGTTCAGGGAGGTGTCGAGGTGGGGCGGAGATCTCCTGGATGCCAGGGGATCTCCGCCAACTTCCTAGACGGGGAGCTTCCACTTCTGGTTGTTACCGCCGTTGCAGGTGTAGATCTCAACCTCGACAGGGCTGGTGGCGAACTCCGGGACGTCCAGGCATCGGCCGGACTGTGTGGCGCGGAGGCTGCCGTCGGCCAGCTGCGTCCACTTCTGGTTGTATCCACCGTTGCAGGTGTAGATCTCGACCTTGGTGCCGTTCGTCGTGGCCTTCCTGGGGACATCCAGACAGAAGGTGCCGCCGATCCTGATCGTGTCGTCGGCCGGGTTGTAGGTCCAGGTCTGCGCGAAACTGTTGTTGCACTGGTAGGTCTTCACTCGAGTCGCATTCTCGAGCTTGCCCTCGGGGAGATCCAGGCACATGTCGGCGATGCCCGAAGGGATGGCGCCGACACGCTTGGGGGTCGGATCGGTCCCGGGCGCGACCGAGAAGGCGTCGAACTGCTGCGTCTCGTATCCGCTCACCGCCGTCGCGTCGACGGAGTCGACCGTGCCCAGGCCGGCGCGGCCGTGAGCGTAGGTCGAGTCGGTGACGCTGCCCAGGACTCTGCCGTCGACCTTGGCGGTGATGGTCGATCCCTGCATGGTCAGGGCGACGGAGTGCCAGCGGTTGGTGCCGAGGGCCGCTGTGGTGCCGCTCTTCAGGGTGGTGAAGTTCCACTCCTTGTCGCTCTTGAGGATCGACCAGGCACCCGTGTCACTCACCCGCAGACGGTACGCCTCCAGGCCGTTGTTGTTCCTGCCCTGCATGCCCACGCGGCCAAGGAGTTCCACTGCGCCGGGTTGTTCCAGCATGGCGTCCGCGCTGACGGTGTAGTTGCTCCACGCGTCGTCGCCCATGAAGGTGTACGGAGCGTAGTACGTCTCGTTGGTCCAGCGAATCGGCTTTGCCGTGGCCATCTGACGCAGGCACGTGCCCCCGCGTCCGCCACCGCAGGTCATGGTCTCGAAGGCGCCGTTCATGTCCGTGAAGTACTTCGGAGACTCGGTGATGCCCGGCGTCTCGAAGTCGTTGTACTGCGGCAGGCTCAGCGAGTCGACCGCCGGCGCTGTCGTCGCGGCCTTGCCTCCCCCGGCCTTGGTGGTCAGCGTGTAGACGTGGCCGGGCTGCAGTGTCACGGTGTACTTGCCGTCGGAGGGGGTGACGTCGGTGGTGTGCGCAAAGTTGTCATCACCGTCCGAGTTCGTGTTGACGTTCGTGGCCCACACATGAACCTGACCCGTTGACAGCCCGCCGGTGACCTGGACATCCAGCGTCTGCGGGGCGGTGGCCTGCGTCGTCTCGACGATCGTGCTGTAGTTGCCACCGTCGGGTGCTCGCAGCGTCACATAGCTGCCGTTGGTGCGGTCACCGCCCAGATAGCCACTGGCGGAATCCTGGTACCGCCATCCGACCTCTGTGAACTGTGTCGTGTGGGCCATGACCCAGGTGGTCTTGCCGACACGATAGTGGCCCGACCAAGGCTGGTTGGCTGACACGAGCCCGTTGAAGGCGAAGTAGGTGTTTGGGTAGAGCGCGCCCACCAACGGCCAGTTGTAGTACGCGGTCATCCGACCGTCGATGTAGTCCCGGTTGAGAGCCCGCGCCACGTTCGCGGCGCCCGCCTCGGTGTCCTGCGATCCGTTCTCGCTGGCCCACAGTACCTTGCCCATGTTCTGGGCCTTCCGGTTGCGGTTCCAGTCGGACGAGGGATTTGTTGTGTTGTACTCGGGGCAGGCGGTGGTCGCGTGGTTGTTGCCGATGGCTCCCGAACCCGAGTAGCCGCACGGGTAGTGCACGCCGATGACGTCCACCGCCTCCCGGAACGCCGTGTTGCTCTCCATCTCGTCGACTACATCCCAGTTGTGCTCAGCTGCCACGACCTTGGTCGCGTAGCCCTTCGACTTGAGGGCGTTCTTGAGGTCGACAAACCACCAGGCTTTCCACCCCCGCTCGTTCCAGCCGCCGAGATAGTCGATCTCCAGGTTGTTCTGCTTTGCGCAGTCCATCCAGCGCATCAGGTAGTCGATCGTGTCTTTGGTCCAGAAGTCCCCGCCGCCGACCCAGCCCGGTGCGCCCCAAGCCAGGGCGGAGAACGTGATGTTCGGGTTTCGGGCCTGGGCCTCGCGGGCCAGCCACCACTCATAGCCGGCGTCGCAGTCCACCTTGCCCCTGGTGTGCTCGTGGCTGGGTTCGGCGCCGTCGGTGGAGTTGGTGTCCCCTCCGATCTCAAGCTTGAGTGCCTGCAGCGAGGCGCCGACGCCGGGCTTGAACAAGTAGTCGAGGATTTCGTTGCGCTGCCGTTCGGGATAGTCGATCAGCAGTCGAGAGTTTCCTCCACCTCCACTGATCGCGCCGGCTCCGTCGAACACCCGGCCTGGCTTGGTGCCGTCGACGATGATCGATGTCGAGACTGCGGCGTACGCGCGGGGAGTCGCCACCCCCGATATCACGCTCAATATCATCGCCATAACTGCAAACAGGGCATAACGGCCCCGGGACATTCGAAGCACGCTGGCTCCTTACGACTTCGAGGGGTTGGGATGCGCACCCGCCCCGATGCCCTGGCCCCCGGCGGCGGCGCGGCGCCGTGATGGCAGTCGTCCACTGACGGCAAGGGGGATGAGCGAGGGTTCGGGCCGGGGCGGTGCAGCCGTCTGCGGCAGGACTGGCACTCGTACGGCTCGCAGTGTCGGGTCCGGATTTACCTGGGCGTCTTGCATGGCCAGGGGCATGAGCATTGCCCACGGGCTCGGGGCGGCCGACGCGGGGGCCGGTCCGGGGTCGGCCCGGCACCCGCGTCGGGCGGTGTGCACAACCGCGTCGGTCCAGGGGGTCAAACGGTGAGCCGCTTGAACTGCTGGTTGGTGCCGGTTCCGCACTTGTACTGGATGAGGCGGACGTCGTTGTCGGCGGAGCCCTCCTGGACGTCCAGGCAAAGTCCGCTGTGCCGGGCTACCAGACGGTAGTAGCCGTTGCCCTGGTCCTCGAACTTCCATTGCTGGTTCTGGCCGCTGCCGCACTTGTACTGGTTGACGAAGGCCTTTGCGGTGGAACCACCCTCGACATCCAGGCACTTGCCGCTGTGCTGGGCGAGGATGCGGTAGTAGCCGCCGCCCGCGTCCTCCAGACGCCACTGCTGGTTGAGGCCGCCGTTGCAGTCGAATTGGATGACGTGGCCGTTGTCGGCCGCGGAGTTGTCCTGGACGTCGACACACTTGTCGCTGTGCCGGGCCACGAGGTTGTAGTAGGGGCCGCCGCCCACGCCCTTGACCGTCCCCGCCGCCACGTCGATCTCGACCTTGGGGTACCAGGGCAGGTTCATGGTGGTCCTGGTCGGGAAGGTCAACGGCAGCCAGACGTACGTGGAGTCGTTGACCGGGCCCTCCCCGTTCATCTCGGCGCCGGCCCACCGGTCGCCCATGTACAGGAACGAGGTGTTGCCCGACGTGCCCTCGATGGGCAGGACGAACGTGGTCTGGGAGTTGTAGCCGATGCCGTCACCGACCTCCTTCATCTCCGTCCAGGGGCCGGCGATGCCGGCGGCGGTGGCGTACATCTGCTGGTTGGGATTCCAGCCGCTGAGGCCGGAGGTCAGCATGAAGTAGACACCGTCACGTTTGAACAGCGCCGGGGCCTCCCGGTTCTGGCCCGGCCAGGGGTTGGCGACCAACGGATTGTCGGCGTACCCGGTGAAGTCGGCGTTGAGCTTGTAGATGCGCAGGTCGGCGTTGTTCTTGGTGGCCGTTACGTGGTAGGCGGTCTCACTTCCGTCCGCGTTCTTGTCCACGTACAGCGTCATGTCCCGGGACTCAGTGGTCTGGGTGGTGTCGTTGCCACTCGGCGGCTGGAAGCTGCTCAGATAGTCATAGGGACCCTCGATCTTGTCGGAGACGGCGACGGCGGCCCTCGACTCGACGTAGTCCGTGGCGTTCTCCTTGTGCATCCACATGACGAACTTCTTGGTGGTGCTGTTGTAGATCACCTTGGGACGCTCGATCTTGGCGGACTTCAGCTCGGGATCGCTCGCCTGGTTGAGGGCATCGCCTACCCACTCCCACGTCTTCAGGTCGGCCGACTTGTAGACGGAGACGGCCTTGAAGGTGTAGTTCGGGTGGCGGTTCTCCCCGAACCAGTAGTAGTAGCCATCGGTGTGCTTGATCATCCCGCCGCCGTGTGCGTCGACCGGGTCGCCATTGGTCCCGATGAAATCGTTGGGGTTGTCCAGGGTGACCGGGGCGGCCTGGGCGGGCGGCGCGACCACCAGTAGTGCGAGCAAGCTGGCGCAGGCGGCCAGCAATGGCGTGAGAACACGTCTGAGCATCATTGCTCCTTCGTGAACAGGAGGGCGGGTTCAGCAAGGCGAGTCGCACCCGCCCTCGGGCGGCTCTTGGTCCCATTCGTCGATCTGTGCTGGGCTTGATCGGGAATGAGGGTTGACCCCACCCTGGTCAGGGGCTCACATGATGTGCGGGTGGGGCCAAGATCGAGGGATTGGAAGTGAGGTGCGTCCGCTGTCGGCCTTCGGCCGAGTCCCGGTCAGCGGACTTCCCCGAGGTGTTCGACGGCAGCCCGGCAGGAGTCTGGCGAGGCCGTCGTCATCGCAGTCGGCAAGGCCGTCATCGCCCCCCGCCCCGCCGGCGGCTGCTGGTGCGGGACGGATGGGGTTCGTCGGCTGCGCGAGGAGCTCAGGTGAAACGGGGGACGCAGTCCTGGCAGACGGAGAGCACCCGGTCGGGGGCGCTCGACCGCTGGATGAAGCCCACGGAAATGGGGGCGTCCGTCCAGCGGTTGCACCTGCAGCAGAGGTCGGCATGCAACGGTCCGGAGTCTCCTGCTCTTGATCGGGACGGGTGTGGTGGGGCGTGTGCGTTCGTGCCGGGGAGGGACAGCTGCCGCTCTGTGCTCAATACCGGCTCCAGGAGGATGGGGGTGGGACGGGGGCGGCGCGGTCCGGCGATCAGCCCTTGTTGGCGCCGAGGGTGAGGCCGCTGACGAACTGGCGTTGCAGCAGGAAGTAGACGATCAGGGTGGGGATCGCGGTGAGCAGGGCGCCGGCGGCGACCAGGTTGGGGTCGGTGAAGTACTGGCCGGAGAGGTTGTTGAGCGCCGAGGTGATCGGCATGTTCTCGCCGGTGGAGATCAGGACGATGGCCCAGAAGAAGTCGTTGTAGATCCAGATGGACAGCAGCGTCGCCAGGGCGGCCATCGCCGGACGGCACAGCGGCAGGGTGATCTGCCAGTACAGCCGCCACACCGAGGCGCCGTCCACCAGCGCGGCCTCGGTCAGCTCGTGCGGCAGCATCTTCATGTAGTTGCTGAGTACGAAGGCGCAGAAGCCGGACTGGAAGGCGACGTGGATCAGCACCAGGCCGAGCGCGGAGTCGTACAGCTTGCCGCTCATCGTGATGCCGGGCAGGTCGATGAGCAGGTACATGCGGTACAGCGGGGTGATGATGACCTGCTGCGGCAGCAGGTTGCCCGCGGTGAAGACCAGCAGCAGCGCCAGGTTGAGGCGGAAGTCGAAGCGGCTGACGTAGAAGGCGACCATCGAGGACAGGAACAGCGTCAGCAGCACCGCCGGCACGGCGATCAGCAGCGTGTTCCCGAAGTAGTGCAGCATCTCCGACTGCTGGAAGGCGTTGGTGAAATTGTCGAGGCTCAGTTTGTCGGGCCAGGACACGTAGCCCTTCTCGCTGGTCTCGGCGTACGGGCGCAGGGCCGCGTAGATCGCCCACAGCAGCGGCGCCAGCCAGGCCAGCGCCATGCTGCCGAGCACGACGTGCAGCAGGACCCGGGCGGGGCGGACCGGCGTGCGTTTCTTCACGGCAACAGTCGCGGTGCTCATGCTCGCCGCTCCTTCCGGAAGGTGCTCACCAGGTAAGGAATGATCACGGCGAGGGAGATCAGCAGCAGCACGACCGCGATCGCGGAGCCGTATCCGATCCGGCTCGACTCGCCGACGATGTTGTTGGTCACGAGGATCGACAGCAGCTCGGTGCCCTCGGCGCCCTTGTTGAAGACGAAGACCAGGTCGAAGGCGCGCAGCGCCTCGATGATGGTGACGACCAGGACGATCGTGTTGGTGGGGCGCAGGGTGGGGAAGACGACGTTCTTGAACGTCTGCCACTCGCCCGCCCCGTCGATCGCCGCGGCCTCGCGCAGCGACGGGTCGACGCCCTTCAGACCGGCCAGGTAGAGGATCATCATGTAGCCGGCGTGCCGCCAGGACGCGGCGACGAGGATCGCCCACAGGTTGAGGTCCGGGTCACCGATCCAGTCGATGTACTTACCGGGCTCGTTGGCGCCGATGATGCTGTTGATCAGGCCGGTGTCGGGGTTGTAGACGAGCTGCCAGACGAAGCCGATGACGGCGAACGACATCACTACGGGCAGGAAGAAGGCCGTCTGGTAGACCCTGCTGAACCGGATCTTCTTGTCCAGCTGTACCGCCAGGAACATCCCCAGCGGCATGGGTACGAGGATCAGAACGGCGAGCCAGATGACGTTGTGCTGGACGGCGGGCCAGAACTGCGGGTTGTTGGTGAACAGTTCCCTGAAGTTGTCCAGCCCGACCCACTTGATCGAGTCGAAGCCGATGCCGTCCCAGGTGGCGAAGGCCAGCGCGATCGAGGCGAGCGCGGTGACCCACACCAGGGCGATGTGCAGGATCGTCGGCAGACCCGCCATCAGACCGAGAGTGAGCCGGTCACGGCGGGTCAGCAGACGGCGGTGCCCCTGGGGCACCTGCTCGCCCCTTCCCTTTGCCAATGTCGTCTCCGAGTGCCCCGGGGGCGGGGGCGTGGGATTGGTCGCCCCCGGGGTGCTGGTGATTCCGGTCCCGGTCCCGGTGTTCCGCGTGACAGTCATGAGGCGGCGAAGATCGTCTTCTTCTGGCGTTCGATCGAGGACAGCAGGCTGTCGACGCCCTTGGGGTCACGGATGAACTTCTGCAGCGCGGGCTGCATCACCGTGGAGGTGAAGTCCGGGCGGGAGTCGCGGTCCATGAACTGGGTCAGGGACTTGGCGCCGGAGATCATGTCGTACGCCTTCTTCTGCAGCGGGGTGTACGAGGAGGTGTCCGCCGTCCTGGAAGCGGCGACGACACTCGGGTCGGACTTGAGGTAGAGCGCCTCGGCCTCCGGCGTGCCCAGGTACTCCAGCAGCTTGACGGCACCGGCCTTGTTCTTCGGGGCCTTGGAGAGCATGAAGCCGTCGGTCGGCGCCTCGACGGTCTCCTGGCCGTAAGCCGAGTTGATCTCCGGGAAGGCGAAGAAGTCGAGGTCGTCCAAGGCGGCCTTGTCGGTGAACTGCTGGGCCACGAAGGAGCCCAGGAGGTACATGCCGGCCTTCTTCGACACCAGCGTCTGGGCGGCGTCCTGCCAGGTGCGGCCGACGGCGCCCTCCTGGTGGTAGGGGAGGATCTCCGTCCACAGGTCGAAGGTCTTGCGCACCTTGGCGTCGGTCCAGGACGCCCTGCCGGCCATCAGCTCGACGTGGAAGTCGTAGCCGTTGGCGCGGAAGTTGATCTGGTCGAAGGTGCCCATCGCGGGCCAGGCGTCCTTGTCACCGAAGGCGATCGGGACGAGCCCGTCCTTCTTCATCTGCCCGCACAGAGCTACGAAGTCGTCCCAAGTGGTGGGGACTTCGTAACCGTACTGCTTGAAGACGCTCTTCCGGTAGAAGACCGCCCAGGGGTACGTGTACAGCGGCACGAAGTAGTACTTGCCGTCCTCACCTTGGCTGAGCACCTTCATCGCGATGGGGAAGTTGCCCCCGATGGTCTTCCACACGTCGTCGATCGGCGTGGTCAGGCCCTTGGCCGCGAAGAACTGCATCCGGTAGCCGGCGAACCAGTGGAACACGTCGTCCGGCGTGCCCTGCAGATAGGAGTTGATCTGCTCCTGGAAGGTGTTGTGGTCCTTGGTGTTCACGTCGACCGTGAGCCCGGACTTCTTCCCGAACGCCGCGTAGATGTCGGCGAACGCCTTCTTCGGCACCGCGTCCGACGCGTTGGAGCCGACCGTGACGGTCTTCGGGTCGCGCGCCGAGCCGCTGCCCCCGCAGGCGCTCAGCAGCGGGACGCCGGCGCCCAGCGCAACCGCCCCGCCCACCCCCCGCAGCAGCGTGCGGCGAGCGGGGCCGGGAGAGGAGAGGCCAGAGGAAGAAAGTTGCATGAACAGCTCCTGGGGCAGAGCGACGGTCGTCGGAATTCAAACCGGATGGCACACGATCGATCAGAAGCAAACGAGACCAAACGGCTCCGCCCATGAGATCCGTTCGGCTCACCGAACGTCAAGAGGTGTGCATCCCCTTTTTATGACCCCTACGAAAACCGATGACCTGGGGAAATCGCTTTCCCTGGGCGCCAGTTGCAGGATTCCCGCAGGCCGACGCGATGGGTGCGCTCCCATGGCGCGAATGCGCCTGCGCCGCACATCGAGATGGGCGAGAGCGAGCGGGGCCTGGCGGCCGGCGCTCAGGCGCCGCCATCGGGTGCCGAGTTCCGGCGGTGCCGGCGCAGCTTGGCGGACAGGAAGCGAAGGGCAGAGTTGGACACGTCGACGGCGGACGGGTAGACAAGCACACGAAGCCTTTGGCGGAGACGGATTTCTTGGTCGAGAACCCCTCTACCAGGGGCTTCACCTGTCTGTCAGGCCAACTGGCCTGCTAGAAGATCACTGAAAATGTTGCGGTTCTGGCCCCGACGCGGTTGCGTCGGGGCCAGTGTTGTTGGCATGCAGGGCGAGTGGGCCGGGGAGCCG
>NZ_JBHWJT010000056.1:0-35322 GCF_042731325.1 Streptomyces sp. NPDC059866 | reverse complement strand
CGGCCGCCGCGCCCTGCCCGGCCCCGCTACTTAGCGGGTCCGGGAAGGGCGCGGCGGCATCTCTGATGCTTCTCTGGGTCTTTGGGCCCGCGGGCGGGCTGCGGACCACGTTCCACTGGCTCTGCAGTCCGGCTGCGGCTGGGCGAAGGCCGCGTCCGTGGCGGCGCCGTCCCGTGCGCCGGCGGGGGTCGGGCTGGTCCTCACGCTCCCCGCCGCGGGCCCGGGCTCGGCGGCGCTGCCGGAGCCGGTCCGCTCTGGAGCGGGGGTCAGGAGCCGCTGTGAAGGCCGGTGTAGAGGAAGTGGTTGGCCTGGTCGACGGCTGTCTTGGCGGCGTTGGTGTGGGCGAGGGCGTTGAGCATGGCGAAGTCGTGGATGGTGCCCTGGTAGCGGACGGTGGTGATGTCGTTGCCGGCGGCGCGGAGCTTGGCGGCGTACGCCTCGCCCTCGTCGCGCAGGACGTCGGCCTCGTCGGTGATGACCAGGGCCTTGGGCAGGCCTTCGAGCTGGTTGAGGCTCGCGCGCAGTGGCGAGGCGAGGATCTGCTTGCGGTCCTTGGCGTTGGGGGCGTAGGCGTCCCAGAACCACTTCATGGCCTTGCGGGTCAGCCAGGGTCCGTCGGCGAACTCCCGGTAGGAGGCCGTGTTGAAGTTGGCATCGGTGACCGGGTAGAAGAGCACCTGCTCGCGCAGGGCAGGGCCGCGGCGCTGCTTGGCCATGAGGGTGACGGCGGCGGTCATGTTGCCGCCGACACTGTCGCCGGCGACGGCGATCCGGGAGCCGTCGACGTTGATCTCGTCACCGTGCTCGGCGACCCACTTGGTGGCCGCGTACGCCTGCTCGATGGCGATGGGGTAGCGCGCCTCGGGCGAGGGCGTGTAGTCGACGAAGATGACCGCAGCGCGGGCGCCGTTGGCGATCTGCCGCACCAGCCGGTCGTGGGTGTTCTCGTTGCCGAGGACCCAGCCGCCGCCGTGGAAGTACATGACGGCCGGGAGCTTGCCGCTCACTCCGGCGGGGCGGACGATCCGGATGGTCACCTCGCCGGTGGGTCCCACCTTGAGGGTGCGGTGGCTGATGTCCGCCGGGAGCTTGTCCACGGGGCCGGCCTGTGCGCTGTCGAGTGCCTTGCGGGCGTCGCCGTAGGACAGGGTGTAGATGGGCGGGTTCTTCGCGGCCGCGTCGGCGAACGCCTGGGCGTCCTTTTCCAGCACCGGGACGGTTGTGGTGGCGGACGGTGCAGTGGGTGAGGCCGACGCGTGGGCGGTGATGGTCACCCCGGCGATGAGGGCGGCTGCTGCGGCGACGGCGATCTTGCGGTTGATTCGGACAGGTGCGGTGCGCATGGGGAACTCCTGGTGCGTGGCGCAGGACGCACGCCACGTGGGGACGGAGGCGGGACCCGGGCGGTCCGGCCGGGTGTAGTGCGGGGGTGTTACGGGCGCCGGATGTGGCTGAGCGCGCTCAGCCGGTGCCGAGTGCGGTGCGCAGGGTGGCGATGGCCTGGCTGATGGCCGCTTCGGCGGCGTGGGTCTCGCGCAGGGCGTTGAGCATGACGAAGTCGTGGATGACGCCCTGGTAGCGGACGGCCGTGACGGGGACGCCGGCCTGGCGGAGCTTGTTGGCGTACGCCTCGCCCTCGTCGCGCAGGACGTCCGCCTCGCCGGTGATGACCAGGGCCGGGGGCAGACCGGTGAGCTGCTCGGTCGTGGCGCGCAGCGGGGACGCGGTGATCTGGGCGCGCTCGGCCGCGTCGGTCGTGTACTGGTCCCAGAACCACTGCATGGCGTCCCGGCGCAGGAAGTAGCCGGTCGCGAACTGGTGGTAGGAGCCGGTGTCGAACGCGGCGTCGGTGACGGGGTAGAACAGCACCTGCTGGACGAGCGGCACGTCCCCGCGCTCCTTGGCCATCAGGGTCAGTGCGGCCGACATGTTGCCGCCGACCGAGTCACCAGCCACCGCGATCCGGGTGGCGTCCAGGCCCTTTGAAGCGCCGTCGGTGACGACCCAGCGGGCGACGGCGTAATTCTGCTCGATCGCGACGGGGTAGCGGGCCTCGGGCGAGAGGTCGTACTCGGGGAAGACGACGGCGGCGTTCGCGCCGACGGCGAGTTCGCGCACCAGGCGGTCGTGGGTGTGGGCGTTGCCGAAAACCCAGCCCGCACCGTGGATGTAGAGGACAACGGGCAGCGGACCGGCGGCACCGACGGGACGGACGATGCGCGCCCGGACGGTGCCGGTGGGCCCGCCCTGCACGGTCACCCACTCCTCGGCGATCTCGGGCTTGGCGATCTCGCCGGACTGGACCTCATCGACCACCTTGCGGCCCTCGACCGGACCGAGGTCGAACAGATACGGCGGGTTGGCGGTGGCCTCGGCGAATGCGGCGGCGGCCGGTTCCAGTTCGGGGCCGGTGATGTTCTCGGGCATGGGGACTCCTTGGACTGATGCCGGGGCGGCGGCCTCGGCGAGGGATGTGTCCGGCCGTTCGGCGGTCACGAGAACACCGTAGCGCTCGATTCAGTCGTGCACAACTGAATCGAGCAAGACATAGTCGAGGGCGCTTGGAATGGGTAGGATGTACCTGGCCGATCATCAGAGGTAAGGACGGCGCTCATGGGCCAGAACACGCGCGACGACGCCGCAGTAGGTTCGCTGCTGCTTCAGGACCAGCTCTGCTTCGCCCTGTACGCGGCCTCGCGGGCGGTCACGACCCGCTACCGTCCACTGCTGGACGAGCTGGGGCTGACCTACCCGCAGTACCTCGTCATGCTGGTGTTGTGGGAGCAGGGCTCGGTCTCCGTACGGGAGCTGGGCACGGCGCTCCAGCTGGAATCCAGCACCCTTTCGCCGCTCCTCAAGCGCCTTGAGGCCGGCGGCCTGATTCGCCGCGAACGACGCGCCGAGGACGAACGCTCCGTCGCCGTACGCCTCACCCCGGCCGGCTCGGACCTTCAGGAGAAGGCCCGCGCCGTCCCGCTGGCCATCGGCGAGGCCATGGGTCTGACCCCCGAGCAGGACGCCACCGCGAAGCACTTGCTCCGCCTGCTCACCGAGAACGTCACCCACGACTGAGGCACCGGGCGCGGCGCGCGCACTCCGGTTCACGAATTGCTCGTGCCAGACGATCGCGCGACACTTCGACGGGGGGGATGGCGGAACACCCTCGCCGAGACGGATGGCCTTCCGCCAGTTCTGCGTGGCGAACGAGATGTCGATGCCGTCCGCGTCGCGGTCGGGGATGTAGTTGGCCACAGACCGGTAGCTCGACTGACTCGGCGTCCGTGTCCCGAACCTTGCTGCGGCAGTTTCCTCGTCGGCCATTCGTCCGTTGAACGGAATGTCGGATGTTGGGGCTGCTCTCGGGGGTCTTGTGCGGTTGTTCTTCGTGGACCAGCGCCGAGTCTGGAAGGTGGGTGCGGTCGCGGGGCGGAGCTATGCAGAGCTGAGCGAGCTCTTCGAGCGGCGCCGACTGCCCCGGGGCACCCCGATCCTGCTCGATGACACGATGCGTCCGGTCGAACCGCTGACCAGTTGGTTCCGCGCGATGGGTCTCGCGGGCCGTGATGCGAAGACGATGAAGGCCTACGCGTACACCGCGTTGATGTTGTTCAACTTCCTGGCCACCCGTAGCCGCGATTTCGTCTCGGCGAGCGAGGCGGACCTGCTGGAGTTTCGGTTGTGGCGGCGGGAGCAAGCCGAGGAGACGGTCGGACAGGCCGCTTGGGATCGTGATTCGGCGGCACTCGGCCAGCTCTACGATTACCTGGTCCAGCGTGGTCAGGTCCCTGGGCGGCCGTGGCGCCCCACCGGCCGTACGGCCTCGCTGGGCAGCGGTGTCAGCCGTGACCTGCGTGTGCGCCACATGGAACTCGAGCAGTACCTGTTCTGCCGTGACGTCGGATTCGGGGGGCTGCGGCCGGACGCCAGCCTGGACGGCACGTTCCGTGGATGGTGGCCGCACCGCAACCGTGCCGCGTGCGAGCTGGCGCTGCTGACGGGCATGCGCCTTCAGGAGTGGTCCACCCTGCTGCTGCCCGAACTCGGCCTTGCCGGCGGGCCGAAGCCCACCACTGCGGACGTTGATCTGGCTGCCTGCGCCAAGTATCAGCGCCCGCGCTCGGCGTACGTTCCCCTCGGCGCGATGGCCTTGTTGGACCCCTACCTGCTGCTCGAGCGCCCCCGGATCGTGGCCAAGGCGCAGCGCGTGCTGCGCCGTCGCAGCCGGGAACTGTTCGTCATCCAGCGCCTGGACGCGGACAGCACGAGGATCCGCGGGGTCCTGGACGGGTGCACGGTCACCCGCGTGATCAAGGACATGGATCCTGAGCTGCGGCGCATCGCCGTACTGGAGACCGGGGACGGTCTGGATCCGCTCGCGGTGTTCCTCGGGCAGGGCGGGGCGATGTTGTCGTTCTCCGGCTGGGACCGGGTGCGCTGGCGGGCCTGGGAACGGATGCAGCAGTGGTCGAGCGACCGGGAGGCCCCGGTCCTTCCGCGGCACTGCTGGTGCTATCACGATCTGCGGCACACGTTCGCCCTGCGCCTTCTCATCTACCTCACGCGTGAGGCCCTTGAGGACATCAAGGCCCGAAAGCTTCCGATGGCGACGTTGCTGGACCACATGGTCGGCAACCCGCTGCTGGTCGTACAGCGCCGCCTCGGTCACGCCCATCCCGGCACGACCTACCGCTACATCCGCTATCTCAAGGATCCGATGCGGGAGGTCGACGACGCATTCCGGAACTGGGACGCGGCCGGTGGGGCCTCGTACATCGCCATCGCCCGTCATCTGTTGAACCTGGAGGAACCGGGTGCCCCGCAGAGGTGAGTACCGAGGAGGCTTTCCGCCTCCGGCTAGGGCAGCATCGCTGAGCACGGCGCCGCGGATCGGCGTGCGCCAGGCAGTGTCGCTGGACACAGGGCGGCGCCCGGTCACCGTGACCTTCGACCCGAGCGGATATGCGTGCTCGCAGCTGGCCGCTGAACTCGCGGATGAGTGGGTGGAGTTGATGGCGGCTGCCGTGCTGTCGACGGGAGCATGCCGCGGGTTCCGCAAGGCCATCAGCGCCTTCTGCACGTACCTGGACTCGGCGGAGCCCAGAGCCGCAGAGGCCTCGTTGGCGGCGGTCGAACCCGATCTGCACCATGCGGTCACGGAGTGGATCCGGCTGCTGCCGGCTGCCTACCGAGCAGGTTCGCCCAGCCCGGCCTGGCTCGCCAGCCGGCTTCGGCAATTGATCGCCCGTCGTATCGCCCACCCGGGCCGCCCGGTGGCCGGACACCTGCATGGCTGGGTGAAGGGTGCGCTCGGCGTGAGCAAGGGGCAGTGCGTCGAAGTCGACGAGTTCAGCCGGGCCGACAAGAAGCAGATCGTCCAGGCAGCTTGGGCGGCCCGGCGTGCGACCGAGGAGAGGATCAAGAAGGGTCGGGCTCTCGCGGCCGTGGGGCGCGACCCGCGGGTCGACGGGTGGGCGGAGCCGGCCAACCTGCTGTGGGCCCTGGCTCACGGGGTGTGGACCTGTGAGGACATCGCGGAGCGCCTCCCACCCCCTGCGCAATGGTCGGCGCCGCTGCGCGAGCTCCTCCCGCCCGGCACCCTGCCGCAGCACACTGTCAACTGCCTGCTGCGGCACCTGGTCGGCATGCTCTACCCGCACAACCTCGACCTGCACAGCTATCGGATCCTGCTGATGGCAGCAACCGGCCGTACGTCGGAGGAAGTCGTGGCACTGCACGAGGATGACATCGAGTACGGCCCCCGCAGTGTGCTGATCGACTTTACGAAGCAGCGAGCTCGGACCACACGCCGTAGCGCGTACAGCACACCGGCTCAGTAGGAAGACCGGGTGCTGCATCCCAGCAACCCCCGCCTGGATGTCGCCGAGCTGACCCGTTCCCTGCTGGCCCTGGCCCGTCCGCTAGCCGAACGCTCCGCCACCACGCCGGTCCCGCTCTTCCTGCGCGCCGCGGTCAGCCACCACACGATGACCGTGCAGTCCTTCCGCGGGACCGGCTCGGGACTGCGGCTCACCGACTGGCTGAACATCCACAACGTCCGCATCGACGGGCCGGCGGACATCCGCCGGCTGCGGAAGTCCGGCAAGGTCGAGAAGGCCCTGACCTTCAAGGGCCGCATCAGCGACATCGCCGACGACCACACCGAGGAGACATTCCGCCGCAGCTACGCCCACGGCACCACGCTGCGCGTCATCGCAGGCCAGGTCATCACCACGGCCCAGCAGCACTGGCTGTCCAAGGCCCTCGCGGGCCCGGTCGTCCTCGACCAAGAACAGTCCCTCCAGGATCCGGAAGCCGAAGCGGCACTGGGGCTATCGGCGCAGGACATCGAGCAGCTGCGAGCCGGTGAACTCGACATGGGCGTCTCCAGTTGCCGCGACCCCTTCACGTCCCCGTTCGGGCGCCCGGGGCAGATGTGCCCGGTCGCCCCGACCCGCTGCCTGGAATGCCGCAATGCGTTCATCCTGCCGTCCAACCTTCCTCAACTTCTGCTGTTCGCCGCCCATCTGGAACAGCTGCGTCACCGGCTCGCCCCGCGCCACTTTCACGCCCTGTGGGGACAGAGCCAGGCCAACCTCACCGAAGTTCTCGGCCTGCGTACCGGCGCCGAGATCTCCCGGGCCCGCCAGCGCATCGCCGACGAGGGCCTGACGCTGCAACTCCCCATCTCCTCACAGGCGGAGTTCGACGTATGAGCGGCCAGCTGGCCCCATCCGGCCGCCCCAGCGTCTTCGCGGACGACGAACCAGTCCTGCAGTCCCTGCCGTTACTGCCCAGGGCACGTCCACCCTTGTTCGGGGAGACGCAGACCTGGGACTTCAACGACGTACTGCGCCGCCCTGCCCGGCTCGTGCCCGGGCAATGGCGTCTGACGCTCATGCAGCTCACCGAGGTGCAGAACCTTCTCGCCCGCGAGCTGGCAATGATCGAGTTCAACCCACGCCATCCCAAGATCCTGGCCCGAGGGCTCCATCTGCAGCCTCGGCCACGCAAAGTCGGCACGGTACAGCGGCACGTCGGCATCCTGCGCGCACTGGCTACGTTCGGAGCCGGCGAAGGCCTGCCCCAGGACTTCGGCCACTGGTCAACAGCCGACTTCCACCGCTACCTCACCGACCGCCGCGAACACCTTGACCTGACCGCGGTCCGGCCCCACATCCTGACCATCAAGCTGCTGCACCGACTGGCGCCCGCGCTCACTCACGGCGGGCTCACCGCGGACCCGTGGCCGGGACAAACCGGTGCCCAGGTACTCGAGCTGTCGCGCAACAGGCCGCTACGAACGCCCGTCATCCCGCCGCAGACCTGGTTTCCCCTCATCCACTCTGCCTGGACATACATCGACACCTTCGGGCCCGACATCCTGCGGGCCCGCGCCTACTGGCGGGACCTTCAAGCAACCGCCCGTCCCGTCCCTCTACCCGAGGCACGCCAGCTGTGCGAGAAGTGGCTGGCCGACCCCTCCCACCGCATTCCGGTGTGGCTGGCGAACGACATGACGCGGAACAAGAACGCCACCACGACCGTGAACTGGTCCGTGCTGGCGGCGGTGATCGGCGTCGCGCAGCCCACCACCGTCTTCGCCGCAACCGCACCGCACGGACGCCAACTGCGCGCGCGTGTCGAGGAACTGGCCGCCGAGGGGCGTACGCAGAGTGGTCTGCTCTGCGACCTCACCCAGGTCGACCGGCCGGACGGCACCGCGGGGCCCTGGTGCATGAGCCTCTATCCGCAGCGCCTTTGGATCGAGTTCACAGCGCTGCGCAATGCGGCTCTGGTGTTCGTCACCGCGCTATCGATGATGCGGGACAGCGAGGTCCGGGAAATCCTCAGGGACTCGGTCGTCGAGCACTACGGCAGCCCGGCAGTGAAGTCGACCCTGCACAAACTCACCCCCAACCTCCCCGTCAAGCACTGGTGGATCATCGAACCGGTCGCCCAGGCCATCCAGACGGCCGCCGAGCTCTCCGTACACGACACGCTCGCCTTCGCCTCGGTACAGGCCAAGTCGCCCATCGCCCACCTGGACAGCTGCCAGGCGATCACGAGCTTCCTTCAGCACGTCAATCGCCACCGGGACATCACCGGTCTGCCGGCCATTCCCGAGCAGAAGCTGAGCCCTCACATGTTCCGACGCACCATGGCCATGCTCACCCGGGACTTCCCCGGATCGGAGATCGCCGTCGGAATGCAGCTCAAACACGCCGCAACGCGCGCGCTCGCCAACACCACCACCCAGGGCTACACCGAACCATCCCCCGCCTGGGCCAGCCACCTCACCACCGCCATCAGCGAGCGCCGCTTCGAGCAGCTCAAGGAACTCTTCGACGCCGACAGACGAGGCGAGAACATCGGCTACGGCCCGGGCGCTGACCGGCTCCGCGGCGCCTTCGCCACCGTACGAACCCAGGCCGAACACCTCCGCGCCAACCAGAAAGCCCAGCGCGGAGATCTCCGGGTCGAGTACGGCCTCCTCCGCCAAGTCCACCTCACCGTGCGCTTCGGCAAGCTCAACCACTGCACGATGGACGAAGCCAACCCCGTCGGCGCCAAATGCCTCGAGGACGCCGTCGTCCCCCAAGGCCATCAAGGCCCTCTCATCGACCGGTGCCAACCCGCCCGCTGCGCCCGCAGCATCATCGCCCCCGCGCACCTGCCGATCTGGACCGCCGAGCGAGCCTCCATCCAGAATCTGCTAGCCACCCCCAAGCTCCCGGCCAATCGCCGCAAGCAACTGACCGAGCAACTCAACGAAGTCGATCACGTCCTGCGAAGGACCACCTCATGACCTCAGCCGAGCGTCCGAACGTCTCACCCCGCACAGAACGCGCTCTGCGCGACGCCATGGAACGGCTCTTCGCCGGCCGCCCAGCCCGCACCGACGGCAAACTCACCAAGAACAACCTCTGGCGGGAAGCCGGCGTCAGCCGCGCCACCATGAACCGCGCCACGAACGTGCTGGCCGACTGGGACAACCGCATCGGGCACAGTCCAGCCCGTGCCCAAGACCGCAAGCACGCCGAGACCATCACCGCACTACGCCAGCACCTCCGCAAAGCCCGGACAGACCGCGACCATCTCCAGGATCAGGTCGACGCCGCAGCAACCGTCATCGCCGCCCTGTACGCCGAGAACGCGGCGCTCCGTGAGCAGATCTCAAGCCAGTGGGCGACCGTCGTATCTCTTACGCCACGACGGTGACCCCGCTCGTCATCGAGCTCAGTCGGAGATGCGCCCGCTGTCTCGTGAGACATCTAAAGATCTGGAGAACCCTGGCTGATGTGGCCGAGTTTGGTGAGGTCGGCGGCGCGCTGCCCTGGGGGCTGGAGGTCGGCCCAGGGGTGCATGGTCGCGCCGGTTTCGTGGGTGAGGGTGCGGTGCGGTTCGGTGCGCGGGGCCGGGGGGGCATCGGCGCCGGCGCCGAGGAGACGCTGGACGGCTTCGGGTCCGTGGTCGCGGCGGGCGGTGGCGAGTTGCTCGAGGTCCCAGACCATCGAGCCGGTGACGGTGTTGCGTTCGCCGCGGCGCTGGACGTTGCCGCGGACGAGGAGCAGTCCGCTGTGGAAGATCGTGTGCGCGCACGCCTCGTGGGAGTCTTCGAAGAAGGCCAGGTCGACCAGGCCGGAGCCGTCTTCGAGGGTGACGAAGATGATCCGTTTCCCGGAGCGGATGGGCGGGGTCTGGGTGGATGCGCGAACGCCGGCGACGAGGACCTGCTGGCCGGGGTGCAGTCGCTTCAGGTGGGCGGCGTCGGTGGCGCCGAGTTCGCGCAGCAGCTGATGGTGGTGGTCCATCAGGTGGCGGCTGACGTCGGCGCCGAGGATGTGCAGTTCCGCGTTGAGGGCTTCGCGGCTGGTCATCTCCGGCAGGCCGGAGGGGGCGCTGGTGTGGTGGTCGTCGAGGGCCATGGGGAGTTGCCCGTCGCCGAGAGGGCGGCCGCGGTACTGGTGGTGCAGTTCGGTGATCTGCAGCAGCAGGTCGCGGCGGGTGAGGGTGCCGCGCAGGCTGTCGAGGACGCCGGCCTGGGCGAGGCGTTCGGCCGTGGGCCGGTTGGGGCGGGCGCGCTGCCACAGGTCGGACAGCGAGGCGTAGGGCTGGCCGGCGACGATGCGTTCGGCCTCGTCGGTGTGGATGCCGCGGATGGTGGAGAGGGCGAGGCGGACGGCCCAGGTGCCGTCGGGGGCGCGTTCGACGGTGTGGGTGGTCTTGGAGTGGTTGACGTCGGCGGGCAGGACCGTGACGCCGCGGCGGCGGGCGTCTTGGATGAGGACGCGTTTGGGCCACATGCCGGGGTCGTGTTCGAGGAGGCCGGCCAGCAGGAAGGCTGGGTAGTGGGCTTTGAGCCAGGCGGACTGCAGGGCGGGGACGGCGAAGGCGACGGCGTGCGCGCGGCAGAAGCCGTATGCCCCGAAGGCTTCGATGATCTTCCAGACGTGGGTGAGGACGTCGGCGTGGTAGCCGCGGGCGGCGGCCGCTTGTTGGAACCAGTCGCGCAGGCGGGGCAGCCGGTCGGGGTCGGCGAGGGCGCGGCGGGCGACTTCGGCCAGGGCACGGTCGCAGCCGGTGAGCGTGGCAAGGATTCCGATGATCTGTTCGTGCCAGATGACGACTCCGTACGTATCTGCGAGTACGGGCTCGAGGTGGGGGTGTGGGTAGGTGGGGGCGGCGCCGTGGCGGGCGGCGATGTACTGCTCGGGCATGCCGCCGGCGACCGGGCCGGGGCGAAAGAGGCTGATGTCGGCGATGACGTCGGCGACGTTGCGCGGCTGCAGCCTCGACAAAAGATCTTGCTGGCCGGGCGACTCGAGCTGATAGAGACCCAGGGTCTGGGCGTCCTGGATGAGCTTGAAGGCGAAGTGGTCGTCGAGCGGGACCTGTTGGGGGTCGTCGAGGTCGACGTGTTTGCCGGTGGCGCGTTCGATCTCGGTGACGGCGTGGGCCATCGCGGACTGCATCCGTACGCCGAGCACGTCGAGCTTGATCAGTCCGAGATCTTCGACTCCCTCTTTCGGCATCTGCACCATGGGGTAGCCGCCGGGGGTGGGCTGGACGGGCAGCCGGTTCAGGAGGGTGGCGTCGGAGATGATGACGCCGCAGGGGTGCATGGCCAGGCCGCGGGGGAGGGCATCGAGGCCTTCGGCGAGTTCGAACAGCAGCCGGTAGCGGCCGGCCTCGCCGGCGAGCTTGCGCAGTTCGGGGAGTTCGGCGAGCGCGGCGGTGATGTCGGCGGCCCGGATGTGCGGGAAGGATTTGGCGATCCGGTCGACGTCGTACGGGGCGATCCCGAGGGCCAGGCCCGTGTCGCGCAGGGCGTGGCGGGCGCGGTAGGTCTCCGGCATGCCGGTGACGGCGACGCGTTCGGTGCCGAACCGTTCGATGACGCGGTCGTAGACCTCGAGCCGGCGGGCTGATTCGACGTCGATGTCGATGTCGGGCAGGCTCGCGCGGCGCGCCGACAAAAACCGCTCCATGAGTAGGTGGAAGTCGAGCGGGTTGACGGTGGCGATGCCGAGCGTGTGGTTGACCATGCTGCCGGCGCCGGAGCCGCGGGCGGCGACGCGGATGCCGAGCTCGCGGACGTCGGCGACGACCTGGGCGACGGTGAGGAAGTAGCTGTCGTACTGCAGCGTGCGGATGACGGCGAGCTCTTCCTCAAGTCGCTGGCGGGCGCGGGGGTCGCGGTCGAGGCCGCGGCGGATGAGGCCGGCCTCGGCCCGTTCGCGCAGCAGTCTCGCTGCGTGCGTGGGGCCGCCGGGGGCGCCGACGACGGCAGGCTCCGGGAAGTGGGGGCGGCCCAGGCCGAGGTCGCCCGCGGGGTCGAGGGCGCAGGCGTCGGCCGTGACGGCGGTCTCGGCCATCAGGCGGGCCGCGCGGTCGTCGCTGTGGCCGGCGGCCGCGGCGATCCGGCGGGCGATCTCGTGCATGGCGGCCGGGTCCTTCAGCCAGCGCTCGCCGGAGTCGAGGCGGCGGCGGTCGATGGGGCGCAGCAGGCGGGCTGCGTCCAGGACGTCGGCGAGGCGGTGCTGGTCTCGGTCGGCGTAGCGGGCGGCGTTGGTCAGCACGGCGGGGATGCCCAGCTGGTCGGCGAGGGTGAGGGTGCGGGCGGCCAGGCGCAGTGAGCCGGGCCCGGTGCCGGCGTAGCCGAGCCAGCAGGTTTCCAGGCGCAGCTGGATGCCGGGCAGCTGCCGCCAGGGCGCGAGGAGGTGCTCGGCGAGATCGGGTCGGCCGGCGGCCAGGGCGCGACCGGGTTCGGATGCGGGGCCGAGCAGCACGGTCAGCCCCTCCCCCGCGTGCTGGTGCAGGTCGTCCCAAGTAACCAGGGGCGGGCCGTCGCCGCGGGTGTGGGCGGCGGAGGTCAGTCGGCACAGCCGTGCCCAGCCGGTGCGGGACTGGGCGAGCAGGACGACGCGGACGGGCGGCTCGATCACGTGGGCGCCGCCGCGGACCGGGGTGCGGCGGCGCTGTGCGGGGGCGGGGGTGAGCGGGGCGACGGCGAGGTTGATGCCGAAGATCGGCCGGATGCCGTGCTCGAGGGCGGCCTGCGCGAACCGGACGGCGCCGGTGACGGCGTCACGGTCGGTCAGGGCCAGCGCACTCATGCCGCGTTCGGCGGCGCGCTGGACGAGCTGCTCGGGGTGGGCGGCGCCGAAGCGGGTGGAGAACCCGGAGGTGGTGTTGAGGTGGGTAAACCCGTCCATGGCGCGCCTCTCATCTCCCTCCCCCTTCGACGCGTTGCGTGGTGCCCCGCCCCTCCGTTCGAATGTTTGTTCGATCATCGTAGCGTGTGAGATCCCGGGTCACGAGTGAGGCGGGTGAGTGTCACCCGTATGCGGGACACCCGCCGCGCCTCCTCGTATGGCCGCCGGGCCCCCGGCCTGCCGCGCGAGGGTGTCGTCGCGGGGAGGCGGCTCCGGCCGGGTGTTTTTCCCTCGCGTACGCGTGCGCAGCTCTAAGCGAATTGCCCCAACTTGCCTAATTTTAAAGGCTCTTGACAAGTTTTCAGGTGTTCCGTCATGTTCTGTTCCGTGACAGCGGAGCGACCACGAGAAGGGACGAGCGATGGGACGACGCAAGGGATTCGGTCCGGTCCAGCTGGCCAATCACGCGGGCCTGGCCCGGTGGCAGGTCGAGCGGGGACAGCTCAAGAAGCTCATCCCGGCTCCGGCCCTGGACTCGGGCCGGTGGTCGGACGAGCAGGCCGACAACGTCAAGGCACGCCGCGACCAGATCATCGAGGTGCTCGGCACGCACCCCGGCTACGGCGCGAGCCGCGGCGCGCAGCTGCTGGCGCAGGCGCCGGATCTCGCCGGCAAGAAGCTGGAGGTGTGGGCGTGCGACGTCGAGCAACTCGCCGAGCAGGGCCTGCTGGAGCGCGTCGGCGAATTCGAGGGCTACGCGCTGTACGACGAGCGGCAGCTGGTCTCCCCCACCCCGGAGATGTGCGCGGTGCTCGAGCAGATCGTGGCCGAGCGGGTCGCGTGGCTTCAGGCCTCGGCCCGGACGGATGAGGCGGCCGGCCGGTGCGGCTGGAACGTCGGCGAGTTCGAGCAGGCCGCCGAAGAGCAGGACATCACGCCGGGCCGGTTCGGGCGGTGGGCGCTTGAGGACGTCGAGCGGCTCGCCGGCAACGAGGACCTGGGGGCGGACATCCTGGCCGCGCGGATGCTGGGCCCGGAGCTGGCGGCGCAGCACCTGGATATCCGGCGCCGGGACCTGGAGTACTGCATCGAGGCCGGATGGCTGGCACCGGTCAGCCACGTGCGGCGCACGGTGTGGTCGGGCGGCCGCGGTCACCGCAAGGTGGTCGAGGTGCCGATGTACCGGGTCGGGGACCTGGACGCGCTCAAGGACATCCCCGGGGTGGATCGGGAGGCGGTCCGGGCGACCAAGCCCGGCCGGCCGTCCCCGCTGCGGGCCTTCGCTCAGCTGGCGCCGAAGCGGGCCGCTGTCGTCCGTGCCTTCGTCGACGAGCTGCGCGAGACCTTCGGCCTGCCGGTCTGGGCGCGCTTCGCGACCCTCGACAATCGTTGGCTGATCGACTGGGAGCCGGGCCTGGACGGCGCCCCGTCGCGGGACGACGTCGCCGCGCTGCTCGCCGGCAACCCGGTCGCCTCCCGCTTCGCGGACGGCATCCAGCTGCTCAGCGCGCAGGGCGAGGCCATCCACTGGGCGCGGCGGATGCTGCAGCCCGGCGTGGCGGTCGTGCTGGACACCGAGACACACAATCTGTGGGGCCGGGTCATGGAGGTCGCCGTGGTCGATGCGGCCACCGGCGAGGTGTTGCTGGAGAGCCTGGTCAACCCGCAGATCGCGGTGACCGAGGATGCTTTCGACCTTCACATGATCAGTGACGCGATGGTCGCGGACGCGCCGACCTGGGATGAGGTGCTGCCGGAGGTGCTGCGAGTCACCGCCGGGCGGAAGATCCTCGCCTACAACGCGGAGTACGACAAGACGGTCATCGTGAGCGACTGCCTTCGGGTGGAGGCGGATCCGCAGCACCTGCGGGAGCAGGATCAATGGGGGTGCATCATGCGCCGGCGCTGCGACTGGGAGGGCATGCGCGACTTCCTGCCGCTGGGCGGCGGGCACCGTGCCCTTGAGGACACGTGTGCCGCGCTGGAGATGCTCACGTCCTTGGCATCGGCCCCGGGGTGGGTGCTGGAGCGTCTGGAGGAGAAGGTCAGCGCCTGAGTCGGCTCGTACGACGCGGGACATGCGAGGGCCCGGCCTGTGCGGTACAGGCCGGGACCTCGCTCTGCTCTGTCAGAACAGTTCGGTGGCCGCTATCGCATCCGAGCGCCTCGGGGTCGACACCGACTGTCCCCGCTTGCCCGCCCCGTACGGTTCATTCGGTACTGCGCCAGGAGCGCAGACGGTCGGCGATGTCGTAGACGGTGAGCCGCAGCGCACGGATGTCGGTGATCAGGTCCCGCCACGGCTCGAAGGAGTCGTCGATCTCCTTACCGGAGGCCCGGATGTACGCCACCGCCACGCCATACGCGAAGTACGCGTTGCGGGCCGGCAACGGGCGCAGCAAGACCAGCTGCTCAAGCAGGGCGGCAGCCCGCCAATAGGTGTCGGGCTCTCCCACGTCCAGCTGTGGTGTGTTCACCCGGTGCCGAGCGACGGCGGCCACCAGGCCCGAGTAGTCCCGAACCCCGAGTTCCTTGCCGAGCAGTTCCTCCTGCCGGTCAAGGAGCCACCGGATGTCGATATGCAGTTCCAAGGGTCAGGCCGCCCGCCCCGCGGTGTTTCGCCGGGCCAGGGCGTCGTCAGGGAAGGCCTCGTCGAACGCCTCAGCCAGGCCGGGGCGGGCGATGATCTCGCGGAACACGGCCGTCGCCTTACTCAGCTTGATCTGGTTCTCTTCCTCTATGGCCAGCTCGGCCAGGTAGGCGCGCACGCTCTGTCCGCGGGCTGCGGCGACCGCAGCGAACCGGTCCCTGGTCTCGGAGTCGACCTTCACGGTGGTGTCAGCCATACCCCGAGTATGCACCCATGGGTACCTTCACGAATACCAATCACGAGACTCGGCCAGTTTCCGATCACTGCCCGTCGTGGACCAGCTCCGGCGAGACGTCGCCGCGCACCCGCCGGACACGCGGACGGTGTCGATAGCGACCGAACTCCAACCGCGGCTGATCTACCTCGATCTCCACCACCACCTCCGGCTTGACCGGTAGGAAGCGCACTGGATCAGCGCCGGGCAAGCCACCCACCGTGCCGGGTAACTCTCGCATCTCCTCGCCGACCGCGTGCAAGAGCGGCGCCACGGCCAGACGGACCTGCTGAGTGAGCGGCAGGCTCACGCAAACTGCCCGCATCTGGCCGCCTGTTGGCCGCCCCAGTGCAAGGGCATGCGACGCCGGTGTCCTGCCTGTCACCCCGATGACCACGGCCTCGGTGGTCAGCACCGCGCGCAGAGTGGGCGGGCCACCCTCGAGGAGACGCAGCAGCTCGGTGCGGCGCTCGGTGTACGGGCGAGGCCGCCAGTCAGTGTCACGACGGCAAGGACGTCGAAGATGGCGACGTGGACGGTGAAGTCGGCGCCGCGTCGCGGGCCGCGGCGGCCGGCCCGGGTCTGCAGCCAGTCGAAGGCCACGCCGGAGCCGTTGTTGAGGACCGCGACGAGCTCACCGTCGAGGACGGTGTCCGGCAGGCCGGCGGCAGCGTCTGCGACGTCGGAGAACTGGCTGGACAAGTCAGTGCCGTGCCAGCTCCACAGCCGTTGGGTCGTGGTGTGGATCTGGCATCTCCAGCCGTCGTTCTCCAGACTTCCTGATGTCTCATGAGACATCAGGCGCCGACGCATCGGTCGCCCCGCCGCCGCGATGTCGCCAGGGGTGAGGTCATCCCGAATACGCAGGTAGCGCACTGGGTGCCGGTGCCGGCCGCGGTCTACCGCTGTGTCAGCGCGTCGGCGACGAGGTTCGGCTGGACGGTAACGTACCGGAGCTTGTTCCCAGAGCCCCATCCAGCGCTGATCTGCATTCCCGTCCACGGATGCTCGGGCCCGCCGGGGGTCAGCGCGGCCCGCAGCTCGCGCCGGCGCCGCGCGGCGGGGCCCGGACGGGTGCGGCGAGGGCGAGCGGTACGGGGAACTCCACCCGCCAAGGGTGACCCGGCACCGCGAATAAATTGGGGAGGCGCAGTGCTCAAGCGCGCACGCTGCGAATCGTCGAGGAGGCATTGAAAAGCGGGGACGGCGCGCTGCGGCTGATCGTCTTCATGGGAGTGGCCACCTGCACCGCACTCACCCTCGGTGGTGAACCATCGAGTAATCGTCAAGGCCTGTGGATGGGATGGGATGTCGCCTCGCGTTGCGCCGCGGTCGCGTCGAGGGGGAGCTTCGTCACTCCACAGACCGTGGCCGCCGCAGGCGAAGTCTGCTGCGGTGATGCCAGGCGTTCGTGGGGCTCAGTGGGCCTTGGCCTCGTCGACGTCCAGGCCGCGGTCGACGCCGTGGGGGACGACTGTCTGCCCGGGCTCGAGGTGCAGGCGCTTGCCGTCGAGATGGACCTCGACCTTGTCCGCTTCGAAGGAGACCAGGTCGGTGATCCGGTCGACCTCTCGGTAGGCGTTGCGGTACGACCAGGCGGCGCGGTGTATGTCGCCGATGTCGTAGTAGTCGCACAGTCCCTTGTAGGGGCAGAAGGTCTGGCCTTCTACGGGGCGCAGCTGGGTCTCGTCGATGTCGGCGCGCGGGACGTACCAGCGGGGTGCGAATCCGGACTCGTAGAGCACGATGGGGTGTTCGGAGCGGGCGATCACGGTGTCGCCGAGGCGGACTTCCAGGGTGCGGGAGGTGTTGCGGATGTCGATGCGGTGGTAGGGGTCCGCAGCGTGGCCGAGGATGCGCTCGTCCTCTTCGTAGAAGGCGTCCATGGCGCGCCAGGCGAAGGCGATACGGCCCTGGAGTTCGGCGGCGTGCTGGGGCAGTGCGGTGAATTCCCAGGCGGCGCGTTCGGTGGTGCGGTCACCGGCGTGCACCGCGTACCAGGCGGTATCGCCGAGGTCTTTGTGGTGGGTGACCTTGCCGCCGGCGACCATGACCTCGTCGTCGACGTCCTCGCGAGGGAAGTAGGCGACGGGGTAGCGGCCCGGCTCGTGCAGCAGGACGACGTTCTCGCTGTCGGCGATCCAGGTGTCGTTGAACTTCACGCGCATGCGGCGGCGCAGCCGCTCGGCGAACAGGAGGCGCTCGGGCAGGGGCGCGGCAGTGAGGAAGTGTCCGATCGCGCCGGCGGAGAGGGGGCCTTGCTGCCAGGACAGTCCCATTGCGGGTTCCTTCCGGGTACGGGGTGGGCGCGTGGCTGTCGACGGTCACGCAATTCCCCAGGGCTGTGGTCCCGTAATTCCCCAGGTGCCCGTGGTGGATGGTGCCCCTCGAACACGGGTGTCAGTGGCGCCTGCCAGCATGCACGGATGACCTCAACTGACCCTCTGCTCACCGCCTCTGACGATCAGCCGCGTGCCCGCCTTCTGGGCCTGGTCGGTGCCATCGAGCCCTGGGACGACCTGGAGCGCACCCATCTGGAGACGGTCATGCAGTGGATCGCCGGCGGAGCCCCCGTCTACCGGGTGCGCAAGCCGGATGTTCCGGCGATGCACTTGGTGAGCTACTTCGTCGTCCTCGACAACACGCGCGGGCAACTGCTGCTCGTCGCGCACCGCAAGGCGGGCCTGTGGCTGCCGGCCGGAGGACACGTCGAGCCTGGTGAGGACCCGTGGGCCACGGTGGTCCGAGAATGCCATGAGGAGCTGGGCATCGAGGCCGTGGCATCGCCGATCACCGGCGAGCATCCCCTCTTCCTCACCGTCACCCGAACCCGGGGGCAGGGCGCGCACACCGACGTCTCGCTCTGGTACCTCCTCGATACCGACGCCCACACCATCACCTCCTACGACCAAGACGAGTTCAAGGCAATCCGGTGGCTGACGGACGAGCAGGTGCTCGAGGAGTCGGCCGAGCTGCTCGACCCCCACATGCACCGCTTTACCCGCAAGCTGCAGCACGCCCGGACCAGGAGACAGCATCGCGGGTAGCCTCCTCCGACTGCTCGCGGTGCCGTACGACCACGCCACGTTGGGGACCGACACCAGCACGGTTCACGTCCACCGTCCCCATGGGGAGTCGTGACCGCGAGGGTGAGGAATTACGTGACGCTCAAGGAGTCGGAAGTGGGGAATTGCGTGACCGCCGACACGCGTGGCCGCATCCCTGGGGTGAAATATGGACGTTATTGACGGTCAGAGCGTCAAGGAGCAGCGGGAGATGGGGGCCTCGGGCCGACGGAAACAGGTCCAGACGGCCTTGCACTCCCCGGTGAGAGCCTGCACTCCCCAGTCGTCGCAGAGTTCCTGGACGATGCGCATGCCTCGGCCGGCTTCCCCGCTCAGTGAGGCGGGCCGGACGCGGACGCGCAAGTGGCGGGCGCTGTCGTGCACTTCGACGTGCAGGCAGTGCGGGTGCCGGATGAGGCGGACCAGGTAGTCGCGGCCGTCCGGGCTTCCGTGCCGGACGGCGTTGCCGGCCAGTTCCGACACGCAGGCCCAGATGTCGTCGCGGCGTCGGCACCCGCCCCAGGTGTCGAGGGACTGCATCGCGAAGTCGCGGGCGTGGCGCACGGTCTGCGGGGTGGGCGTGAAGGCGTGTTGGGCGAGGTGTGGCATGGCGGGTCCTTCGCCGGCTGCGGCGGAAGAGGGGCACGTCCGCCGCAGCCGTCTCGCCGCACTGCGCGTCAGGCCAGGACGCGGGCGAGGAAATCGCGGATGTGCTCGGTGATGGTCTCGAGGTGGCTTTCCAGGGCGAAGTGCCCGGACTCGAGCAGGTGGATCTCGGCATCGGGCAGGTCCTGCCAGAACGCCTCCGCGCCGGCGGGGCCGAAGATCTCGTCATTGGCACCCCAGACCGCCAGCAGCGGGACCTGGGAGTCGCGGAAGTACTGGTGGACCTGCGGGTAGAGGTCCACGTTGGTGGGGTAGTCGCGGAAGAGCTTGAGCTGGATCTCGTCATTGCCGGGCCGGTCCAGCAGTGCCTGGTCGTGGACCCAGTTGTCGGGGCTGACCAGGCTCGGGTCGGCGACGCCGTTCAGGTACTGCCAGCGGGTGATCTCAAGGGTCAGGGCCCCGCGCATGGGTGCTTCGGTGTCCGGTCCCGGGGCCTGGGCGTAGGCGAAGACGCCGTCCCAGAAGGGCTTGACGAAGCCCTCTTCGTAGGCGTTGCCGTTCTGGGTGATGATCGCGGTGACGCGCTCGGGGGACTGGAGGGCGAGACGCCAGCCGATGGGGGCGCCGTAGTCCTGCACGTACATCGCGAACCGGTCGATGCCCAGCTGCCGGAGCAGGCCGGAGGTGACGTCGGTGAGGGCGTCGAAGGTGTAGGGGAAGTCCTGCAGGGCGGGCATCGCGGACTGGCCGAAGCCGATGTGGTCGGGGGCGATCACGTGGTACCGGTCGGCGAGCGCCGGGATCAGGTGGCGGAACATGTGCGAGCTGGTCGGGAAGCCGTGGAGGAGGACCACGGCGGGTGCCTTCGGATCGCCGGCCTCCCGGTAGAAGACCTCGAGACCGTTGACGGTGGCGGTGCGGTGGTGGACTGCAGAGACCATTTCCCTAACCCCTCTGTCGGGCTTAAGTGGTTACATATCCAGTCGAGCACACTCAACCTAACCCGTCAAGGAGCTTTCACTGGTTAGATTGCGGTGGTGGTCAGGGCGTCGTTGCGCCCAGGCGGCGAGACGCCGACCTGCCCCAAGACTCCACCCGTGAAGGATCACCAGCCAGCGCAGCCACCCACCTGGCGCCCGGCGAGTGGTCGAGTTCGTGTAACCTGTCAAGCGAATCGATCTGGTTAGGAGGAGGCGATGGTGACCGGCCAAGAACAGCAGGACACACTGCTGGAACTCCTCAACACCACGCCGGTGGTCAACGGCGTCGTCCAGGACCAGCTGGCGGATCCGGAAGCGGCCAGGTCCTGGCAGCAGGCCCACGGCGGCAACGGCAGCGCAGACGAGCACCGACACCTCCTCCAGGCGCGTGACGCCCTGCAGGACGTGGTCCGCGGCAGCCGCCCCGCCACGTCGCTGGCCCCGCTCCTCGAAGACGTCATCTCCCGCCCGCACCTCTCGTCCGCGGGGGTGAGCTGGGAGCTGGACGCCCCCACGGAGCGCCGGATGGCGGTGGAGGCCGTCCTGGCGTGGAGCGCACTTCAGGAGACGATGCCCGACCGGCTGCGGCCGTGCGCCAACCCGGAGTGCCGGCTGTTCCTCATCGACCGTAGCAAGCCCAACAAGGCCCGCTGGTGCTCGATGGCCGTCTGCGGCAACCGCATGAAGGCCCGGCGCCACTACCAGCGCACGCGCGACGGCGCAGCCGGATAGCGGCCCCGGCGGTCACGTCTGAGCCCCGCCGCCACGCCGACGTCTCGCCTTGGCGATCTCGCCCGCGATGGGAAGCCAGAAGTAGGCGATGAATGCGGAGATCACGGCGACGCCGAGTACGGGCAGCAGGGCCCCGAGCAGGGTTCCGGTGCCGAGCCAGACAAGGGCGAGCTGGAAGCGCCGGCTGATGGCGGTCACACCGGCCGCATCGATGGTGGTGGCAAGCAGGCGGCGCTCGTGACGGGCGTGCCACCAGATGACGTTGAACAAAACGGCCGCGACTTCGAACGCGATGCCGTGCAGGACGACGGCGGTGCGCTGCCCGTGCCCGTCACGGAACGCTTCGGCCAGTACGGAGGCGGCGAAGGGCAGGAAGGCGATGTCCATCAGCAGCACCGTGTTGAGGAACAGCACCACCCGGTCGACGCCCGGCTCGAAGCCGCCCTGCCACGTGTCGAAAGGCGCCTTGTGCCGGATCTCCCCGACGTCGACGCCCCGGTCCGCCAGCTCGGCTCGCGCCGCTTCAAGATCGGGGACCACCAGGTACAGGCCCTTGACCGAGCCGGGCTCGGCGTCGGTGAGGCCGACACCGATCTGCACCGAGCACGCGGAGCCGGGAGGAGTCAGCTGCACGACTCGGAAATCGGGGCCGGGTGCGTAATCCACGTCCAGGTTGAAGCCCAGACGCTCGGTGTAGAAGGCCAGAGAGCGGTCGATGTCTCTCACGGGCAGGATGACGACCTCGAACTTGTACTCCATGTGATCAGTGTGGTGCAGCGGGACAGCCCCGCCACCTTGCGGGCATTCGCGATATGAATCGTCCATCGTGGAAAAACGAATGTGCATGGACTTCCGCTCCGGTCCTGTCATTCGAAGAATCTCAGTGAATGCACCGCACGATTCATGATCACGGAATCGCGGAGGCACCGACAAAAGAACTAGTATCGGCCGGAGCGTACAGATCACAGCGCCATGAGGGGCTGCCGGCGGCCCCGGCCGGTCACCCCGCAGGAGGTGCGCAAATTGGCGACGCTGTTGTCCGTCAACGTAGGAATGCCCAAGGACGTCTCCTGGCAGGGCAGGACTGTCCACACCGGAGCCTGGAAGTCCCCCGTGCCCGGGCCCCGGATGGTGCGGCGGCTGAACATCGAGGGCGACGGTCAGGGAGATCTGGCCGGGCACGGCGGCGAAATCCGTGCCGTCCTCGTCTACCAGGCGCAGTCCTACCAGTACTG
Source organism: Streptomyces sp. NPDC059866 (assembly GCF_042731325.1). Taxonomy (NCBI): domain Bacteria; kingdom Bacillati; phylum Actinomycetota; class Actinomycetes; order Kitasatosporales; family Streptomycetaceae; genus Streptomyces; species Streptomyces sp. NPDC059866. Next base: position 13,184 of record NZ_JBHWJT010000056.1, on the reverse strand, counting down.
GCAAAAGCAATTGGGCCGCGACGATCTGACCTACGGGATGTTCGGGGAGAACTTCACCGTCGACGGCATGCCCGATGACGAAGTATGCATCGGTGATCGGTACCGCATCGGCGAAGCCGAATTCGAGGTCACCCAGCCCCGCGTCACCTGCTACCGCGTCGGCATGCGCCTGGGCGAACCCACCATGGCCGCTCTGCTGGTCGCCCACCACCGCCCCGGCTTCTACCTACGCGTTCTCACCGAAGGGCACGTCCAGGCCGGCGACGAGATCACTCTGATCCGCAAGGGTCCCGAAGAACTCAGCGTCGCCGACACCGACGCACTGCTCTACCTCCCCGACCGCGATCCCGCGAAGTTGCGCAAAGCCCTGAACATCCCCGCCCTCAGCCCGGGATGGCAGCAGTCCTTCCGCGAACTCGCCGCCGCCCAGCAGCCCAGACAGGAACCGGGATGGCCCGGCGAGCGCGCCAGCACCCAGCAGCCCAGGGAAGTGCCGGAATGGCCGGGCTTCAAGACCATGCGCGTCGCCCGCATCGTCCCCGAGACCCCCACCGTCTCGTCGGTCTACCTCGTCACCACCGACGGCACACCCCTGCCCGAGGCCCGCCCCGGCCAGTACCTCTCCATCCGCCTGAACGTCGGCGGTCCCGCCCCCGCCGTGCGCAGCTACTCCCTGTCCTCCGCGCCCACCGCCGACACCTACCGCATCAGCGTCAAGCACGAGCTCCACGGGCAGGTCAGCAGTTACATCCATGCCACGCTCCGCCCCGGGGACCTCGTGGACATCGCCAGCCCCCGCGGAACGTTCGTCCTCGAAGGAGGCACCCGCCCGATCGTCCTCATCTCCGCGGGGATCGGGGCCACTCCCGTGCTCGCCATGCTCCACCAACTCGCCGCCGCACGAGACCCACGCCCCCTGTGGTGGATCCACACCGCCCACGACCGCGCCCACCACGCCTTCGCGGACGAGACCCACGCCCTCCTGGCGCAGCTCCCCGACGCCCACGAGCAGAGCTACTACACAGCCGAAGCGCCACATCCCGACGAGCCGCACATCACCCACGGTCGTCCGACCGCCCCCGCACTCGCGGCCATGGGCATCCCCACCGACGCCGACGCCTACATCTGCGGACCGCCCGCCTTCATGGACGACCTCGGCGGCTTCCTGCGCGAGCACGGCCTGAGCCCCGAACGGATCCATACGGAGCAGTTCAGCGCCCTGTCGGCCATCAACCCCGGCGTCACAGCCACGGCCGCCGTCCGGCCGCACCAACCCCCCGGTCCACCGGGCACCGGCCCGCTCATCACCTTCGCCCGGAGCGGCATCACCACCCCGTGGTCACCCGCCCACGCGTCACTCCTCGACCTCGCCGAAGCCTGCGACATCCCCACCCGCTGGTCCTGCCGCACAGGCGTCTGCCACACCTGCGTCACCCACCTCGTGGCGGGCGACATCGCCTACACCACCCCACCCCTCGAACTCCCCGAGCCCGGCACCGTTCTCGTCTGCTGCAGCGAACCGACCACCGAAGTCGTCCTCGACCTCTAGCCGGCCAGCAATTCCAGGGGCAGGCCAACGCCCCGGGGCGAGGTCGGGCATTCTCTTTCACCGAGCTCGCCGCGGACTGTCCGAACGTGCCGGTCGCCTTCACGCCCGCCGACTGACCGGCCAGTAGCTCAAGGCGATGTCCTGCTGCCGCGGTCGCCGAACAGTGGGACGTCGTGGACGTCGAGGTCTGCTCGGGGTGCGATGCCGGCGCGCGGGGTGGCGCCATCGGCCCGCGCTGTCGCGGGCGACGTTGACGTCGACGTCCACGACCAGCTCGGGCCGCACCAGTGTGATGGCCAGGGTCTCCTTGGTTCCCCACCCTGCGGAGTACGTCCGGCCCGTCCACGGGTGCCCGCTCCTGGCTGGGGCGAGGACGCCGGCGAGGGCGGCGCCGGCCGTCTTGGGGAGGGTGGTGGTGCGGCCGGTGTACTGCAGGCGCCCGTTGGCATCGAGGCGTCCGAGGAGCAGACTGCGGGGGGTTGAGACGGGGCCGGTGACGGCGCCGACGATCGCGTCCTGCGTCTGGAGCACCTTGTACTTCAGCCACCCTCTCAGCGAGGGCAGGTAGGGGCTGTCCAGCCGTTTGAACAGCAGTCCTTCCATGCCGACGGCTGTCCAGGTAAGCCACTCACGGATGGTGTCTGGGTCGGTGGTCGACGGGCACAGCGTCCACGGTGCGGTCGGCCGGTGTGTGGTGAACAGCTGTTCGAGTGCGGCCCGGCGCCGCTGGTAGGGCCAGGTGGTGGTGTCGGTGCCGGCCAGCCGGAGCAGGTCGAAGGCGACGAAGTGGGCGGGCCACTGAGCGGCCAGCAGGAAGGCCCCGGCGCCGCGGCGCTGCAGCCGCTCCTGGAGCCGCTCGAACGCCAGCCGGCCCGTCTCCCACACCACCAGCTCTCCGTCCAGTGCCGTCGCGTCCGGCAGTTGCCGGCTCGCGGCCACGATCTCCGGGAATGCCGGAGCCATGTCCGTGCCGCGCCGTGAGCGCAGCACCACCCGCCCCGCGTCCCAGGAGTACAGCGCCCGGAACCCATTTCGGCTCCAGCGTCCAGCCCGGCGACTGGGGGACGGCAGTGACTGCGCGGGCCAGAGCGAGCGGGGCGGGCAGAGCGAAGGGCGGCACCGGGACCTCCTGCGGGGCCTTCAGCGTAGGTCGGCATCCCCTCGCACGCGTCCCTAGGACCGTCGCAGACAGCGCCCGCTGCGGTATGCAGCGGGCGGGGTGGTCAGGCTCGGCTGGTCATCCGGCCAGTATGGTCGGCCGGTTGGGCGTCCGGCCCTCGGCGACTGCAGCAATCAGGTCAGCGAGCCCCCGCGGGTACACGGTCTCGCTGGTGGAGCGGAGCTCGTCCTGGCTCCACCAGCGGTACTCGCGGATGTTGTCGGGCTGCGTGGCGCGAGCCGGATCTACGTCGCCCGGGGTAACTCGCGCGAGGAAGTAGCGCTCGACCTGACGGACTTCACGCCCGCCTACCAGGTGGTCCTTACTGCGCTCTGCGAGCTGCACACCCAGCTCGACCGTCTTCTCGTCGATGCCGAGCTCTTCGCGCAGTTCGCGGAGCGTCGCTGTGGCGTGGTCCTCCCCCTCTTCGAGGGAGCCGCCGGGCGTGGCCCAGAAGTCGCCGTTCTCGTCGTAGCGAAGGAGGAGGACGCGGTCATCGGCGTCGAGGACGATGGCGCGGGCGGCTTCCCTCACGGGCGGGGTGGAGGTCGTCATGCGTCCATAGTTGCAGGCCCCTGGGGAGGTCGAGGGCGCTCGACGAGATAGTCGCCGATGCACGCCGCGTCCAGGTCGCAGGCCTGGAGAGTGGCGAGGGCGTGGGCAGGTGTTTCGACGATCGGTTCGCGATCGTTGTAGCTGGTGTTCAGCACGGCAGGCACTCCGGTGATCTGGTGGAAGTGCTCGATCAGGGTGCCGTATGCGGGTGCGACAGCAGGGTCGACGGTCTGCACGCGCGCGGTCCCGTCGACGTGCACGACTCCGGCGATCTTGTCGGCGTGGTCGGGGCGGACAGGCGGGGCGAGCAGCATGAACGGGCTGGGCACGTCCAGGTCGAACCACGCGCTCGCGTGGTCGGCGAGGACGGCCGGCGCGAATGGCCGGAACGGCTCGCGGTGCTTGATCCTCTCGTTGAGGGCGTCGGAGCTGTCGCGGGTGCGGGGGTCGGCGAGGATGCTGCGGGCCCCCAGCGCGCGGGGCCCGAGCTCGCTGCCGCCCTGGAACCATCCGATGATCTTCCCGTCGGCGATCATCTGGGCGGCCGTACGGGCGATGTCGCTCTCGCGCCGCCATGTGAAGGGTGTGCGGCGGCGCTCGACCAGGCCGGAGCGGGGATCGCGGCGCAGGGCCTGCTCGATCTCCTCGCTGGTGTAGTCGCGTCCGAAGTAGTCGCTGTTCAGAGGACGTTTGAGGGGGTCGCCGGTGAGGCGGTGCCAGGCGTAGAGCGCGCAGCCGAGGGCCTGGCCGCGGTCGGATGCGGCGGGCGGGGCGAAATAACCTTCGACCCCGGGCAGGCGGCGGATCTTGTCGGCGGCGACGCAGTTGAGGGCGACCCCACCGGCGAGACACAGGTGGGGCAGGCCGGTCGCGGCGATCGTCTGGGTGGCGAGTGCGCACAGGACGCGCTCGGTCTGGTCCTGCACGTAGGCGGCCGCGTTGGCGGCGAGGTCGCCTTGGCCGAGGCTGCCGTACGGACCGAAGTCGAAGCCGGTTCGTTCGGCGAGGTCGGCGACGCCGGGGGCGTGGGTGCGGGTGAGCCGTCCGTGGACGTGGGTGTCGACGACGTCGAACAGCGGGGCGAGGTAGAGGCCCGGGTCGCCGTACGAGGCGAGCGCCATGGTCTTGCCGGCTTCCTGCTCGTGCCAGCCGAAGTGGTTGGTGAAGGCCTCGTACGTCGCGCCGATCCCGCCCGCCCGGGGCCTGGTGGGCGGATTGCCGCCCAGACGCTCGATCCCGTTGGGGGTGGCGGCGTAGTAGGTCTCGGTGTCGTTGTTGTTGCCGCCGCCGTCGACGACCAGCACGGTCGCTTCCTCGTACGGGCTGAGGCAGTAGGCGGTGTAGGCGTGGCTGAGGTGGTGGTCGACCGGGAGGATCCGCTCGCGGTCGATGCCGAGGTGAGCGAGGCCGGTCTCGGTCCGGGTGGGTGGGGTGCGGCCGATGCCGCTGACGGCGACCAGGTCGACGTCGGCGAGGGTGAGGCCGGCCGCGCGCAGGCAGTACAGGAGCGAGGCCTCGAAGCCGGGGCTGTAGCGGGTGCGGTTGAGGCGTTCCTCGCCGATCGCGACCATCACGTTGGGGGTGATCAGGGCGGCTCCGCCGTCGTGACCGAGGTTGATGCCGACGACGCAGGGGGTGGTGCGGCTCATCAGGCGGCCCTCCTGTCGGAGGCGGCGAGCGGGTTCCACAGCCGGGTGTGTCCGGTCGGGTCGCGGTGCAGGGCGCCGAGCTGGCAGAGCTGGACGGTGCCGCCGCGGTGGTCGATCGCCGGGGTGAAGGGGTGGCCGAGGGCTTCCAGCCCGCCGAGCTGGGTGTAGGCGTCGGTGAACTGCTCGTCCAGCGGCGGCCGCGGGGCGGGCGCGGCTGCGGAGGTGAGGCGCCGCGCGGTCTGGTCGAGTCCTGCGTCCGCGAGTACGCCGGCGACCTGGGCGAGGACCGCTTCCGGGGTGGCCCCGTCGGTGTTGATGATCGCCGGTGGGGTCGGGCACAGCGTGGGGGCGATGTCGGTGTAGAAGGTGTGCAGCCGCTCAAGCAGGCCTTCGTCGAACCACTGCTTCCACCTGGGGAGTTCGGCGACCTTCCCGCGGCGCGTCAGGCTCTGGTCGGGGCTGACCAGGAGGATCGCGGTGAGGACCGTGTCCGGGAGTTCGGGAGCGATCCGGCGGGCGTAGAAGTCACGCGCGACCGTGTAGGGCAGGGAGTCCTCGGCGTGGGTGGCGTAGCAGTAGGCCAGCGCCCCGAGGTGGTTGCGGTCGGCGATGAGCAGGCGGGTTGCGGCGTCGGTGACCAGGCGCCGCATAGCCCGGGCCTTGTCGAGTTCGTGCCGCAGGAACCACAGGGTGTGTCCGGCCGTGCTGGGGTGCACGGGCGCAGCAAGGCCGGTGGCGAGGCGGGCGTTGGGCTCGGTGATCCACATCGCGTCGTCGCCGAGGGCGCACACCATGCGGGCGAGCAGGGATGTCTTGCCCGCTCCGGGCGGGCCATCCAGAACCAGTACGGGAGCGTCGGGGGCCACGATCAGGCTTCCTTCCGTGTGCGGACGTGGGGGCGGGCGAGGCCGGCCAGGGCGAGGGCGAGGTCCTCGACGCGCAGCGCGAGGTCGGCGCTGGTCGGCAGGTCGGCGGGGTGCTGCCCGGACAGGCGGGCGTCGACGGACGCCCACATGGCGGCGAACGGGTCGCCGAAGCCGCTCTGTGTGCCGTCGTCGGTGGTGAGCTGGGTGGTGGCGGCGGGCTCGTAGGGGCGGGCGAAGTCGATGGTGGCGGCCGCGGCCGCGTCGGCGAGGTGGATCTGCTCGCGGAAGACCCCGGCCGGGGTCGCGCCGATGACCAGGGTGAACGGCTCCCCCGCGGGCCCGTGCAGGAGCGCGTGGACGGACTGCCGGGCGGGATCGAGGCTGCACGCGGTGGCGGTGGTGCCGGGGACGGCCAGCACGAGTGCGGTCAGCAGGTGGTAGCCCTGCCACAGCAGGATCTGCAGCGCGGTCACCTGGTGCGGGTCGAGGTGGTCGGGGACGGGCTGCGGCGGGTCGTCGGCGAACGTGTACGGCGCGAACCCGGGCGGGAGCAGGCGGCGGCGCGCGGCTTCGTCGACGCCGTCGGCCTTCACCAGCCATCCGCCGGCGGGCTCGGGCACGTGGGCGAGGGCCGCGTGCAGCGCCGGGTCGTGGGCGCGCCTCGCGCCGACCTCCAGCAGCAGCCCGGCGTCCCGGGCCCGCGCGGTGAGCTTGCGGGTGCGGATGACGTCCAGGCAGACGGGTTTCTCGGTGACGACGTGGACGCCGGCGTCGAGGGCCTCCTCGATGAGGTCCTCGTGCACGCCGGTGAGGACGACCAGCACGTCGGTGTCGGCCAGCAGATCGCCCACCCGGGTCGCGGTGCGGGGCACGGCGAACCGCTGCTGTGCGGTGCGGGCCCGTTGGGGGTCGCGGTCGGCGACGGCGATCACGTCGAACGCGTCGGAGGCGTTGAGTAGCGGGAGGTGGAGTCCGAAGGCGGCGGCGCCGCATCCGGCAACCGCGAGCCGCCACGGCCGTTTGGTGGTGGGGGTCATCGGGATGCCTCCGCGAGGGTCCAGCAGCGGGTGGCCGCGTGGTGGGACAGGCGGGCGATCTCGCCTTCGGGCAGCGCCCGCAGCTCGGGGTTGAACAGCTCCACGCTCACCGGCCCGGCGTACCCGGCCCGGCCCAGGGCGTCGGCGAGGGCCGGCCAGGCCAGCCCTCCGTCGCCGGGGAACAGGCGCCGTGCATCGGTGAGTTCGCTGATCGCGCGGTGGGCCGGGGTGTCAGCGATCTGTAGGTGCGTGATGCGGTTCGGTCCGAGAGCGGTGATGTGGCCGGGATCGGCGCCGGCGGCCGCCCAGTGGAAGGAGTCCACCAGCACACCGGCGTTCTCGGCGTCGGTCTCGTCGAGCAGTTCGGCGAGTTGGGGCAGGCTGTCGAGGACCGGGTGCGGGCCGTCCAGCTCGGGCGGCAGCCCGGTGTGGATGCTGACGGCCTCGACGGCGAGCCGCACTCCGTGCGCGGCGGCCGCGGTGGCGAGCTCGGCGATCCGCTTCCGCGCGACGGCCCGCGCCTCGGCGGTCTCCAGCGGGGAGCGGGGGTTGAGGACGGTCGTGGCCACCGTGCAGCCGAGGGCGGCCATGGCCTCCAGTCGGCTGTCCAGGCCGTCCAGGCAGGCGCGGTAGGTGTCCGGGTCGACCAGCAGCGGGGCGGGCAGGACCGGTCCGGCGGGCAGGATGCCGCTCGCGGCCGCCACGCTCACGCCCAGCTCCTTCAGCAGCTCGCGTAAGGATGCGGTGCCGTGGGACTGGGCCTGTTGGATGGAGACCTCGACCGTGGGGAATCCGGCGCCCGCGGCCAGAGCCAGGAACTGCGGGAGCGGGATGCCGGCGAGGGTGGCCGGGTTGAGGCAGGGCACGAACCGCCCCGCGGCGTCGTCGGTGAGGGGCGCGGTCATGCCGTTGCCAGCTTTCCGTCCAGCAGCTGCTCGCGCAGCGTGCCCAGGTCCGCCATCACCTCGGCGATCACCCGCCGGACGCCGGCTTTACCGAGGGGGTGGGGGCCGGAGGTCTGCACGATCGCCTGCCAGGGGTCGGTCAGGTCCCGGCCGGACTGGGAGACGAGCACGACCGCGCAGTCCCGCCCGGTCTCCTCGTGCAGGCGGCGGGCTGCTTCGGCGGCGGCCAGGTTGTAGAGCTTGCCGACGTGGTAGACGGGGTTCTTGCCGGAGACGCCCTCGGCGGACCAGGGCCTGAGCATGCTGATCAGACCGTTGGCGCGGTTGCCGCGGCCGACGACGCCTTCGTCTCCGGACTCGATCGACGAGCCGGTCGCCGTCAGGTACAGCTCCGGACGGGTGTCGTCGTCGCGGGTGTTGATGGCCACCGTCACGTGGTGCTCGGGTGCAATCGTCGACGCGAGGTGGGTGATCAGGTCCCGGGCCTGGGTCCGGCGGGCGATGTAGGTGTCCAGGTCCGGGGTCTCCCGGGCGATCTGCGGGACGCACGCGGTCAGCTGTACGCGCGGCCCGTGGCGGACGACCATGAGCTTGATGTCGGTGCCGTAGTAGGGGTGTTCGGCACGGAACGCCTCGCTTGTCAGCTGCTCCTCGATGCCCAGGGCGAGCTGCTCGGCGATGCCCAGCGGCCAGTAGGCGACGCCGGCCGAAGTGTCGTTGCTGAACATGCGGTGCCGTTCGGCGAGGTCGTCCAGGGTGCGCGGGGCGAACCACCGCTGTCGGGAGGCCTCGCGCTGGGCGGCGCCCGGGTCGCTGACGGCGCCGGGGCTGGAGGCCTGGGTCAGGCGCGGCCGTACGTCGACCCACCGGTTGACGTCGAGCAGCGGCAGCGCGCTCGCGAGGTAGTCGCGCGCGGCGGTGGTGACGATGTCGGCGACCGGGATGGCGTGGTCGCCGAGGGCAGCGGTGATGCGCCCGTTGACCAGAACCTGGATGGGTGCGGTGAGTTCGCCGTGGCCGAAGCGGACGTCGGCGGCGCCGCCGAGCAGGCTGGTCTTGTCGGTGTTGTGGTGCAGAATCGCGCCGAACTCCTCGAGGCAGTAGCGGCTGTAGGCGCGGGAGATCGCCTCGGCCACTCCGTCGGCGAGGGTGTCGGGGTGTCCGGCCCCCTTGCGTTCGACGGCCTCGGCACCCATCGCAGGCGAGGCGGCGGACAGGCCAGTTGTGGTGATCACGTCCATGCGGGGGACTCCTTCGTCGGGGCGTGCTGGGCGAGGGCGATGGGGCGGCGGCCCAGGAAGCGCAGCCGTCCGCGTTCGAGGTGGTAGGCGCCGATCCGGGCGATGTCGCGGGCGCCTTCGACGGCGCGGGCACGGTCCAGGAAGGTCCATCCGGCGGCGAGGTTGACGAAGGCGGCGTGCATCGCGTCGCGGCCAGCCTGGATCGCGGCCGGCTCCACGATCACGCTCAGGTGCATCCGGGCGACGCACACGCCGTGCCCTGCGCCCTGGCGCAGGAAGTACCTGAGGGTGGTCTCCGGGCGGTACACGGGATGGGAGGCGACGGCGGCCGATTCGATGAGGGTCTGGTGTCCGACCTGCCGGGCCCGGTCGATGAACTCCAGGTCCTCGCAGTCGCCCATCCACCGTCCCCGGCGTCCGAGATCCGTGCGGAACAGCCCGAGGTTGAGTGCGGTCTGGCGGTGGAAGAGCAGGTTGCAGCCGGTGACCCAGTACGGCCACACAGCCGGCCCCCGGCCCTCGGGCCAGTCCACCGCGCCGTGGCACTCGCGCAGCGCCTTCGTCAGCGCCGTGACCTGACCGCCCGGGTAGGTGACGTTGGTGCGGCCGCCGACGGCGAACACCTTCTCTTCCTCGATCGCGTTAACGAGGGCCTGCAGCCAGCCGGGTTCGGGGGTGATGTCGGGGTCGGTGATGGCGACGTACTGGCCCCGGGCCGCGCAGATCCCGCGGTTGCGGCCCGCACTCAGGCCCGGCGTCGGCTCGTACAGCACCCGCACGGGAAACGGCCAGTCAACGTCACGGACCGCCTCCGCGATCGGCCGGACGGGCCCGGGCGGGTCGTTGTCCACGACGACCGCCTCCAACTGCGCGGCCGGCAGAGTCTGCTGGGCCAGGGCGTTCAAGAGGTTCCGTACGCTCTGGGTGTTGCCGCGGGCGCTGACGACCACGGACACCAGCGGCGCATTGGGATCGGGCATGAGCACTACCTCCTCGCTCGGGGATCGGGATGCCGTTCATGTCACCGCCCGCACCCCACGACGGGGAAGGAAAAGACTGTTGCGGAGGTGTTGCGGACCGTGCGCCGAAGATCTGCACAGCGCGTGTCCGACTGGCTACTGTGACGGGACATCAGGGAGAGTGCGTGCCGAGGGGGCCCCGCGATGTCCGACCAGCCGTTACTGCACCCACTGGCCGCTTTACGCGCCGACCTCGGGCTGACGGGCGAGCAGTATCTAGATCGCCTCGACGACGTGCACTTGGCCCTCGGCTACGGCCGGATGGCCAAGAGCCGGCAGAAGGTCTCCCGCTGGGAGAACGGCGTCAACTCCCCCGAGATGCCCGCCCGGTACGCCATGGCCCGCCTCCACGGCATCCCCCGCGAGGCCGTTGCCGAGCTCGGCTGGCCGGATTTCCTGCTGCTCGCCTTCCCCGATGACCGTCCCGTTCTCGACAGCCCCTGGACCCTGGCGGGTACCGTGGCAGCAGTAGCCGCTGCCGCTCGGGGAGGCTCCATGCAGGATCGACGGGGATTTCTCATCGCCAGTGGAGCCACACTGACCGGCTTGGCCACGAGCTGGAGCCTCGCGCTCGCCGAACCGGCCGCCGCCTCCCCTAGAATCCCCGCCGGTGCCGCCCCGGCTAACACTCGCCTCACTCCGGAGTTGCTGGACACGCTGGAGCAGCGCCTGGACGACCTGCGCCGTCTCGACGACGTCCTCGGGGGCGCCCGGCTTCGCCAGACGGCCATCGCCGAGTACGACCTCCTCGAGGGCCTTGCCACGCAGACGGGACAGCACGGCCCGCTCGAACACCGGCTGCTGTCACTGCTCGCCGAGTCCGCCCGCATGTGCGGATGGCTGCAGTTCGACGCCGGCCATCATGCCCGCGCCCAGCGCTTCTACATCACAGCGCTTCGCGCCTCCGCCAGCGCCGACGACCACCAGGTGGGCGCCAACACCCTTGCTTTCATGGCGATCCAGGTCTACTCCGAGGGCAACCCACAGGATGCCGTGAACTTGGTGCGCACCGCACAGGACGCCACCAGGCGCCGCACCACCCCGCGCGTGAGGTCGATGCTGCACGCCCGTGCCGCCCGCGCACTGTCCCAGACGGGCGACCGCACCGCGTGCTGGCGGGAGCTGGACGCCGCGCGCACCGAGTATGCCCGCGGCCCGCACGACGATGACCCGCCTTGGTCGTACTGGCTGAACGCAGGTGAAATCGAGATGCTCGCTGGCTCCTCAGCCCTCGATCTCGATGACCCTCGCCGGGCCTTGACCCACTTCGAGCAGGCGCGTCACGTGCAGTACGCGGCCGACGGCTACGTCCGCGACCACGTTCTCTACCTGACTCGTACGGCCCGGGCGCACCTCCAACTCGGTGACCTGGACGCGGCCTGTGCCGTCGCGACGAACGCGCACGCGCAGAACGCCACCCTGAACTCTTCGCGCCCGTCCGACGCGCTTGACGATCTGCGTGAGGCGTTGGCCCCTCATCGGGATGTGCGGGCAGTGCGGGACTTTCTGCAGCTCAGCGCATAAAGTCGCGGCCTCGTCTTTTCCAGCGTGTACAGCAGCTGTCCGCATGAAACGCGAACACACGTGGGTACGGTCGGCAGGCTGGCGTCGCCGCATCCGGCCGGCAGGAAGGGGCGGACCGATGACCACCGATGCTGGGCTCCCGTCGGTCAGAGAGTCCCTCCAGCTTGCGCTCCTGGCGGAACCCGAAGGCAGCCCGCTGGTCGACGAACTCGCCGAAGCGGCAGCCGACCACTACGCCCTGAACTACTCCCGGCATCCCGTACCGGTGCTGTTCAGGGAGGTCCGCGCAGCCCGCGCCCTCCTGGCGGGGCTGCGCTCCCCCGGCCGGGAGGGCACCGAGCTGCAGCGGCAGGTCGGCCGGCTCTCGGGTCTGCTGGGCAACCTCGCGTTCCATCTGAACGACGCGGCCGGCGCGCGCACGCACCTGGGCACCACGGTGGCGTACGCGAACCGGTGCGGCGATACGGCGCTGGCCGCGTGGGCGTACGGGGCGCAGAGCATGGTGGCCCGCGGCACCGGCAACCTGACCGCGGCGCTCTCCTACGCCGAACGCGGTGCGGCCGCGGCCCCCGGCGGCCTGGTCCGGGCGCAGTTGCACGCCTGGGCCCTGTTACCCACCCTGGCCCAGCAGGGCCGCGACCGGGAAGCAAACGCTGCCCTGGACGTGGCGCTGGCAGAACTCGAGGCCGATGCGGCCGGGGAAGCGCCGGGCCGGTTCGGGTTCGACGAGGCAGAACTCGCCCTGCACCAGGCCGAGGCGCACCTCGTGCTGGGACGCACCGACCAGGCCCGTGCGCGCGCCGAGGTCTCCGCGGCCGCGTGCACGCCCGGCACCCCAGGGTGGGCGGCCGCCACTCTCGTGCTCGCCCAGGCCGAGGCCTCCGACCAGCCGTCCGATGCTGCGCAGCGCGCCCTGGACGTCCTTGAGCAGGTCCCGGCGAGCCGACTGCGCGCGACCGCTCGCACCCGGCTGGGGCGCCTGGACGGGCTGCTCGCTGCCCGCCCCGCCGACAACGTCGCCGACTTCCGCGAAGCGCTGCGGACCCTGCCGCCTCCGGTAGACGCGTACGGGGCTGCCTCGGCCTGAGTCAGGCTCCTGGGCCATGGACTGGGGTTTCCGTCAGAGCGGCGGGGATGGGTGACGTCTGCCGTCGACAGCGTCGCGCGTCGTGGGGTGGCCGCAACCGGCGGTGAGCCTCGACCGTCCTGTTGATGTGTGACAGCACCTATCCCCCGGCGCCGGACGAATCAGCGTGGGCTGAGGCTCTGGCCGGTCGGAACCGTCCTCGGCCTGACCTTCACTGCCGCGATCCTGGTGGCGGCCGCCGTGTTTTATACCGGATGGGACCTGCTCGGCGCCCGAGGCCTCAGGCCTGAGCGCCGAGTCGACTCCAAGACCCTGTTCGACTTGGTGAAGCTGTCCTTCGGAGTGGTCGCCGGGGCTGGTGCCCTGGTCGCCCTGGTCGTGGCCTACCGGCGCCAGCGCGTCGACGAGGACGGCGCCCTGCGGGATGCCACCCGCCTGCACACCGAACGCTTCACAACTGCCGTCTCTCAACTCGGAGAGGAATCCGCCGCGGTCCGTCTAGAAGATCACTGAAAATGTTGCGGTTCTGGCCCCGACGCGGTTGCGTCGGGGCCAGTGTTGTTGGCATGCAGGGCGAGTGGGCCGGGGAGCCG
>NZ_JBHWJT010000055.1:0-37541 GCF_042731325.1 Streptomyces sp. NPDC059866 | reverse complement strand
CGAGCTGGTGCCGCTCTTCGAGGCCTCCCGCGAGCGCGCCCTGCAGGAGGCGGCCACCAAGGCGAAGGCGCTCGCCGAACGCCTCGCCGCGTAAGCGTCCGTGTTCCGGTCCTGTGCTCGGTCATCACTTGTCCGTGTCCGTGTCCGTATCCGAGTCCAGGTGCTTGATCTTGATCCAGTCGCGGGAGCGGCGGCCGGGCAGGTAGGGGCTGGTGAGGCGTTTCGCGACCACGCCGTCGTAGCCCTCGATGGTGCTCTGCTCCATTGCCTCGGCCGCCATCGAGGGCCAGGCCGCGGGCACGGCGACGGCCGGTCCGGCCAGCGCGAGGTCGTCGAGGAGGTCGCGGCGCGCGGTGTAGGGCAGGTGCACGGTCGGCTCCCCGAGATGAAGGATGTCGAAGAGCATCAGCCTGACGGGCAGGTCCCTGGCGCCGTGCGCGATCGCGTCCGGGTGGTGCAGACTCATGCGCTGCTGCAGCCGCTGCACGGAGGGGCGGCCCTCGAGGTCCCGGGCGACGATCTCCCCGTCCAGCACCGCCTCCGGCCCGGGCAGCAGAGCAGCCAGCGCCTGGAGCTCCGGGTACTGGTCCGTGACGTCCATCCCGTTGCCGGCCAGCAGCTGCAGGCTGCCGTTCCCCGGCAGGTGGACGATCACGCGGGCCCCGTTCCAGAGCGTTTCGTACGCGTACTCGGCCTCGGCTTCCGGTCCCGGCGGCGGGCCGATCACCGCCAGCATCGGGGACAGCGCGGGCAGCACGCGGGGAGCGTCGGAGGACGGGTGCACGCTCATGGTTTCCAGCGTGCGCCCGTCGGCGCGGATCGGCCACTTGCCGCCGGTGCGGGCGGAGTAATTGGATTTATCGTGGTCTGGGAACCCTGGCCGTAGGTGCTCCTGGCGTCGCGGGGGTCGACATGAAAGTCCAAATGATCCAACGGGCCGCTGACGTGCTGTTCGACGTCCCGGACGAGGTGCATGAGGAGATCATCACGCTGATCCAGGCCGTGGCCGAGGACCCGGAGACACAGGTCGCGGATCTGGCAGCAGCGTTCGGTGAATGGTGCTGGCTTGTGTACACCCGCCGTGGTGACGTGATCGAGGTGCTGGACGTCGGCTGCGCCCGCTGACGTCCACCTGCCGTCCGGCACCGTCACTGCGCGTGTCCCTCCCTCAGCCGGACCTCGACCAGGCCGTCGTTGAGGCGTACGTCGAAGGAGGGCTGCGGTGCCGTGGCCGGTCCGGCCACGCAGGCGCCGTCGGCGAGCCGGAACGTGCTGCCGTGCCAGGGGCAGATCACGCAGCCGTCGCTGATCTCGCCCTGGGACAGGGGACCCGAGAGGTGGGCGCACCGGTCCGCCAGCGCGTGCAGCTCTCCGGTGCCCTCGGAGTCCCGCACGAGCAGCACGGGGACCTCCCCGACCATCCGCCGGACGACACTGCCGCGCGGGAACTCCTCCGGGTCACCGACCGGGTGCCAGCCCTCGTAGATCAGGTGCGGCACGGACTGGCTGTGGTTCACGCCGGCCGCCTGCCGGTACGCCAGGTGGCCGCCGAGGAACCCGCCGGCCGTGGCGGCCGCGAGTCCGGCGAAGCCGAGCAGCCGGCCGCTCCGCCCCCGGCTGCGGGCCACGAGCGAGGCCGCGTAGCAGGCGACGGCCGTGGTGTTCGCCGCCGCGTGCACCACGCCCACGCGCTCCTGCTCGGGAAACTGGTCCGCGAAGTCGACGGCCCCCGCCAGCGCGGCCGGGACCGCGGTGGCGAGCCCCGTGGCGACCAGCAGTCGGGCCGCGCGCTCGTTGCCGCGGGTCAGATCGAGCAGCGCAGCGGATGTCCAGGCCCCGATGGGAGCCTGCACCAGCACCGGGTGCAGCGGGTGGCCCTGCCAACGGCCGCGCAGCGCGTCCCGTACGGACCCGAGGGGCAGCGCCTGGACGCGCGTCCGTACGGGGGTCGCGATGCGGTCGAGGTACTCGGCGTCCTCCAGCGCTTCGATCTTCGACAGGGGATTGTGCATGTACGCCGGGTTACCCGATCACCCCGGCAGAAACGGCTCCCGTCCCCGGTAGCTCACTCCCTCCCCGAGACGTCTTCCGTCCGCTCGCCCTCGGCCTGGGAGGGTTCGGTCCTGGGCACGTCCGGGTGCTGTTCCATGGCACTGCGCTCGCCCGGTTCGTTGCGTTCGCCTTCGGCCTGCGACGGGGTGAGAGCGTACAGCCACTGGTCGGAATCCGAGGCTCTGGACTGCATGACGGGCCTCCTTCGCTCGCTAACCCCATAGTCCACCTTCGGCCGGGCGAAAGAAGCCCGAGCCCGACCGGCTCACGCCGCCCGCGGGACGTCCAGGCCGGCGACGTCCGCCGCGAGGAGGTCGTCCGGGAGCCGGAAGACCAGCGAGCCGAAGAGGAACCCGGCGCCGATCGCGCCGAGCACGACGACATCGCCGCGCCGGGCCCGGCCCTCGCGGGCCAGCCGCCACAGCGCCGTCAGCGGCGAGGCGGCCGCGGTGTTGCCCAGGGTGTCGGCGGTGACGGGGACGCGCTCGGCATCGGCGCCGGCCATCCGCCCGATCTGCCGTACCAGCTTGGCGTTGGCCTGGTGGACGGCGAAGCCGCTCACCTCGTCCACCGTGACGCCGGCCGTCGAGAGCGCCTCGCTGAGGGACTTGGGCACCCGGGTCATCGCCTCCCGCAGCACCACGTTGCCGTCCATGAAGATGTACGGCGTCCGGGGTGTCTCGGTCGTCGACGACGGCACCTCCTGGTCCAGGCGCCAGGCCGTCGCCATGCGGACGGCGTCCGAGTACACGTTGCCGAGGTCGTAGCTGAGCAGCCCGTCCCCGCCGGGCGTCTTGCGCAGCACCACGGCGCCGGCGGCGTCCCCGAAGAAGATCCGCGTGATGCGGTCGGTCGGGTCGGTGATGCCGGAGCCGCGTTCCGCGCAGACGACCAACGCCGTTTCCAGGTCCGGCTCCTGCAGCAGGGATGCGGCCGTGTAGATGCCGTACGCCGCCGAGGCGCAGGCGTGCTGGGTCAGGTCGAGGATGCGCGGGGTGTCGATGCCCATGCGCTCGGCGAGGCTCACGCCCAGCGACGGCATGATCCAGTCCGGGGTCGTGCACGCGACGAGCACGACGTCGATCTCGCGGGCCCGGACGCCGGCCGCCGCGAGGGCCTTCTCGGCCGCCTCGACCGCGAGGTCCAGCACGGTTTCGTGGGGTTCCAGGAAACGGCGTTCCCGGATTCCCGTCTTCTTCTCGATCCACTCCGGTGTGGTGTCCAGCGTTTCGCACAGCTCGGCGTTCGTGACCACCCTGTCGGGCAGCGCCAGGGCGACGCTGCGGGGACTGACCGGTGCGAGTTCCCACTTGGGCATGACGACCTCTCCTCCTCGCCTGGAACTCTTCGCCTGGAACTACTTCTCCTCGAACGCCATGCGTACGGAGTCCCTGAGATAGGGGCTCGGCGTGGGCCGCTTCTCCAGCGTGATGCCGAACCATTTCTCGTACGCGGCCAGCACCGCGGCGTCGTCGGGGAGTTTCTCGGTCGTCTTCTCCGTGCCTCGGGTGATGGTCAGGACGTCGTTCTTGAGCACGACCCAGCCGTCGTCGAGCGGCAGCGAACAGAACATGTTCTGCAGGAGCATCGAGTCCGGGCTGGTGCGGTACCAGTGGATGACCTGGTCGAAGTCCGAGAGGGAGGTCGGGTCGTCGTAGACCCGGTACTGCGGCTTTCCGTCGCGCAGGACGTCGGTGGCGCGGTCGTCCACCTTCCGGACGGAGAACACACCGTGCGGGTCGGACTGCGCCTCCGGCGAGTCCAGGAGGATCGGAAACCGGCTGCCCTTGCCGAAGCCGACGTCGACGAGCCAGCGCGCTCCCTCGATCTCCGCCGTGACCAGCAGGTGGTTGTACGGATCGCGCAGCTTTCCGCCGATCCAGACGCGCCCGTGGCGTACGTGGACGGTGAAGCCCAGGGCTTTCAGAAGGAAGTAGAAGGAGCTGTTGGTCTCGCCGCAGGCGCCGCCGCGGCGCTGGTGCACGATCTTGTCGACGATCCTTTCGTCCTTGTAGTGGATCTCCCTGCCGAGGTGGTAGTCGAGGCTCTCGAACGGCACCGACATCACATGCCGTTCGTGCAGGTGGCGCAGCGCGGCGAGGTCGGGGCGGTCCGGGCGGTCGGCCGCGATGCGTTTCAGATAGGCGGCCGTCGTCACTTCATCCAGCATGTGCGTTGTCCCCTGGTGGTGTGGGATGGGTCAGTCGCTGTCGAACGAGAAACGGATCGCGTTGTTCATGTGGGGGCTCGGCGCGGGGCGTTTCTCGAGCCTGATCCCGAACCATTTCTCGTAGGCCGCCAGCACCGCGGCGTCGTCGGGGAGTTTCTCGGTGCGCCGCTCCCCTCCGGTGGTGACCGTCAGCACGTCGTCGCGCAGGATGACCCAGCCGTTCTCCAGGGGCAGCGAGCAGACGAGGTTCTGCAGGAACGGGGAGTCCGGGCTGGTGCGGTACCACCACATCGTCTGCCGGAAGTCGATCAGCTCCACCGGCTCGTCGTAGACGATGTACTGCGGTGTCCCGTTGCGCTGCACCTCCACGGACCGCCGGTCCAGCCACCGCGTACGGAACTCGCCGTGCGGGTCGGGCTGGAGCTCGTCGCAGTCGAGGCGCAGGGGGTGCCGGCTGCTCTTGCCGAACCCGATGTCGGCGATCCACCGCACCCCGTCGATGGCCACCGTCATCAGGACATGGTGGTACGGCGCCGTCGTGACGCCCTCCGCGATCCGCACCCGGCCCTGATGCAGGGTCACGTCGAAGCCCAGCGACCGGAGCAGGAAGTAGAACGCCGTGTTGATCTCACCGCAGAGGCCTCCGCGGTGTTCGTGGACCACCTTGTCGACGGCGCGTTCGTCCATACAGATCTCGGCACCGCGGTGGTAGTCGAGGTTGTCGAACGGCACCGACAGCACATGCCGTTCGTGCAGGTGCCGCAGCGCGTCCGCGTCGAGGCGTTTCGGGGGCTCGGCCGAGATGCGGTCCAGGTAGGCGGCGACGGTCTTGTTGTCGAGCACGGCGTGTCATCCGTCCTTTCCGGTGAAGCGCGGGAAGAGGCCCTCGGCGTTCGCGTGATCCAGCCGGGTCCGCTCCTCGGCGCTGAATCCGCCGTGCCGCACGACGCGGTGACCGGTGTCGAGGGTGTACGACTCGGGCATCAGCGGGAAGTCCGAGCCGACCAGGATCCGGTTCGCCGGGGCGAAGGAGCGCAGGGCCGCCAGTGCGTGCGGGTCGCCGGTCATCGCGATGTCGACGTAGAGCCGTTGCAGCGAGCCGACGGGATCCTCGGGCAGCCGGTCGGTGAGGGCCGCGCTGATGAGTCCGCCGCAGGAGAGCCGGCCGGCGTAGAAGGGGACGCCGCCACCGCCGTGCGGCAGGATCACGGGCAGCTCGGGGAATCTCTCCAGGGTCTGGTTGTAGAGGAGTTGGGCGGCCACCCGGACCGATTCGAAGGGGAACTCGTACAGCGAGGCGGGCAGGCCGAAGTTCGGCTGGCCGGTGGACGGGGGGACCGTCGGGTGCACGAACAGCGGGCTGCGGTGGCGGGCCGCGGCCGCGAAGAGGGGGTCCATGGAGCGGTCCCCGACGTACAGGCCGGCGTAGTTGCTGACGAGGCCCACGCCGTCCAGGCCGAGCGTGTCGACGGCGTACTCGAATTCCTCGAGCACGAGGTCCGTATGGGGAATGGGCAGCGTGGCGAACGCGCCGAACCGGCCGGGATGTGCGGCGACCAGTTCGGCGAGGTATTCGTTCACCCGGCGCGCGAACTCCGCCGCCGGTTTGGGTTCCAGGCCGGCCGGAACTCCCGGCCAGACGCTCACCACCGCGGCGCGGATGCCGTGCCGGTCCATCATGGCGAGGCTGCTGTCCGCACTCCACGTCGGCCGGTCGACGCCGGGGAGAATGGTCCGGACGCCCATGGTCTCGAGTTCGTCGAGATAGAAGTCCGGGAGAATGTGGTGGTGCACGTCGATGGCCCGCGACCACGGCTTCCCGGCGGGTGTCTGCGGGTTTTCCCGAACACCCGGAGTGCCGTGCGGAATACCCGGTGTGCTGTGCGGAATACCCGGTGTGCTGTGCGGCATGCCCGCCCCTCAGGCCCGGGTGGTGCCGGGCGGGTTGCTGATCAGGCAGCGCCAGACGCCGTCGGTGCCGCGCCGGAGGATGTCCGCCGCGGTGCCCTCCAGGCGCATGTGCTTGCCGTCCGGGCCGGGGCCTTCGTGCACGTAGTCGCAGATCATCAGGGCCGTGTCGCCGACCGTGTAGATGTGCCGCACGGACAGCTTGACCGGGAGACGGTCGGGCAGGGTCTCGGCGGCGGCCTTCCACATCTCCTCCCCCGTCTGGAAATTGCCGGGGGACAGAACGCGCACGGCCTGCGGGTCGAAAAGCTGCTTGATGGCTTCGAGGCTGCCCGAGTTGAAAGCCTGCTCGAAAGCCGCCGGAAGCTGCATGGGATCGGTCGGAAGAGCGATCTTCTCGCCTGTGGGATTCGCCATGGAAACAGCACAGGGCACCGCCGTGGAGCACTCAACCGGCGGCCGTCCAGTCTGTCAGGTCCGCCGGGCTCCAAGTCCCTTTGCTCGACGGGCTTTTCGGTTACCTGACGAACTGTGTGACGTGCTCCTGGGCAGCCGGTTCGGGCGGCCGTGATGATGACGCTTCGTACCCCGGGGATGACGTTTTCCCGGCAACGACGAATGGCGAGGAGTGTCCCATGGTCAAAGTGGCCATCATCTTCCATTCCCGGAGCGGAAACATCTTCCGGCTGGCGTCGGCGGCGGCCGCCGCGGCCGAGAAGGCGGGCGCCGAGCCCAGGCTGCTCAAGGTCCCCGAGCTGCCGGACCCGATGGTGCTGGACAAGGAGGCGTACGCCGAACTGGAGGACGCCACCCGTGACATCCCCGTCGCCACCCTGGACGACCTCGTGGCGGCGGACGCGATCATGATCGGTACGCCCGTCCACTTCGGTCTGCCGGCCCCGCAGATCCTGAACTTCATCGACCGCTCCGGACCGGTCGCCATCCCGGGGAAGCTGGCGAACAAGGCCGCGACCGTGTTCGCGTCCGGCTCCGCCGCGCACGCCGGCCAGCAGGCGACGATCCTCGCCCTGCACAACGTGCTGTGCCACTGGGGCTGCCTCATCGTCCCCAACGGTTCCAGCGTCGAGATCCTGGCGTCCGAGCACAACGGAGCGCCGTACGGCACCTGCAGCATCTCCCGGCACGCGCCGGACAACGTGCACGAGGACAACATCAAGGCGATCGAGTACCAGACCCTGCGCCTGGTCGAGGTCGCCACCGCCTACCAGATCGGGCTGCAGCAGACGAAGTCCGCCATCGACTTCGTCGACATGGACTTCCTCATGAAGAAGTTCCCCCGCCTGTCCGTGGACTGACCGCGGACCGTCGCAAGGAAACGGCACGGAACACGCACCCGCGGCGCCTCGGCCGGGCCGCGGGTGCGTCGCATGCCGGCGGGCGGAACCCCCGCGCCTCAGCCCTGATCCCAGGAATGGTACGTTGTTCTAGTGCTAGATCGCTGTACGAATGCCCGATCGATGTCCGGCACGAAGTCGGCTGGCAGGAGGAACTCGTGAAACTGGTCATCTTCGGCGCGAACGGCCCGACCGGGCGGCTGGCCACGGAGCAGGCACTCGCCGAGGGCCATTCCGTCACCGCCGTGACCCGCCGACCCGACGCCTTCCCGCTGAGCGGCGCCGCGTTACGGGTGGTCGGCGCGGACATCATGGACGCCGAGGCCGTGGACCGCGCGGTGGCCGGCCATGACGCGGTCATCTCCACCGTCGGCGTGCCGTACACCAAGGAGCCGGTGACCGTCTATTCGGAGGGCACCGCGAACGTCGTCAAGGCCATGCAGTCGCACGGCATCCGACGCCTGGTCTGCGTCAGCTCCATCGGCGTCAACTACGAGGACGCCCCCGGTGAGGCCTTCGTCTTCCGGAAGCTGATCGTGCCGGTGCTGCTCAAGATGGGCCGCCCCCTGTACGACGACGCGGCCCGGATGGAGGAGATCGTGCGCGCCAGCGACCTGGACTGGACGGTCATCCGCCCCGCCGGCCTCTTCGACGGCACGACCACGACCGACTACGTCGTGAGCAGGACCCGCCACCCGGGCTGGTTCACCTCGCGCAAGGACCTCGCGGACGCACTGGTCCGCGAAGGCGTCGACCACCGCAACGTCGGCGCCGTCGTCGAGGTCATCACCACCCAGGGCGTGCCCAGCTACTTCCAGGTCTTCGTCAAGGAGGCCCTGCACATCGGCGGCAGCAAGAAGTAACCGCCGCGCAGGACACGGCCCGGCCCCGTCGAGAACGGGGCCGGGCCGTGTCGTGCGCGGCCGGTACGTCAGCCGGCCCGCAGCAGCGTCAGGCCCATCGACATGCCGCCGCCGAACGCCGCCAGCAGTACCAGGTCACCCGCGGCCACCGCTCCCGAACGGGCCAGGTGATCCAGGGTGATGGGGACGGAGGCGGCGCCGGTGTTGCCGTAGCGCGTCACCGTGGTGGCCATCCGGTCGGAGGGTATGCCCAGGCGCCCGGTCATGCTCTCCAGGAGCCGTCCGTTCGCCTGGTGCGGCACGAAGTGTGCGATCTCGTCGTGGCGCACTCCGTTGTCCGCGAGGAACGCCTCGATACCGGGGACCACCTGCGTCTCGACGAACTCGGTCACGCCCCGGCCGTTCATCGAGAAGTAGTGCTTGCCCTCGCGCAGCGTCTCCTGAGTCGCGGGCATCCGGCTGCCGCCGCCCGGTACGCCGATCAGCTCGCGGGCGGTCCCGAAGCTGGCCAGCCGGGTGGAGAGCATCCGGTGCCGGCCGCCCGGGCCCAGCACGACGGCACCGGCGCCGTCCCCGAACAGCACGGTCGTGCGCCGGTCGGTGGGCGAGAGGATGCGCGAGTACACGTCGGCGCCGATGACCAGGGCGTGGTCGGCCGAGGCACCGGCGAGCATCCGTTCGGCGACGGACAGGGCGAAGGTGAAGCCGCTGCACACCGAGTTGACGTCGAAGGCGGCGGTGCCGTTGCCCGCCCCCAGCTCGTCCGCGACCACACAGGCCGTCGCCGGCTGCGGGGAGTCGGGAGTGGAGGTCGCCACGATGACGAGACCGAGGTCCGAGGCCCTGATGCCGGCCTGCTCCAGGGCCGCCCGGCCGGCGGCGACCGCGAGGTCCGACGTGGCTTCCTCGGGCTTCGCCCAACGCCGTTCGCGGATCGCCGTCTTCCGCAGGATGGCCTCCTCGGAGACACCGACCAGGCTGCTCATGTCCTTGTTGTTGATGACGCGACTGGGTACGTAGGACCCCGTACCGAGCACGCCCCGTGCGCCGTGGGCGGCACCGCATGTGATCATGGTCTGCTCCAATGTCGTCCCGTGTGCCCCGCCGCTCATGGCGGTTCCGCCCACTGCCGCTCAAGGCGCCGTGCGGGGAACGGCGTACCGGGGCCGGCGGATCCGCATGGAATCAGGACAGTTCGCGCGCTCTGCGTGGTCCAGCCGCTGCCTGCGGATCTGTCAGATGAGCACGGGCCGGGGGATCAACTCCGGCCACTTCACGGGGCGCTACGCGAGGGAGCGCCGAGGGGCGTCAGTGCGAGGGCGCGATCTGTGCCTGGAGTCCGTCGAGGATGTACTTCAGGCCGAGATCGAAGTTCTCGTCCCAGGCGTCGTCCAGCATGTACTCGTACGCGGCCAGCGTGGGGTAGCTGTCCTGCTGCATCCTCAACTGCTCCTGTGCAGCGGCCCGTTCGGTACCGGACCAGCGCAGGCTGGACTGACTGGCGGTGGAACCCTGGACATGGTTGTACAGTACCCAGCAGGCGGCCTGAACCTGCCGCCCCTCGAACCCGGCCCGCGCCAGGGTCGCCTGAAGGAACTCCAGCCAGGTCAGGAAGTTCGGTCCGATCGACGGCCGGCGACGCAGCGGCAGCGCGGCGGACCACGGGTGCCGAAGGAGCATGGCCCGGCATCCGGAGAGGAGGGCCACCACGTTCTCCTGCCAGCTGCCGGTGTCCCCTTCGGGGAGCGGCGCCTCGGCGAAGATGGCGTCGATCGCCAGGTCGATGACGTCGTCCTTGGTGTCGATGTGCCAGTAAAGGGTCGTGGCACCGACTCCGAGACGCTCCGCGAGGTGGCGCATGGTCAACCGCTCCATGCCCTCCTCGTCCAGCAGGGCGATCGCCGCCTCGGTGATGCGCTCCCTGGACAGCGGCGGCTCGTTGCGCGGCGTCGGCGAGCGGCGCAGCCAGACGCTCTGCGCGGCTCCGGAGCTCGCGCGACCACTGCTCCGCGGCTTGCTCACGATGACACCCACCGCCCTTTCCCGGCTCTTCGTAGGGGCGAGCCTCATGGTAGTACATTGATCGGCGCGCTCGATCGCTGTACCGGTACCCGATCACTGTTCGAGAACCGCCGTTCGAAGACGCGCAGGTCGAGAGCCCGCAGTTCGAAAAGCGCCGTATCCATGTGCGTCCCCCACCGCACCCGCAGGCCTGGCCGCGCTACGCCCGTGCGCGAGGAGGGAAAGCATGAAACTGGTCGTGTTCGGCGCCAACAGCCCGACCGGTCACCTGGCCACCGCCATGGCGGTGGCCGAAGGTCACACGGTCACGGCGATCACCCGGCGCCCCGCCGACTTCCCCTTCTACGACCGCGGGGTGCAGGTCGCCGACGCGGACCTGATGGATGCCGACGCGGTCGACTGGGTCATGTGGGGCCACGACGCGGTCATCTCCGTGACCGGCGCGCCACCGTCCAGGAGACCCGGAACCGTCTACTCACAGGGGGTCTACAACATCATCAAGGCGATGGTGCACCACGGCCTGCGGCGGCTGGTCTGTGTCAGCCACGCCGGCCTCGACGCCGTCGACGAGCCGCGCCGAGCCCGGCTGCGCCGCGGGGCCGCGCTGCTGACCGGCCGACGCGCCGCCCACCAGGACGTACGGCGCATGGAGAGCGTCGTTCAGGAGTCCGGACTCGACTGGACCCTGGTCCGCCCGGGCCGGCTCGTCAGCCGCAGCGGTGTCACGGACTACCGGATCGCCACCCACGCGGCACCCCGTCCGGTCACCTCCCGAGCCGACCTCGCCCACGCCCTGGTCCGCGAGGCCACCGCCCGCGACCATGTGCGCGAAACGGTCTATGTCACCACCGGCCATCTACTGGCCGCCAGTTGACCACCTGCCGCCCGTTGCGCCTGGAAACAGCCACCCGGACTTTCACCGCGGACCCGGACAGTACGGGGGAACCGGGAATGGCGTTGCGCTTCGTTGGCTGAATTGCGGCGGTCGGTGGCGTTGTCCGCCGGGTGTATCGGCGACCGTGCCGCGGCGTCAACAGCGCCGGCCACAGTTCGTCATCTTGGCCCGAGCGGCCCCCGAAGCTCTTCCGGGCGACCGTCGCGTTGCCGCTCCTCAGTCCCGTAGGTGACAGATGCAGATCCAAACAGTGGTGCACAGATCTACACATCGATAAAGTTGCGCCCGATTTGGTCCGGTATTGCGGCATCGGGCGATGCGAGCAAGGCGTAGGGACGGCCGGCCCCGGCGGGAGGGGCACGACTGCCGCACGCCCGGTGAATTGCGGAGATTTCATTCGCCCCGGTTCGCACATATACGAGGGAAGGGTGCGCCGGAACGTTTCGCTCAACACATCCGCGGGCAGATTTTCCAGCCGGCGGGAGCAGCTATGCGGGGGTCAATCTGTGAATGCATCCCGGTTGCCGCTGATTACTGTCGAGAAGGGGAACGAGAAATCGCATCGATTATTCACGGAAACCGAAGCGCCAGATGATTTACTGCGGCAAATATCTCGGTCTCTCTTCGTTTCCCTGCCGCGCGCCGACCAGCGCAAGAAGGGCGTCGAGTACGTGAGGGGCCTGCTGGAAGTGCCCGGCCGCAAGTCGATCCGGAACATCGCGAGCCTGATCGGAGGCCGGGCGACCGATCAGAGCCTGCATCACTTCATCAGCGAGTCGACCTGGGACTGGACCCCGGTACGCCAGGCACTGGCCCGGTACCTGGTGCCCCGGCTGCCCGCCGAAGCCTGGGTGGTGCACAGCACGGTGATCCGCAAGGCGGGACAGCACTCCGTCGGCGTGGACCGCAGGTTCGTCCCGGCCGAGGGGCGGGTGCTCAACGCCCAGCAGGCGGTGGGTGTGTGGGCCGCCTCCGGGCACCGGAGCAGTCCGGTGGACTGGGGGCTGCATCTGCCCCAGGCGTGGATCGACGACCGCTCGCTGCGCAGCCGGGCCTCGATCCCGGACAGCGCCGAGGTGGAGACGCTGTCCGACCGGGCCGCGAAACTCTGCGTCGACCTGGTGACGGAGTGGGCGATGCCGGTGCGGCCGGTGGTGCTGGACGCCTGCTCCCTCAACGCGGCCAGGCTCTTCGACCGCCTGGGCCGCAAGGGTGTCCCCCTGCTGGCGCGGGTCGACCCGTCCGTGCCGCTGATCGTCAACGACCCGGCGCTGACCGGCCACCGGGGCTCGGCGAGCATGCCGGCCGGCGAGGTCATCCGGGCGGCCAGCGGCACCCGACAGCCCGTCCGATGGCGGCCGGGCGGCCGCGGGGCCGGCATGCGGTCGGGGCTGCTGGCGAGCGCGGCCGTGAAACTCCCCCAGGGAAGAGGCGGGCGGCTGCGATCCGGACACGGCAGACGCCTTGCCCTCATCGGGCTGGCCGAGGGCCGGCAGCAGGACGCGCCCCAGCTGTGGCTCACCAACCTGACGGAACATCAGCCCGCTTCGCTGCTCACCCTGTTCACCCTGCTCGACCGGGTCGAGTACGACTACTTCGAGGTCGCCAAGAGCGTGGGCATCGAGGACTACGTGGGCCGTTCGTTCGACGGATGGCACCGGCACATGACCCTCGCCTCGGCCGCCCACGCCGTCGCCGTGCTCTCCTCGCCCGGCCGGGTGCGGAACACGCCGACGTGCGGGGCGACGGAGCCCGGCACCTGACGAAGTGCGCCACGGCGTGTTGTTGCCGTCCACCCACGACTCCAGGATCGGGGTGTCGGGCCGGTCCGCCCGACGCGGCAACCCCCACGTCGCGGGAGCGGGCCGGCCCGGCGGACGGCCGAGGCGGAGTCGCCCACAGAGCCGGTTGCGGCAGGGGCGCCCGCCGCGCGACGCCACTGTCGCAACAGGCCCTGGTCCGCCGGGCGACGGCCCTCATCGACACACCGACGGCAGCTCGTCCCGATCACACCGAGGGGCAGCTCCTTACGACCACATCGCCTCGGCCGTCGGGGACGTACCCACGCACCGGTCCATCCGGAATGGGAGACATCAGTGGACAACCCTGTGCTCGACATCGGCTCGAAGCCGGCCCGGCAGCAGCCGGGGTGGGAGGACGAGGAGAGTGTTGGGCGGGTACGGCGGCAGCTGCTGGCCTCGCCGGGGCTCGTCGATCCCGAGGACGTGCGCACTCTGCGCTCGGTGCTGACCGTCGTAGCCGCCGGCCGGGCCCATGTGGTGCAGGCGGGCGACTGCGCGGAGGACCCGGCTCAGTGCACCGAGGGCCATGTCGCCCGCAAGGCCGGCCTGTTGGACGTACTCGCCGGTGAACTCAAGGGCATCACGCACCGGCCGGTGGTCCGGGCGGGGCGGATGGCGGGGCAGTTCGGCAAGCCGCGTTCAAAACCGACCGAGTGGGTCGGCGAGCTCGAACTGCCCGTCTACCGCGGCCACATGGTCAACGGCCCCGGACCCGACCCCCTGAGCAGGCGGCCGGATCCCCGCCGCATGCTGGACTGCTACCGCGCCTCCCGTGCGGTGCTGCGCCACCTCGGCTGGCACCGCGCGCCCGGGGCGCCCGGCATCGATCCGCCGGTGTGGACCAGCCACGAGGCACTCGTGCTGGACTACGAGGTCCCGCTGGTGCGCCGCGACAGCACCGGGGCGCCGGTCCTCACCTCCACGCACTGGCCGTGGATCGGCGATCGTACCCGGCAGCTGGACGGCGCGCATGTCGCCCTGCTCGCCGCGGTGACCAACCCGGTCGCCTGCAAGGTCGGCCCCGGTATGACGGCGAGCGAGCTGCTGGCGCTGTGCGAACGCCTCGACCCTGCGCGTGAACCCGGCCGGCTGGCCCTGATCGCCCGGATGGGTGCGCAGCTGGTGGCCCACCGTCTGCCACCGCTGGTGGCGGCGGTGCGGGAGGCGGGGCATCCCGTCATCTGGCTCTGCGATCCGATGCACGGCAACACGGTCACGGCCCCCGACGGGCGCAAGACCCGGTACCTCGACTGGATCGTGCGGGAGGTACGGGACTTCCGGTCCGCCGTCCTCACCGCCCGTGGGGTCGCCGGTGGCCTGCACCTGGAGACCACCCCGGACCAGGTGGCCGAGTGCGCCACCGACCCGTCCGCCGCCGACCTGGACCGCGGCGCCTACACCAGCCTGTGCGACCCGCGGCTGCGCCCGGACCAGGCCGTGGCCGCGGTCTCGGCGTGGGGGACGTAGCGGCCTCGAGGGCCGACACCGTCGCTGTCACCTCATACGAAGGAGGACTCCACATGGAGGGCAAGGTCGCCCTGATCACGGGAGCGGCAGGAGGGATCGGCGCCGCGGTGGCGCGCGCGCTCGGTGAGCGCGGCGTCACGGTGGCCGCGGTCGACCGGGACGCGGACGGGCTGCTGCGCACGGTGCAGAAGCTGACCGCCGACGGCGTGAGCGCCCGGGCGTTCCCGGCCGACATCACCGGTCGCGCCGAGGTCGACGCTCTGGTCGACACCGTCGAACAGCAGCTGGGCCCACTGGACTTCCTGGTCAACGCGGCGGGCGTGCTGCACCTGGGCGAGGCCCGGCACCTCACCGACCAGGACTGGGACGCCACGTTCGCGGTGAACGCCACCGGCGTGTTCGTGGTGTCGCGCGCGGTCGTCAACCGGATGGTGCCGCGCCGGCGCGGGGCCATCGTCACCGTGGCGTCGAACGCGGCCGGCACCGCCCGTACGCAGATGGCCGCCTACGCCGCGTCGAAGGCCGCCGCCACGATGTTCACCAAGTGCCTCGGACTGGAGGTGGCCGGGCACGGCATCCGCTGCAATCTGGTGGCCCCCGGTTCCACCGACACACCGATGCTCAGCTCCATGTGGCGGGACAACAGCGGCCGGCGGACCACGATCGCCGGCCGGCCGGAGGAGTACCGCGTCGGTATCCCGCTCGGCAAGCTCGCCATGCCCTCGGACGTCGCCGACGCCGTGGCCTTCCTGCTGTCCGACCGGGCCGCCCACATCACCCTGCACAGCCTCACGGTGGACGGCGGCGCCACCCTCGGCGGGTAGCCCGCCGGACCGGACGAGGCGGAGAGAGGACCATGACCGGCAAGATCACCACCGGGACGACCCCGGCCGGGAGGACCACCGGGATACCTCCCATCGAACCCTACGAGCTGCCCAGCGCGCGCGAGCTGCCCGACCCCGTCCCGCCCTGGCGGGTCGACCCCGGCCGCGCGGTTCTCCTGGTGCACGACATGCAGCACTACTTCCTCCGGGCGCTGCCGGAACCCCTGCGCGAACAGCTGCTGCGCAACGCCGTGCTGCTGCGGACACGCTGCGCCGCCCTCGGCATGCCCGTCGCGTACACCGCGCAGCCCGGCGCCATGGACGATGCGGAGCGCGGGCTGCTGAAGGACTTCTGGGGGCCGGGCATGCAACGCTCCCCCGCCGACCGCGAGATCACGGCGGAACTGGCTCCCACCGGCCGGGACTGGATGTTCACCAAGTGGCGCTACAGCGCGTTCTTCCGCTCCGGTCTGCTGGAGCGGATGCGGGCGCACCACCGCGACCAGTTGGTCCTGTGCGGGGTGTACGCCCATGTGGGCGTGCTGATGACGGCGGTCGACGCGTTCAGCAACGACATCGAGACGTTCCTGGTGGCCGACGCGGTCGCCGACTTCTCCGCCGCCCACCACCGGCAGGCGCTCGACTACGCGGCGCGCTGCTGCGCCGTCGTCTCCACGGCCAAGGAGGTCATCGCGTGACGTCCGATCTGCTCGGCAGGGTGCTGGTGGCACAGCCCCCGCCCTTCGCGCTGCTCCACCGGTCCACCGCGGCCGGCGGCGGACGCCTGGACGTCCTCGTCGGCGAGATGCACACCTGGCCGACGCTCGACGCGATTGCGCTGCCGGAGCCGTCCGCCGCCGGCCCGGCCCGTCATGACGTCCTCGCGCTCGTGCCGTACCGGCAGGTCCGCGAGCGCGGTTTCGCCGCGGTCGACGACGGCGCCCCGCTGCTCGCACTGCACGTGACCGACCAGGACACGGTGCCGGCGGCCGAGGCGCCGGCCCGCCTGGACCGGGTGCCGACGCCGCTGCTGGACGGGCGTTTCACGCCCGACGACGAGACGTACGCCGCCACCGTGCGCGAGGTGATCGAGCGGGAGATCGGCATGGGCGAGGGCGCCAACTTCGTCATCCGGCGCTCGTACCGGGCCAGGATCGGCGACTACAGCACGGCCGGCGCGCTGTCGTTCTTCCGCAACCTGCTGCAGACCGAGTCCGGCGCGTACTGGACGTATCTGGTGCACACCGGCACCCGTACGTTCGTCGGCGCCTCGCCGGAGCGGCATGTGAGCCTGTCCGGCGGTACGGCGGTGATGAACCCGATCAGCGGGACGTACCGCTATCCGCCCTCCGGGCCACGGCTGTCGGAACTGCTGGACTTCCTCGCCGACCGCAAAGAGACCGACGAGCTGTACATGGTGCTGGACGAGGAGCTGAAGATGATGGCCCGTGTCTGCGAGGACGGGGGCCGGGTGGTGGGGCCGTATCTCAAGGAGATGGCCCGGCTGGCGCACACCGAGTACCTCATCGAGGGGCGCAGCACCCGTGACCCGCGGGAGATCCTGCGCGAGACGCTGCTCGCGCCCACGGTCACCGGGAGCCCGCTGGAGAGTGCGTGCCGGGTGATCGAGCGGTACGAGCCCGAGGGCCGCGGCTACTACAGCGGCGTCGCCGCGCTGATCGGCCGGGACGACGGGGGCGGGCGCACACTGGACTCCGCGATCCTCATCCGCACCGCGGAGATCGACAGCGCGGGCCGGCTGGAGATCGGCGTCGGAGCCACCGTCGTACGGCACTCCGATCCGGTGTCCGAGGCCGCGGAGACCAGGGCGAAGGCCGCCGGGCTGCTCGCGGCGCTGGAGGGCGGGCGGCCGGACCGCTTCGCCGACCATCCGAGCGTGCGCACGGCACTGGCCGAACGCAACACCTCCGTGGCCGACTTCTGGCTCGCCGGCCGCGGCACACCACCGCCGCGGACGCCGGTGCCGGCCGGGACGAGCGTGCTGGTCGTCGACGCCGAGGACACGTTCACGGCGATGCTCGACCACCAACTGCGCTCGCTGGGGCTGGCGGTGACGGTACGCCGGTACGACGAGAGTTACGCCCTCGGCGACCATGACCTCGTGGTGCTCGGCCCCGGCCCCGGCGACCCCCGGGACGCCGGGCATCCGAAGGTGGCGCGGCTGCGTACGGTCGTCGACACGCTGCTGGCCGGGCACCGGCCGTTCCTCGCCGTGTGCTTCAGTCATCAGGTGCTGTGCACCCGGCTGGGGTTCGAACTGGTCCGCAGGGACGTGCCCAACCAGGGAACGCGACGGGAGATCGACCTGTTCGGGGCACGTGAGAGCGTCGGCTTCTACAACACGTTCGCCGCGCGGGCGGCCGAGGACAAGGTCGAGTGCGAGGACGTGGGCACGGTGGAGGTGAGCCGGGACCGGGAGACCGGTGAGGTGCACGCGCTGCGCGGGCCGCACTTCGCGTCCGTGCAGTTCCACGCCGAGTCGGTGCTGACGCGGGACGGTGTGCGGATCCTCGCGGAACTGCTGGGCAACCTGGTCTGAGCGGGACACACGGGGGCGGCTGTGCGCGGGGCTCCGGCCCACCGCACAGCCGCCCCTGTTGCCTATCGGCTACGGCCGCCCAGCGCACGGTCGACGAGCGGTCCGGCTGCGCCGGTGTAGCCGACGGGATCGCACAGGCCGGCCAGCTCTTCGGCGCCGAGGCCGATTTCAGGCATCGCCCCGAGGATCTCCGCCAGGGCGGCCCCGCTCTCCTCGGCCTTCCGGGACGCCTCGTCGAGCAGTTTCCTGGCGGCTGCGCCTCCCAGCCGGGGTGCGAGTACGGCGGCGATCCGCTCGGCGACCACCCGGGAGCCGGTCAACTCCAGGTTCTCCCGCATCCGTTCGGGCCGCACCTGCAGACCTTCGGCGAGTTGTACGGCGGTGTGGGCGGCGCCGCCGGCCAGGCGCAGGCATTCGCGCAGCAGCTGCCACTCCGCATGCCAGCCGCCCGCCGACCGCTCGTCCTCGGACACCAGGCACTGGGTGAGCCCGGCGGCGATCGGCGGGACCTGGATCGCCGCGCTGCGCACCAGCGTGGCCAGGACCGGGTTGCGCTTGTGCGGCATCGCCGACGACCTTCCCCGGCCGGGCCCGGCGGGTTCGGCGACCTCACCGACCTCGGTGCGCACCAGCGACTGCACATCCACCGCGATCTTCCCCAACGCCCCTGCCGTGAACGCCAGCGCCGCGGCGAGATCGGCCATCGGTGTACGCACGGCATGCCACGGAAGCACCGGCCGGGCCAGCCCGGTCTCCTCGGCGAACGCGGTGACGAGCCGGTCCGGGTAGGCGTCGAGGTCGGGTCCGGTGAGTGCGGTCGAGGCGAGATAGCCGGCCAGGGTGCCCGCCGCTCCCCCGAGGGACACGGGCAGCTGACCGGCCACCGTGCGCAGTCGGTGGGCGGCGGCCAGGACGAGTTCCCGCCAGCCTGCGGCCTTCAGGCCGAAGGTCGTCGGTACCGCGTGCAGGGCCAGTGTCCGGCCCGCCATCGGGGTGTCCCGGTGCTCGGCCGCCAGGCGGGCCAGTGCGTCGGCGGTGGTGTCCAGGTCCGCCAGGACGATCCCCAGGGCGCGCCGCGCGATCAGCATGGCGCCGGTGTCGAAGACGTCCTGACTGGTGGAGCCGCGGTGCACGTACTCCGCCGCCGCCGGGGACCGGGACCGTACCGCCGCGGTGAGCGCCGCCACCAGGCCCACCACCGGGTTGGCGGTCTCCCGGGCCGCGACCGCGAGGGCCCGCAGGTCGAACCGGTCGGCGCGGGCGGCGCGGGTGATCGCCTCGGCCGCCTCCGGGGGGACCGTGCCGAGCCGGGCCTGGGCCCGGGCCAGCGCGGCCTCGGCGTCCAGCATGGCCTGCAGCCAGGCCAGGTCGCACACGGCCGCCTCGACGGGAGTGCCCGCCCGCACCGGCGACAGCAGCCCCGCGTCGATGAGGGTGTCGCTCATACGACCACCTCCGTGAGCCGTGTACCTCCGAGACCCTGCCGGGCCGGCGACAGGGTCAGCACCGCACGGGCGATGGCGTCCGCGTCGGCCAGCGTCACGGAGTCCACGCCGGGACGGACGCCGGCCGCGGTCACCCAGTGCACCGACTCGGTCGGGACACCGTAGGCGAACCGGCGCGGGTGGGGGCGGCCCTGCCCGTCGATGACCCGGCAGGGCCGCTCGGTGACGGCGAGACCGCCGGTCTCGTGGCTGACGCCGCAGTCCCCTTCGATGCGATGGGGCCGGCACTGCTCGGTCAGGAGCAGGTGGCGCAGCAGCGGATCGGCGGTGCGACGCAGGTCCGGCGGGGGCAGGCGGGCCTCGATGAGATGCGCGGCGCGCACCGGGGGGCCGGGCACGAGGGTCGAGTGGGCGACGAAGGCGGGGCGTTCGGTGTCGACGTGGATCTGGGTGCCGGGGCCGGTGAGTTCGAGGATGCCCGCCTCGATCAGCGCGATCATCTCCTCGATGCGGGAGACCGGCGGCCCGATGGACAGGAACGCGTTGAGCGGTGTGTACCAGCCCTCCAGCTCGTCGAGGTGCGAGCCGCCTTCGAGTCCCGAGTGGTCGACCACCAGGCGTACCTCGTTGCGCAGGTCGCGCAGGACGTCCAGCGCCGCCTTGAGCGGACCGCTGACGTTGCCCGCCTTCGCCTCCCGCACGTCCCGGGCCAGGTACTCCAGCAGCCAGCCGCGGAACTCCGCCCGGCCGGCGAAGGTGTGTCCGTGGCAGGGCCGGGCGAGCCGGTCCCAGTCCCAGCGGTCGGCGGGGCCGATGCCGTGCTCGTCCAGGAGGGCCGGCCGCTGGCGGGGCGAGGCGGTGAGGTAGCGGCGTACGAACGGCTCGGACGCGGTGTTGCGGGCGGCGAGCAGTGTGCCGTAGTAGACGCCTTCCACCTCCGCGGCGATCAGCGGCCACACGTCGGACAGGAAGCGCACCCGCTCGCCGCCTCGGGCGCGCCCGCGCAGGGCGGCGATGGTCTCCGGGGTGAGCAGCCGCGGGGTGTGCCTGCCGAAC
The DNA here is from genome assembly GCF_042731325.1 of Streptomyces sp. NPDC059866. Taxonomy (NCBI): domain Bacteria; kingdom Bacillati; phylum Actinomycetota; class Actinomycetes; order Kitasatosporales; family Streptomycetaceae; genus Streptomyces; species Streptomyces sp. NPDC059866. The sequence continues at coordinate 17,122 of NZ_JBHWJT010000055.1, read as the reverse complement.
GCGCCCTTCTCGTTCTCGCCGCGCGCGTGATACGGCACTGCGCGCCGCGAGCCGGCGTAGAGCCGTGGCTCGTGGCCGGACGGGCGGTAGACCAGGCGGTCCCCGAGCCGGTCGAAGACGCCGCCGCGGCCGGTGGTGAACAGCGCCATGTGGTCGAAGAAGTTCAGGCCGAGGCCGCGCAGCAGCACCGGCTCGCCGGCCTCGGCGAAGGAGGTGTCCACGTCGGCCGGGTTGGCCGGCGGAACGTAGGTGAGGTGGTGGATGCGGGCCAGGCTGGCCGTCCGTTCCTGACGGGGGGTCAGCTGGGCCGGGAGGTGCCCCAGGGCCAGCACCACGGCGTCCAGTTCGTGGATCCTGGTGCCGTCCGCCAGCCGGACTCCCTGCGGGCCGCCGGGCGTGCCGTGGGTGTCCGCCATCGCGACGGCGCGTGAGCGGTGCACCTCGACGGTGACGTGCTCCGGGGCGCGGGCGACGATCTGGCGGAAGCAGTCCCGCAGGTACTGCCCGTAGAAGGCACGGGTGGGATAGGAGTCCGGCCCCAGGGTCCGGGCCTCGGCGAGGACGGCCTCGTCGTAACCGCCGAGATCCCCGAAGCGGGCCAGGCTGTCCGCCCACTCGTACAGGCTCGGCCCCGGCTCGACCGGTCCCTCGATACGGGATTCGGCGTCGGTGAACACGGTGATCTGGCAGGCCACGGTGTTGGTGAGCAGCTGCCGGGACTGGTCGGTGCGCCAGACGGCACCGGCGCCCGGGGCGGCCGGGTCGACGACGTGCACGGTGACGGCGCGGTGGGACCGGGCCGTACGTTCGCCCGCGCACAGCCGTTCCAGCACGCACAGGCCGCGCGGGCCGGCGCCGACGATGCACACCCGAAGCCGGCCGGCGTTCATCGGCGGGCTCCGTCGGCGCCGAACTCCCGTGCTCCGTGCATCCAGGCCACATGGTCGTGCAGGGCCGGTCCGGACAGGGCCGACAGCATCTCGTTCCTCGCTTTCGCCTCGGCGCCGGCCGGGTGCCACAGCCGGGTGCTGGCCCGGGCGGCGTGGGTGATCCGGGCGGTGCGCTCGCGTCGTTCGGCGTTGTACTTCTCGAACCGGTCGGGGATCGTGTCCGCCTCGTCGTCCAGCAGGCCGGCCAGCACCACGGCGTCCTCCAGGGCTTGGCAGGCGCCCTGGGCGGCGTAGTGCAGCATGGGGTGGGCCGCGTCGCCGAGCAGGGTCACCCGGCCGTCGGTCCAGCGGTCGACCGGGTCCCGGTCGACCAGGGCCCATGACTTCCAGTGCTCACCCAGGGCGAGCAGCCGCTGTGCCGTCCCGCCGAGAGCGGCCAACTCGCCGAGCACCCGTGCCCGTTCGACGGGGACGGAGGCGAACGCCTCGGTGGCGCCGTTCTCCACGCTGGGGGCGAGGTTGAGATACCGGCCGCCGCCGATCGCGTAGTGCACGAAGTGGCAGCCCGGTCCGGCCCACCAGGTCACCGCGTTCCGGCGCAGCTCCTCGGGGACCCGTTCCATCGGGATCACCGTGCGGTAGACGGTGATGCCGGCCACCCGCGGCGCGCCGTCGCCGACGAGCCGGCGCCGGATCGCCGAGTGGATGCCGTCGGCGCCGATCACCGCGTCACCGGTGACCCGCCCGCCGCCGTCCAGCAGCACCGTGGCAGCGGAGCCGTCCTGGCGGTATCCGGTGGCGCGGCTACCGGCGCGCAGTTCGATCGCCGGTGAGCGGCGGCAGGCGTCCAGGAGCAGCCGGTACAGCTCGCCGCGGTGGACCACGACGTACGGATTGCCGAACCGGCGCCGGTAGCCGCCGGTGAGCGGCATGCTCGCCACGTGCTCGCCGGTCACGCCGTCCATGAACCGCAGTTCGTCGATGTGCACCGCCAGCGCGCGCACGGCGTCTCCCAGGCCCAGGCGGTCCAGGGCGTGCAGCCCGTTGGGTGCCAGCTGGATGCCCGCGCCGATCTCGGCGAACTCCTCGGCCCGTTCCAGTACGACCGCCCGGTGTCCGCGCCGGGCGACGGCGACGGCCGCCGCCAGCCCGCCGATGCCGCCCCCGACGACGACCATCCTCGCCATGCCGCCCCCTACCGGCCCTGGCCGGCGGCTGCCAGCAGCTGCGCCAGCTGGAGCCGCTTGATCTTCGTGGTCGCGGTCTGCGGCAGGTCTGACAGCCGCCATTGCACCGGGTCCGCCATCGCGGGCAGCCCGGCCGTGGCCCGCCGCCACGCCTCCCGGTCCAGGGGGCTGTCGTCCTTGGTGCACACCACGGGTACGGCGGTGCCGTCCGCGCCGGGGATGATGATCACTTCGGCGAGTTCGTCCAGCTTGGCGAAGAGGGTGTCCTCGGCGGCCAGCGTGCTGCCGAAGCCGGGGATCAGGTCGACCTCACGGTCCAGCAGGTGCAGGCACCCCCACTTCGACCTGAAGCCGACGTCGCCCATCCGCCACCAGCCGTCGTCGAGCTGCCGGGCGTAGCGTTCCGCCTCGCCCAGGTAGGTGGTGATCCGGCCGTCGCTGCGCACCTCGATGTAGCCGGGGTTCTCCTCCGAGGGCGGCCGGCCGTCGCGGCTGACCACGCGGACGTCGGTCATACCGGGGAAGGGCATGCCGACGCAGCGCCCGTCGGCGTCGGGGGCGTGCCGCCGGGTGAAGGCCCGCACCACCGTCGGGCCCACCTCGCTCTGTCCGTAGAGCTGTCCGAACAGGGGTGCCCGGCGGCGTGAGGCGCGCAGCAGCCGGTGCACGGTGCGCGGGTGGATGGCGTCGAACGTACTGCTGAACAGCTTGACGTTGGCCAGCGGTGCGCGGTGGTCGTCGGCCAGCTTCTCCCAGCGCAGATACGAGTTGGGGTGCGCTTCGAGGATGCCGGGGCGGACGCGGGCGAACAGGTCGGCGGCGCGGTCCGGGTCCTCGTCGGCCAGCACCACGATCGGGAGACCGTTCAACAGGGAGATGGCCAGGGCGGTGAACAGCCGCGAGTGCACGAACGACACGTGCATGGCAACGGTTTCCCGTTTGCGGATGACGGGAGTGATCGCCAGTCGCTGCGGGCGGTAGCGGGCCTGCAGGGTGCGGCCCGTGTGCACCGCCAGCTTGGGAACCCCGGTGGTCCCGGAGGTGTGCGTGATCAGCGTCGGGTGGTCGGCGGGCATGGTCACCGGGGTGACGCGCCGGACGCCGGCGAAGTCCTCCAGCTCGACGGCGCGGGCGTGGGTGCCGGAGGTGAGCAGGACGCTCTCGGCGAGGTCGAAGACCTCCGCGGGCAGCTCGTCGTCGAGCTTGGCCTGGTCGGTGACGAGATGGGGGCGGTCCGCACGCCGGACCAGTTCGGCCGCGGTGTCGCCGTCGAGATGGGGCGAGAGCAGTACCGGCACCGCGCCGATCCGGCTGATCGCGCAGGCGAGCAGGGGGATGTCGAAGGTGTCGGACTTGTGGACGACGACGCGTTCACCGGGGCGGATCTTCGCCGCCCAGAGCCGCGAGGCCACGTCCGCCACCAGGTCCGCCAGCTCCGCCACGGTCGCCCGGCGGCCGAGGTCGGGGGCCAGGTCCAGGTCGTGGTCGAGGATGAGCACGTTCGCGGGGTGCCGGGACGCCGCGCGCTCGAAGAGCGTCCCCAGCCGGATTCCACGGTTTCCTATGCGCTGCAGCAGCATCTGTCCGCCTTCCGCCGGTCGCTGCGGAGAGTCAGGGGTCGGTTCGGGAGGTCGTGCACGGGGTACGGCCGAGCGGGGTCAGGTCCGCTCGACGGCCTGCTTGATGCGGTGCACGGTCGCTGCGAGGTCGGCCGTGAGCTTGGCCGTCCAGTCACTGAAGAACCGCTGCTTCTCTTTCTCGTCCATGTGCGCGGTGATGCCGCGGATGCCCTCCGTGGGCGCGCCCATCCAGAAGCTGTGCACCAGGACGCAGCCGTCGTCCGCGGCCCTGAGGTCGAACGACCAGACGCTCTCCTGCCGTCGTCCGGAACTGTCCCGGATCGCCCAGCGGAAGCTGCGGCCCGGCTCGGCGGCGACGACCTCGGAGTCGGTGGTCCATGCGCCGCGGACGACGGGCGCCCAGGCGACCACGTCGGCGGGGCGGTGGTTCTCGCCCCGGAAGACCGCGCCCACGGCTGCGGGGGTTCCCTCGACCCACTGGCCGCCGGTGCACTCGACGCTCCACTCCCCGCTCCGCGGCAGGTCGCTGACCGTGGCGTACACCTCGTCCGCGGACGCACGCACCTGGGTTTCGACGCTGACCTGGAAGAGCGCGGTGGTCTCGAGGTTCTCGAGGTTCTCGAGGTTCTTGGAGTCCTTGAAGTTCTCGAGTTCGGTATCCGTCATGGCCGGAAGCCTCGCCAGTGGCACGGAACCCGGTCAACGCACGCCGGCCGGGTCCGTCAAGTCGCCCTGGGCGTTCAGGAGTCGAGGTCCGGACGCAGCACGAGGCGCCTGCCGCGCAGTTCGCCCCGCTCCAGCCGGGCGTGGGCCTCGGCGGCCGCGCTCAGCGGCGCCTCCTCGACCTCCCGGGCGCGCAGCCTCCCCCGGGCCAGCAGCCGGTTCACGGAGCGGGCGGCGTCGGCGAGTTCGGCGGTCGTGGCGTGCGAGATGGCGAAGCCGGTGACCGTGGCGTCCTTGAGGTACAGCGGCCCGACCGGGAGGACGGGGCGTGCGCGCAGGCCGGCGAGCACCACGATCCGGCCGCGGAAGGCGAGGAGGTCGACCGCGGCCGGCAGGTCGTTCCAGCCGGCGGCATCGACGAGGAGATCGATGCCGTCCGGCGCCAGGTCCCGTAGCCGCTGCGGGAGTTCCGGGTCGCGGTAGTCCGCGCAGGCCCGGGCCCCGAGCGTCCGGCAGTACTCCACGTCGTCGGCACCGGCGGTCGCGATCACCCGGGCGCCGGCCTCGGCGGCGAGCACCACGGCGGCGCTGCCCACGTTTCCGGCGGCGCCCGTGACGAGGACCGTCTCGCCGGCGCGGAGCCCGCCGTGGGTGAACAGCGCGAGGTGGGCCGTGGCCGCCGGATGCAGCACGGCTGCCGCGTCCGTCGGCGGCACCGCGTCCGGCAGACGGTAGAGGCGGTCCACCGGCACCAGCGCCTGCTGAGCCGCCGCGCCCTGCCGTCCGGCGTGGCCGAGGCTGTTGCACCACACGGTGTCCCCGGCCGCGAAGCCGGCCACGCCGTCGCCGGCGGCGGCGACCGTGCCGACCAGGTCACGGCCGATGACGAACGGGAAGGTCACCGGGGTCCGCCAGGCCCCGGAGCGGACGAACGTGTCGACCGGGTTGACCGGCGTGGCGAGGACGTCGACCAGCACGTCCGTCGGCCCTCCTCGGGGCGGGGGGAGGTCGCCGACGCGAATGGCGTCCGCCGGGCCGAGTCGCTCGATGTAGGCAGCCTTCATGGGCCGCATGGTGTCATCGCAAGCTGCCGCGGCGCCGTGCGCGCCGCGCCACTTTGTCACCCGCACGCGGGGCGACCGCCCGGTCGGACGGCCGCCCTCTCACAGGCGTACGGCGCCGGAGTTGACGCAGGCCAGCAGGGTGCGGGCCTGGACGTTGAGGTAATGACCGTGGGCGGCGAGGGAGTTGAGCTGTCCGACCGTCGCCCAGGTGTAGCCGGGCGGTGGCTCGGACGGCGCGGTGTCCTCGTCGGCCGCGACGAACAGGTACCGCACGCAGGCGTCCAGGAACCGGCCGCCCTCCTCGGAGTGCACGGCCGAGTAGGGTGCGCCGCCCTGCTCCGCGGCCCGCAGCACCGCCGTCAGGAACGGCGGCCGGTCCGCGGCGGGGACCGGCTCCCAGTCGCGTGGGGCGCACTGCACGGTCGGAGCCAGTTCGACCCGGTTCAGGTATCCCGCCTCCACGCGCGCGTGCACGAGCAGATGCGGTACGCCGCCCAGGCGCCGGAACAGAAAGGCCGCCACGCCCGTGCCGCACGGCTCGATCAGGGGCTGGGACCAGCCGGTGACCTCGCGGTTCCCGGCCTCGACGGCCACACCGGTGACCTTGAAGAAGCGGCCGTCGGGGCGGCGGATGCCGTCCGCGTCCCGGGTCCAGCCCTCGACGTCGGCGAGCGGCATGAGCCGGACGTCGACGTCGTGCCGGGCGCGTTCGGCGGTGAACCAGGAGAGCAGTTCGAGGTCGGAGTGCAGGGCGCCCGCCTCGGTCTCGGGCAGCGGCAGACAGCCCAGGACGGTACGGGCGTCCATGTTGACGAGGTTGTCCAGCCGCAGCAGTTCGCCGAGCTGGCCGAGGGTCAGCCAGATGTGGTCGGGGCCGCAGGGCACCTCGGTGTCGGCGGCTTCGACCAGCATGTTGCGGTTGGCCTTGCGGTAGAACCAGGCACCGTGCTCCGACTGGAGCGAGTCGGCGAGCACCAGGTGGGGCGGGGCGCCCGTGAAGTGCTCCAGGTACTTCACCCCCGAACCGGCGTGCACCCGCTGGTAGTTGCTGCGGGTGGCCTGCACGGTCGGCGAGAGCTGGATCAGGTTGGGGTTCCCGGGCTCCATCTTCGCCTGCATCAGGAAGTGCAGGACGCCGTCGAACTCCTTGGCGAGGATGCCGAGGATGCCCACCTCCGGCTGGTGGATGACGGGCTGCTGCCAGCTGCCGTACGGCCCCTCGTCGACCCGTGCGGCCAGGCCGCGCACGGCGAAGAACCGGCCGCTGCGGTGCACGAGGTCACCGGTGCCGGGGGCGAAGGACCACTGTTCGAGCCGGTCCAGCGGCACCCGGCGGACGGTGAAGCGGTGGGCGCGGGCCCGCTCGGCGAGCCAGCCGGTGACGTCCTCCGTGCGCAGGTGCCGGCCCGCCCCGGTGACGGCGGCGGACCGGGCCAGCCGCGCGGGCAGGTCCGCCGCGACCCGGGGACGCAGCAGCGCGGCGGTGCTCATGCCCGGCCTCCCCCGACCGCCTCTGCGGCCGGATCCGTCTCGTCCGCGAGATGGCGCACCGTCCGCCGCAGCGCCTCGCCGAGCTCGGTGCGCGGCTCCCAGCCGGTGACGGACCGGAAGGCGGAGGCGTCGATGGTGATGCTGCTGAAGTCCCCGGCCTCGGCGTGCTCGGGCGGCGGCACCGACAGCACCGGTACGCGCGGCCGCCCGGTGCGTTCCGCGACGAGGTCGGCGACCTGCTCGAAGACGGGCCCGAGGGGCCGGCCCTCGCCGGTGCCGAGCAGCCAGTGGCGCCCGGCCAGCGCCTCGGCGTGGTCCAGGCCGGCGACCACGGCGCGGGCCAGGTCGTCGATGTACAGCAGGTCGCGGCGGACCGTCCCGTCGTGCCACATCGTCAGGGGCTCCCCCGCCAGCGCGCGGCGGGCCATCGCCGAGACGACGCCGCGGTCGCGGGCCGTGGGCCCGGCGCCGGGCCCGAACACGGTGGGCAGCCGCAGCGAGGTCCCGCACAGCACACCGTGGGCGTCGGCGTCGAGCAGCAGCCGCTCGGCGGCCAGCTTCTGACGGTCGTACGGGCCCTTCGGGCGGTCCGGTTCGGTGCCGTCGAGCACCGCCTTGCCGGTCGGGCCGACCTGGGACGCGGCGCCGGTGAACACGACCTTCGTGCGGGGCCCGGCCGGGCGGGCGGCGAGGGTGTCGACAAGGTCGCGGACGAGGCCCACGTTGACCCGCTCGGCGGCCGTGTCGCCGTCCTCGATCCGCCAGGTGGCGGTGGCCGAGCTGTACAGCGTGGCGAGGACGACCACGTCGGCGTCCGCCACGGCGGCGGCCGTCTCGCCCGGCTCGGTGAGGTCGGCGGCCCGTACCTCGACGTCGGCGCGTGCCCCGGGCGGGACGGCCGCGGGGCGCCGGGAGACCGCCCGGATCCGGACCGGGCGGGCGGCGAGTTCCCGCAGGACGGCCGAGCCGACGAAGCCGGTGGCGCCGAGCAGGGCGATGGTGGGGGTCACGGCCACAGCGCGGCCTCCGCTTCACGGCAGGTGTCGTAGGCGGGCAGCAGGCCCTTGTCCCGCGCCTCGGCGAGCGTGGGGGCGCTGCTGTCCCGGGCGGACAGCCGCAGCCCGGGTGCGTCGGGCAACGGCAGGCCGAGCGCCGCGTCCAGCGGGGACACCGCCAGCTCGTGCTCGGGGACGTACCCCTCCGACATCACGTACACGACGATCGAGTCGTCCTGCTGGGACAGGAAGGCGTGGCCGACGCCGACCGGGATGTACAGCGCACGGCAGTCCGCGCCGCTGAGCTCGGTGGCCTCCCACCGGCCGAAGGTGGGCGACCCCACCCTGAGGTCGACGAGGAAGTCCAGCACCCGTCCGTACGGGCAGTAGACGTACTTGGCCCGGCCTGGCGGGGTGGCGGTGTAGTGGATGCCGCGGAGCACCCCGCGGGCGGACACGTTGTGGCTGATGTCCTTGACCGGGAACAGCGGCCGGCCCAGGGCCGCGGAGAACGTGGCCTCCTGGTACGGCGACGCGAAGCATCCCCGGTCGTCGCCGAAGACCTGGGGGGTGAACTCGCGGACGCCCTCGATGGCCGGCGTGCGCACCTGCATGACGCTCACTCGCTCTTCTCCTTGGCAGTGGTGATCTCCAGCAGGTACTGGCCGTACGGCGAGTGGGACAGGGCCAGTCCGAGCCGGTGGCAGGTGTCGGCGTCGATGTACCCCATGCGCCAGGCGATCTCCTCGATGCAGCCGATGCGCACGCCCTGTCTGCGGGAGAGGATCTGCACGTACTGGCCGGCCTCGGTGAGCGCGTCGTGGGTGCCGGTGTCGAGCCAGACGAAGCCCCTGCCCAGCTGGACGAACTCGGCCTTCCCACGCTCCAGATAGGCCCGGTTGACGTCGGTGATCTCCAGTTCGCCGCGGTCGGAGGGGCGCAGCCCGCGGGCGATGCCGACGACGTCGTTGTCGTAGAAGTACAGCCCCGTGACGGCCAGGTTGGAGCGCGGCACCTCGGGCTTCTCCTCCAGGCGCAGGAGACGGCCGGAGGCGTCCACCTCGCCGACCCCGTACCGCTCGGGGTCGCCGACCGGGTAGCCGAACAGGACGCAGCCTTCGATGTCCCGCGCACTGGTGCGCAGGATCTCGCCGAAGCCCGGCCCGTGGAAGAGGTTGTCGCCGAGGACCAGCGCGACGGAGTCGTCGCCGATGTGCTCGGCGCCGACGACGAAGGCGTCGGCGATGCCCCGGGGTTTGTCCTGTTCGGCGTAGGTGAGCCGCAGTCCGAGCCGGGAGCCGTCGCCGAGCAGCCGCTGGAAGCCGGGGACGTCCTGCGGGGCGGCGATGATCTGGATCTCGGTGATGCCGGCCAGCATCAGCACGGACAGCGGGTAGTAGATCATGGGCTTGTCGTAGACCGGCAGCATCTGTTTCGAGACGCCCAGCGTGATCGGATACAGCCGGGTCCCGTGGCCGCCGGCCAGGATGATCCCCTTCATGCGCCGGTCCCCTCGGCCGCCCCGTCGGCAGCCGTCGCCTCGAAGTGGCTCGGCTGGCCGTCCTCGTACACCTCGCGGCCCAGGCGCTCGGCGTCCCGGCGGTGCATCAGCTGCCAGGTGCCGTCGGCGTGCCGGAGCACCACGGAGTGCCACGGCGTGGTCCACACGTCGGCCGCGCCGACCAGCCGGATACCGAACTTGGCCTCACCGCGGCTCTGCGGGTGGATGGACAGCCGGACGTTGCGCGGGTGGTACTCGGCGATCAGCTCGCCCCAGGCCCGGCTGCGGACGATGACCTCGTAGGCGCGGCGGCGGCAGTCCCGCTGGAGCGCCGAGCGGGAGCCGTCCCACTCGGCCACGTCCTCCATCAGGAACTTGGTGATGCCGCGGTACATGCGCAGGGTGGACTCGTCGCTGCGCACCTCCTCGCGGAGTTCCTCGACCGACGGGCCGAGGGTCTCGGCGGCCACCTTGCGCTTCTCGTCGTACGACAGGTCGGGGCCGTAGACGTCCTTCAGGTCGAAGGTGTCGAGATACGCGGAGAGGCCCTCGGCGCGGATCATCGCGCGCAGCTCGCTGCCGTAGGCGTCTATGTGCTCGTCGGGGACGCCGATGACGTCACCGAAGATGTGGCCGTCGGAGCAGATCAGGACCTTCGCGCCAGGGGCGTACACCTTGCCGATCTCCGCGCACAGGGAGCCCAGGAAGCGCAGCGCCAGCCGCTCCCCGTGGTCCGGTAAGTGGCTGAGGACCTTGTCCGGGTTGGGCGACTTGCAGGGGAAGCCGGGCAGGCTGAAGATCACCGGTTCGTCCCGCCGGACGAAGTCGCCTATCTGGCGCAGCTGCTCCGGGAAGTCATGGGCGGTGTCCAGCTGCGGATCGGACTCGGCGGCCCTGCGGTGCGGGAGCAGCAGTTCCAGGATCTCGCGGCTGACGCGTTCGGCCGCCGAGGCATGGGTGAAGGTGGTGGACATCTGGGACATGGGTCATCGACTCGCTTCCGCTGAAGGCTGGACGCAGAGATGCCGTCGGGTGGCAGTTCTGCGGTACGTGGCCGGGGGACGGCGGCCGGACGCTCAGTTCGTCCGGTGCCGTACGGGGCAGCCGGTGGCCGGAGCCGCCTGTGAGGTGCCGTAGGAGACGGGCAGTTGGTTGACGCCGCGCGCGAGGACGGCGCCGATCCACTCGAGGTCCTGGTCCGCGACGGCGAGTCGCAGTCCGGGCAGCCGGACGAGCAGCGCGCGCAGGGCGATCTGGAGTTCGATACGGGCAAGGGAGGCACCCGGGCAGAAGTGGATGCCGTGGCCGAAGGCCAGGTGCGGGTTGGGTGTGCGGTCCAGGTCGAGGGTGTCGGCGTCGGGGAACCGTTCCGGGTCGCGGTTGGCGGCGCTCAGCGACACGATGACCGAGTCGCCGGCCGGAACACGGGTGCCGAAGAGGTCGGCGTCCTCGGCGAAGAACCGCCAGGTGGTGAGCTCGAAGGCGCTGTCGTAGCGCAGGAGTTCCTCCACGGCCCGGGCGAGCAGCCCCTGCTCGCCCGCCTCGCCGTCCCGCACGGCGTCCTGCAGCCGCCGCAGCTCGGCGGGGTGGCGCAGCAGGGCCACGAGGGCGGTGGTGATCTGGTTGGTCACCGGCTCCTGTCCGGCGACCAGCAGCTGGAAGACGACGGAGTCGCGCTCCTCCTTGCTGATCGCGCCCTCCTCGCACGCCACGACGAGCTTGGTGAGCAGGTCGTCGCCGGGGTTTCGGCGCTTGTCCTCGGTGACCTCGGCGATATAGCCCTGCAGCCCGCGCAGGCGCCCCTCGTACACCGGCCGCTGCGGGTCGGTGGGGCCGACGGGCTGCACGACCTTGCCCCAGTCGCGGTCGAACCGCGCCGCCAGGGCCTCGGGCAGGCCGATCACTTCGGCGAGGACACGGAAGGGGAAGTGCGCGGCGAAGGCGCCGACGACGTCGATCTCCCCGGCCTCCCCGGTATCGGGGGTGTCGAGGGCCGCGTCGAGCAGTTCGGTGGCGATCTCCTCGAACCGGGGCCGCATGCGCTCGACATGGCGGGGAGCGAACGCCTCGGTGACCATTTTCCGCATCACCGTGTGCTTCGGCGGGTCCTGGTGCAGCAGATGGACCTGGAGCTGTGAGTGCTGCGGTTCCGGCATGATGGCGGCGCGCTCGCGCCAGGCGCTGTTGCCGAGGTCGTGGTTCTTTCCGAGACGGTCGTCGTTCAGCGCGCTGTGCGCGGCCTCGTAGCCGGTGACCAGCCATGCGTTGACGCCGCTGGGGAAGTTGACCCGGTGCACCGGGCCCTCCTCGCGGAGCTTTCGGTACAGCGGGTACGGGTCGGTCTTGTACTCCTTGCCGTAGAGGGGCAGCGGTTCGGAGTTCGGCATGGCAGGGCGTTTCCTTCCTGAGGGAAAGGGGGGCACGGGAATCAGGGGGATTCCCGGGTTCTTCTCGACCGCCCGGTCACTGCTGCGGCGCGATGATCTCGCCGGTCCGCGTGTCGCGTACCGTGATCGCCTCCATGGGGCAGATCTCCGCGGCGTCGATCACGCGGGCGTCCGGGTCGGTCAGCTCGGCCACCGGCCGGGCCCGGCCGGCGTCCAGGCGCAGCCGGCCGTGCGCGGTGGCGAGGCACAGACCGGAGCCGGCGCAGGCGTACCGGTCCACTTCGAGCAGCCACTGGGCCCGGTCTCCGGTGCGGGTCTCGCCTCGCTCACCAGGGCCGGACGGCACCGCCGTCACCATGTGACCGGCAGGGATTCCGGGGCCCGTGCGATCAGGCCGGGCTTCCACGGGACGTCGTCCACCGAGCCCGCCAGGCGCAGGCCGGGGAACCGGTCGAGCAAACCGCCGATGGCCGCCTTGAGTTCGGCGCGGGCGAGGGCCGCTCCGAGGCAGTAGTGAATGCCGTGGCCGAAACCGAGATGCGGATTGCGCTCACGGTCGAAGCGGATGGTCTCCGGGTCCTCGAAAACCCGCTCGTCGCGGTCACCCGCGGCCCGCTGGAAGATGACCGTCTCGCCCTTGCGGATGAGAACCCCGCCGATCTCGACGTCCTCGGAGGCCCGGCGCGGGAAACTGCCCGTCGAGCGCAGCGGAATGATGCGCAGCATTTCCTCGATGGCGGGATCCAGCAGGTTGCGGTCCGCCAGGAGTTGTTCGTAGAGATCACGCTGGGCCAGCAGCAGGAACGACACGTTGGAGATCATGCTGAGCGAGGTCTCGTGACCGGCCATGAGAATGCCGATTCCGGTCCGGACGGCCTCCACCTCCGTCATCTGCCCGGCGTCCAGCGCCTCGATGAGGACGGAGATCAGGTCGTCGGAGGGACTGGCCCGGCGTATGGAGATCAGCTTGCGCAGGAATTGCTCGAGTCCGTCCCGGGCCTCGTTCACCTCCTCCCTGGTGTGTGCGGAGGTGGCCACGAAGACATCGGAGTACCTGCGGAATTCCGCCCGTTCCTCGTAAGGGACACCGAACAGCTCCACGATCATGCGGACCGGAAGCGGAATCGCCAGCCGCTGTACGAGATCGCCGGGCGGGCCGGCCTCCTCCATCGCGTCGAGTTCCGTGGTGACCAGCTCCCGCATCCGGTCGGTGAGGTCCGAGACGATGCGCGGCCGGAACGCGTGCGCGACGATCTTGCGCATCTTTCCGTGGTCCGGCGGGTCCATGCTGAGCAGGTTCCCGGGGCGCAGCGGCAGGGGCGTGACCCGCGCGGTGTCGGGTTCCGTGGCCCAGCGGGAGCTGAACCGGGGGTCGGCGAGGAACTCCTTGATCTCGTGGTATCCGGTGATCAGCCAGGCCTCACCGCCGTACGGCATGGTGACCCGGGACACCGGCTCGGTCCGGCACAGCTCCAGGTAACGGGGATTCAGTTCGAGCCGGACCACGGGACCGAAAGGGTATTGCGGAGGCCTGGAAGTGTCTTTGGCCGTATCCGTGACGGTCACGGCATTCCCCCTTCTGTGAATGGTCCGTCGCATGCGGAAACTGCGGAGCCGTTGCACTCGAGTGGTGACGGTCTCGACGTATGACCCGGGTAGGGGTCCGCGGAATTCCGGAAGCGAGGACCAGAAGATCTGACGAAAGCTCTTCGAGCAGGACTGGCCGGTCGTCGGTCAACGGCATGGCGACCGCGTCGCACTCAGCCTGTCGCTCGGGGATCCTCTCACAGAAACCATCAGGTGGAAGGCGTTCGAAATCGAGGCTCGTATTCCGCAAAAAAGGCGGCGGACAGCGCGTTCAAGCGCTGTCCGCCGCCTTGTTGTCGGCGATACCGGCGTTCATCTCACCTGCGGGCGTACAGCCGCATCGTGACCGGTCCGAAGACCAGCAGGAACAGGCCCGCCCACCCCAGCGTCCAGGCGATGTCCGCCGACGGCCGGTCGCCGGCCATCAGACCCCGTACCGCCTCGCACAGATGGGTCACCGGGCTGTTGTTGACGAACGCCTGCAGCCAGCCCGGCATGGTCTTCGGGTCGACGAACACGTTGCTGAGGAAGGACAGCGGGAAGATGACCATCATCGAGACGCCCATCACCGTCTTCTCCGTGCGCAGCAGCAGGCCGAACATGGTCCACACCCAGGAGAAGGCGAAGCTGAAGACCAGCAGCAGGGCCACCCCCGCCAGCACCCCGACAGGGCCGCCGTCCGGCCGGAAGCCGAGGATCAGACCCACCGTCAGGATGACGGCCGCGGCGACGGTGTAGCGGAGCATGTCGCCCAGCAGATAGCCGACCATGGGCGCGGGCCGCCAGATCGGCAGGGTCTTGAAGCGGTCGAAGACGCCCTTGGCGATGTCGACGTTGATCGAGATGCCCGTGTACATCGTCGTCATGATGATCGACATCACCAGGATCCCGGGCAGCAGGAACTGGATGTACTCCTCCGTCGAGCCTGCCAGCGCCCCGCCGAACAGGTACGTGAACATCAGCACGAACATGATCGGCATCGCGGTGACGTCGAAGAGCTGCTCCGGCACATGCTTGATCTTCAGCATGGCCCGCCAGCCGAAGGCCGTCGACGCCGCCGCGGCGCCGGCCCGTGGCCGCTTCCCGGCCGGGGCGACCAGCAGTGCGGCCAGCGACTCGGTGGACACCCGGGCGGGACCGTCGGAGCGGTCCTCGGTCTTGGTCACGGTGCTCATGCCATGGCCTCCTGAACGCTGCGGCCGCTGCCGGCGCCGTCACCGGTCAGGGCGAGAAAGACCTCGTCGAGGCTGGGCTGCCCCAGCGAGAAGGTGTCGACGGCGATATGGGCCCGGGCCAGCTCGGCCAGGGCGCGGGAGGCCAGTTCGGCCGCTCCGGAGCCGTCGGCCCCGGCGCCCACGCGAGCCGTGAGGGCGAACGGGTCGGGATCGAGCTGTACGGGCATGCCGTCCAGGCACAGCGCCAACACCCGCTCGGCATCCGGCCGTTGGGAGGCGTCACGCAGCCGCAGATGCACCGACCCGGCGCCCACGGAGGCCTTGAGCTCACCCTTGGTGCCCTCGGCGATCACCTTGCCGCTGTCGATCACCGCGATCCGTGCGGCCAGCTGGTCGGCCTCGTCCAGGTACTGGGTGGTGAGCAGCACCGTGGTGCCCTGGCCGACGATGGCCCGCACGACCTCCCACACCTGGTTGCGGCTGCGCGGGTCCAGGCCGGTGGTCGGCTCGTCCAGGAAGAGCAGGTCGGGGGTGTTGAGGATGGACGCCGCGATGTCGAGCCGGCGCCGCATACCGCCGGAGTACGTCTTCACCTGCCGGTCGGCCGCCTCGGTCAGGACGAAGGCCTCCAGCATCTGCGCGGCGCGGTCACGGGCGGCGGACTTGCCGTGGCCGAGGAGCCGGCCGAGCAGGACCAGGTTCTCGGCGCCGGTCAGGTCCTCGTCCAGCGAGGCGTACTGGCCGGTGAGGGAGACACGGGCCCGCACCTCGTCCGCCTCGCGGACGACGTCCCGGCCGAAGACGCGGGCCCGGCCGCCGTCCGGCCGCAGCAGGGTCGCGAGCATCTTCACGAAGGTCGTCTTGCCCGCCCCGTTGGGGCCGAGCACGCCGTAGACCATGCCCTGGGGGATGACGAGGTCGATGCCGTCGACGGCCCGCTTGTCCCCGTAGGTCTTCACCAGCCCCTCGGTCTCGATGGCGGCTGCCGAACTGCCGGCGGTCATCGGGTCCTCCCCCGTCGGGTCCTGGATGCGGTCTCTTTCGTACGGTCCGGGCGACCGTGGATGCTGTGCGTGCCGGTCGGTGCGGGCTCAGCCATGCGAGCCGCCCGGGACCGCTTGGGCGGTCGGCGAGGCCTGCGCGGTCCGACTGCGGATCCGCGCCAGGGCGAGCAGGCCGCCGACGCCCGGGACGGCGGCGCGCCAGCGGGCGCCCGACCCGGCCGCGGCCGGGGCCATGCACGCGGCGCCGATCGTGACGAGATACGCCGAGCCGTGCACCGGCCCGACGAGCGAGGTGATCACCTGCAGATGGACGGTGAACAGGTTCAGGAAGAGCAGGGCGAGGGAGGCCGCCTCGACGCCGGCCGCGATCCGCAACGTACGCACCGGATCACGCTCCCGCGGTGGAGTCGGATAACAGCACCTTGGTCACTGGTGGACCCTTTCGTCGTCGGCATGCATTGGCTGCCAATAGATAGCACACCAATACCTGGATTGTGTAGGCTGCCGACTTATGAGACAGGATGCAGTGCGCGGCCACCTGGACGGACTGCTGCTGGCCGTGCTCGAACCCGGGCCCCTGCACGGCTACGCGATCATCACCGCCGTCCAGCAGCGCAGCGGAGGCGCACTCGAACTGCGTACGGGCACGATCTATCCGGCGCTCAACCGGCTCGAGCGCATCGGGCTGCTGCGCAGCAGCTGGCAGTCCGCCGGCGAACGCCGCAGGCGGTGCTACGAGCTCACCGAGGCCGGACGCCGGACTCTGGCCAGCGAGCGGACGGCGTGGCAGGAGTTCACCACCGCCATCGGCTCGGTCCTGAACCCCGTCACGCCGCCCGGAGTCGCCACATGAGCGCCGTCACCCCGCAGACCGACCCCATCGAGGACTACGTCTCCAGCCTGGCCGCCGCCTTACACGGCCCGGCGCGCACCAAGGCACGCATGGTGGCCGAGGTGCGTGAGGACCTGACGGACGCGGTGTCGGAACGCACCCGGGCGGGGCTGCCGTACCAGCGTGCCGCCGACCAGGCGGTGCGGGAGTTCGGGACCGCCGACGAACTCGTGGTGAGCTGGCAGCGCGAGCTGACGATCGCCCAGGCCCGGCACACCGCGCGGGCCGTCGCGCTCACCGTCCCCTTCGTGATCGCCTGCTGGTATCTGGTCCGGCAGGCCGGCCACGACCAGACCTGGGAACTGCCGCGCACCGCCCAGCTGCTGGCCGTCCATCTGGCCGTCGTCTCGGCCGTTGCCGCACTGCTCGCCGCCGTGGCCCTGGCGGCCACCGGCACACTCGCCCGCTGGCTGCCCACGCCGGACCGGCTGCCGCTCACCGTCGCATGGGGCGGCACCGTCGCCAGCGTCTCCATGGCCGTCGCCACCCTGGCCCTCGCCATCGCGGCCGCCCTGGGCACCGACTGGCTGCTGCTCGCGTTCGCCGGGGCCCTGGCCGCCACCTCGCACGCCCTGGTGGCGGGCTCGGCCCGGTCCTGCCGACGCTGCGCCCGGCTGCCGGTCATCAAGGCACCGGGCGCCGGGGAGCGCTGACCACGAGCAGGAGGTTCCGCCGTCGCGTCGGCCGGCCGTACGGCCGACGCGAC